>NZ_JCALDY010000004.1:0-273295 GCF_059813095.1 Mycobacterium sp. NGS22
CCTTGTTGCTCGACCACAGTTAGCATAGGCAAGGCTGCCCTAATATTGCAAGCATTGATTGCGTAGGGTGTCTGGAAGAGTCGTTCAACGAAATGCCGATTCGCGCAACATCGGGTACGACACTCGGTAGTAAGCCGGAGTACGCTGGTACCAACGCTCAGGAGATGAACTATGGCCAAGCTGACGCGGCTGGGGGATCTGGAACGGGCCGTGATGGATCACCTGTGGTCCATGACCGAACCGCAGACCGTACGCCAGGTGCACGAAGCGTTGTCGGCGCGCCGCGACCTCGCGTACACCACCGTGATGACCGTTTTGCAGCGGCTGGCGAAAAAGAACCTGGTCTCCCAGATCCGCGACGACAGGGCGCACCGCTACGCCCCAGTCCACGGCCGGGACGAACTGGTCGCCGGGCTGATGGTCGACGCGCTCGCCCAGGCGCAGGACTCCGGCAGTCGGCAAGCCGCGCTGGTGCACTTCGTCGAACGTGTCGGGGCCGACGAGGCCGATGCGCTGCGCCGCGCACTCGCCGAATTGGAAGCGCACCACCGCAATTCGCCATCTGCTGGACCTCCGGCCGACGACTGAGGGACAATTACAGCGTGTCCGCGCTGGCCTTCACCATCCTCGCGGTGCTGCTGGCCGGCCCGACACCGGCTGTGTTGGCCCGCGCCGCGTGGCCGTTGCGCGCTCCCCGGGCCGCGATGGTGCTCTGGCAGGCCGTCGCGCTGGCCGCGGTGCTCTCGACATTCAGTGCCGGCATCGCCATCGCCAGCAGGCTGCTGATGCCCGGTCCGGACGGTCGGCCCACTGCCGGGATCCTGGACGCCGAGAGCCGCCTCGGGTGGCCACTGTGGGCCGCCTACCTCACCGTCTTCGCCCTGACCGTCCTGGTCGGGATCCGACTCATGGTGGCGGTGCTCCGGGTCGCCATCGCAACCCGGCGCCGACGGGCGCACCACCGCATGGTGGTGGATCTGGTCGGGCGGGATTCGGTGCGCGCCCAACCGTGTGCGCGCACCCGCGACCTGCGGGTGCTGGACGTCGAGCAACCCCTGGCCTACTGCCTGCCCGGGGTGCGCAGCCGCGTCGTGGTCAGCGAAGGGGCGCTCAACACGCTGACCGACGCCGAAGTCACCGCGATCCTGACCCACGAGCGGGCCCACCTGAGGGCCCGTCACGACCTCGTGCTGGAGGCATTCACCGCCGTACACGCCGCCTTCCCCCGTGTGGTGCGCAGCGCCAACGCGCTCGGAGCGGTGCGACTGCTGGTGGAATTGCTGGCCGACGACACCGCGGTACGGGTCACCGGGCGCACCCCGCTGGCCCGGGCGCTGGTCGCCTGCGCGTCCGGACGGGCGCCGTCGGGGGCGCTGGCCGCGGGCGGACCCAGCACCGTGGTTCGGGTGCGCCGGTTGTCCGGCCGCCCGAACAGTCTGATGTTGTCGGTGGCCGCTTACCTGGCGGCGGCGGCGGTCCTGGTGGTGCCCACCATCGCGCTGGCCGTGCCCTGGCTGACCGAGCTGCACCGATTGGTCAGCGTCTAGGCCGAGCCCACCCGTGTAACGCCGTCAGTCCGTTGTGACAGTGTGTTTCCGAACAGCTTCCGCACATGCTCGAGCAATAGTTCGCCAACCCCGAGAGGCAGGACATGAGTTCGTCGGATTCGCCAACCGCGACCGCGCAGATCGGAGTCACCGGCCTGGCGGTGATGGGCTCGAACCTGGCCCGCAACTTCGCCCGGCACGGCTACACCGTCGCGCTGCACAACCGATCAGTGGCAAAGACCGACGCGCTGCTGCAAGAGCACGGCTCGGACGGCAACTTCGTCCGCACCGAGACGATCCCGGAATTCCTTGCCGCCCTGGAAAAGCCGCGACGCGTCATCATCATGGTGAAGGCCGGTGACCCCACCGACGCCGTCATCAACAAGCTCGCCGACGCGATGGAAGAAGGCGACATCATCATCGACGGCGGCAACGCCCTCTACACCGACACCATCCGTCGGGAGAAGGCAATCCGCGAGCGGGGCCTGCACTTCGTCGGCGCCGGGATCTCCGGCGGCGAGGAGGGGGCGCTGAACGGACCGTCGATCATGCCCGGCGGGCCGGCCGAATCCTACGAATCGCTGGGGCCACTGCTCGAAGAGATCTCCGCGCACGTCGACGGCGTGCCGTGCTGCACGCACATCGGTCCCGACGGCGCCGGGCATTTCGTCAAGATGGTGCACAACGGCATCGAATACTCCGACATGCAACTGATCGGTGAGGCCTACCAGCTGCTGCGCGATGCACTGGACAAATCGGCGGCGGAGATCGCCGACGTCTTCGACGAATGGAACAAGGGCGACCTGGACAGCTTCCTGGTCGAGATCACCGCCAAGGTGTTGCGCCAGACCGATGCCAAGACCGGCAAACCGCTGGTCGACGTCATCGTCGACGAGGCCGAGCAGAAAGGCACCGGCCGGTGGACGGTGAAGTCGGCGCTGGATCTCGGGGTGCCGGTCACCGGCATCGCCGAGGCGGTGTTCGCTCGTGCGCTGTCGGGTTCGGTGGCTCAGCGCAAGGCGACCACCGGACTGGCTTCCGGCGAACTGCGCGACAAACCGGCCGACCCCGAGCAGTTCGTCGAGGACGTCAAGAAAGCCCTGTACGCGTCGAAGATCATCGCCTACGCCCAGGGCTTCAACCAGATCCAGGCCGGCAGCGCCGAATACGGCTGGGACCTCACCCCAGGCGATCTGGCGACCATCTGGCGCGGCGGCTGCATCATCCGGGCCAAGTTCCTCAACCGGATCAAGGACGCGTTCGACGAGGACCCCGACCTGCCGACGTTGATCGTCGCCCCCTATTTCCGCAGCGCGATCGAGGCGGCCATCGACAGTTGGCGTCGGGTGGTGGTGTCTGCCACACAGTTGGGTATTCCGATTCCGGGGTTCTCGTCGGCGTTGTCCTACTACGACGGGTTGCGGACCGAACGGCTGCCCGCCGCGCTCACCCAGGGCCTGCGTGACTTCTTCGGCGCGCACACCTATGGCCGCACCGACGAGGACCGAAGCAAGAAGTTCCACACCCTGTGGAGCGGAGACCGAAGCGAAGTTCCTGCCTGACACGATGAAGTTCCTTGATGGGCACCGCCCGACGTTCGACCTGACCTACAACGACGTGTTCGTGGTGCCGAACCGGTCGGAGGTGGCGTCGCGGTTCGACGTCGACCTGTCCACCGTCGACGGTTCCGGGACCACCATTCCGGTGGTGGTCGCCAACATGACCGCCGTCGCCGGACGCCGCATGGCCGAGACGGTCGCCCGCCGCGGCGGCATCGTGATCCTGCCGCAAGATCTGCCGATCCCCGCGGTGCAGCAGATGGTGCAGTTCGTCAAGAGCCGCGACCTGGTGCTCGATACGCCGGTGATGCTGGCGCCCGACGATTCGGTGTCCGACGCGCTGGCGCTGATCCACAAGCGCGCCCACGGCGTCGCGGTGGTGGTGTTCGAGGGCCGGCCGATCGGCGTGGTGCGCGAGGCATCGTGCGTGGGGGTGGACCGGTTCACCCGGGTGCGCGACGTCGCGGCCACGGACTTCGTCACCGCGCCGGTGGGCACCGAACCGCGCAAGATTTTCGACCTGCTCGAACACGCGCCGATCGACGTGGCGGTGGTGACCGGTCCCGACGGTGCTCTGGCCGGTGTGCTGACCCGCACCGGGGCGATCCGCACCGGCATCTACCACCCGGCCGTCGACGCCGCGGGCCGGCTGCGCATCGGTGCGGCCGTCGGTATCAACGGCGACGCGGCAGCCAAAGCTCAGGCTCTCGCCGAGGCCGGGGTAGACCTGCTGGTGATCGACACCGCACACGGGCACCAGGTCAAGGCCCTTGAGGCGATCAAGGCGATCGCCGCGCTGGATCTGGGTATCCCACTGGCCGCCGGAAACGTGGTGTCCGCCGAGGGCACCCGCGACCTGATCGAAGCCGGTGCCGGCATCGTCAAGGTCGGGGTGGGTCCGGGTGCGATGTGCACCACCCGGATGATGACCGGCGTCGGCCGCCCACAGTTCTCTGCTGTCGTCGAATGTTCTTCTGCTGCAAGGGATTTGGGTGGCCACGTGTGGGCGGACGGCGGTATCCGGCATCCGCGGGACGTGGCCCTGGCGCTGGCCGCCGGAGCGTCCAACGTGATGATCGGGTCCTGGTTCGCCGGCACCTACGAGTCCCCCGGCGATCTGATGCGTGACCGGGAGAACCAGCCGTACAAGGAGAGCTACGGGATGGCGTCCAAGCGGGCGGTCGTCGCCCGCACCGGCGCGGACAGCCCGTTCGACCGCGCCCGCAAAGCGCTGTTCGAAGAGGGTATCTCGACGTCGCGGATGGGACTGGACCCGGACCGCGGCGGCGTCGAGGACCTGATCGATCACATCACATCCGGTGTGCGCAGCACCTGCACCTACGTGGGCGCGGCGAACCTGGAGGAGTTGTACGAGCGGGCGGTGGTCGGCGTGCAGTCGGCCGCGGGGTTTGCGGAGGGGCATCCGCTGCCCACCGGTTGGTGAAACGCTGATGAACCACTCCAGCACCGTGGTCAGCGTGCTGGCCATTCTGGCGCTCACCTTGGGGACCGCGGTGTTCGTCGCCGCGGAGTTCTCGTTGACGGCGTTGGATCGCAGCGTCGTGGAGGCCAATGCCCGCAGCGGCGCCGGTCGGGACCGCTTCATCCGGCGTGCCCACCGCCGGCTGTCGTTCCAGCTGTCGGGCGCGCAGCTGGGTATCTCGATCACCACCCTGGGTACCGGCTATCTGATCGAGCCGCTGGTGGCCGATCTCCCCCACTCGTGGCTGGACCGGCTGGGGACTCCCGATCGGCTGGCCGGTGCCGTCACCGGGTTTCTCGCGCTGGTGGTGGTGACCTCGGTGTCGATGATCTTCGGTGAACTGGTCCCCAAGTATTTGGCGGTGGCCCGACCGCTGCGCACCGCCCGCGCCGTCGTGCTCCCGCAATGGTTGTTCTCGGTGGTGTTCACCCCGGCGATCCGGCTCACCAACGGGGCGGCCAACTGGATCGTGCGCCGACTGGGCATCGAGCCGGCCGAGGAGTTGCGCTCGGCCCGCACGGCACAGGAGCTGGTGTCGCTGGTGCGCACCTCGGCGCGCAGCGGGTCGCTGGATGACGTCACGGCGGCGTTGATGCACCGCTCGCTGCAGTTCGGCGCCCGCACGGCCGAGGAGCTGATGACCCCCCGGCCCAAGATCGTGGCCCTGCAGACCGATGACACCGTCGCCGACCTGATCGCCGTCGTCGCCGACACGGGTTTTTCGCGGTTTCCCGTCGTGCGCGGCGACCTCGACGAGACCGTCGGCATCGTGCACGTCAAGCAGGTGTTCGCGGTCCCGCCGGCCGAGCGGGCGACCAGGCTGTTGACGACGGTCGCGCGACCGGTCGCGGTGGTGCCGTCGACGCTGGACGGCGACGCGGTGCTGGCGGCGATCCGCGCGCATCCGCTGCAGACCGCCATGGTGGTCGACGAGTACGGCGGCACCGCAGGCATGGTCACCGTCGAGGACCTGATCGAGGAGATCGTCGGAGACGTCCGCGACGAACATGACGACGCGACACCCGATGTGGTGGCATCCGGCAGTGGTTGGCGGGTCTCGGGCCTACTGCGGATCGACGAGGTGCAAACCGCGACCGGCTACCGCGCTCCCGAGGGGCCCTACGAGACGATCGGCGGGCTGGTACTGCGGGAGCTCGGACACATTCCGGAGGCCGGCGAATCGGTCGAGTTGCCCTCGCTGGACCGTAACGGCCTGCCCGACGAGTCGGTGCGCTGGCAGGCGAAGGTGGTCGAGTTGGACGGCCGCCGTATCGACCAGCTCGAGCTCACCGAGGTCGGTGCGCCCGATACCGGCTCGCACCGGGGCAGCCGATGAACTCCCTCCTGGCACTGCTGTTGGCGGTCCTGTTGATCGCGCTCAACGGCTACTTCGTGGGTGCCGAGTTCGCCCTCATCTCGGCGCGGCGCGACCGCCTCGAGGCGCTGGCCGAACAGGGCCGGGCCAGCGCCGTGACGGTGATCCGGGCCGGCGAACAGCTGCCGGCGATGCTGGCGGGTGCGCAACTGGGTGTCACGGTGTCCTCGCTGCTGCTCGGACGGATCGCCGAACCGGCGGTGGCCCAGGTGTTGCGAACCTGGCTCGGCCTGGCCGGCATCCACCCGGCGTTGATGCACACGTTGGCGTTCGTGGTCGCGCTGGCGCTCGTGGTGACCCTGCACGTGCTGCTGGGCGAGATGGTGCCCAAGAACATCGCGCTGGCCGGTCCGGAACGCACCGCGATGTTGCTGGTCCCGGCGTACCTGCCTTACGTGCGTGTCGCGCGACCGATCATCGTGTTCTACAACAAGTGCGCCAATGGGATATTGCGGCTGCTGGGCGTTGAGCCCAAGGACGAAATCGACAGCACCGTATCCACGGCGGAACTGTCCGAGCTGATCGCCGAATCGCTGTCCGAAGGTCTGCTCGACCACGAGGAACACGTCCGGCTGACCCGGGCTCTGCAGATCCGCAGCCGGGTGGTCGGTGACGTCGCGGTGCCGCTGGCCAAGGTTCATGCGGTGTCGGTGGCCGAGGCCGGCTCGGGACCCACCATCGGTGCCGTCGAGCAGGCCCTGGCCCAGACCGGCTATTCCCGTTTTCCGGTGGTCGACCGCGACGGCAGTTACATCGGGTACCTGCACATCAAAGACGTGCTCGCGCTCGGCGACGACCCCCAGACCGTGATCGACCGGGCCCTGGTCCGAGCCCTGCCGCAAGTGCCCGAGTCGCTGGGACTGCCCGATGCGCTGTCGCGGATGCGTCGCAGCAACAGCCACCTGGCGCTGGTGACCGCCAGTGACGGCGCGGCCGGGAACGAAGTCGTCGCGCTGGTGGCGCTGGAAGACCTGGTGGAGGACCTGGTGGGAAGCATGCGTGACGTGGCGCCCCGCGATTGAGTGGCCAGTAGCCCCGTATGATTTGGGCGTTCTCATGAGCGTTGCCACAAAGCAATTCACCGTGCTCGCAACCTTGCCGCGGGCCAACCCGTCAGCGCGCCATGACCTGGTACGGCGAATCGGCCAGGCTACGCTCGTCACGCTGCCGCTCGGTAGGCTGACGGTAGCTAACTGGGTCCAGCAGAGGGCGGTGCGAGGGTGCTGAGGGGCCGGTAAAGGCCATTACGGAGGAGAATCATCATGACTGATCGCGGGGCCGAGCGGGTTACCCAGGGCAACTTGCAAGTTGCCAGGGTCCTCTATGACTTCGTGAACAACGAGGCCCTGCCCGGCACCGGCATCGATCCGGACAGCTTCTGGGCGGGCGTGGACAAGGTGGTCACCGACCTCACCCCCCGCAACCAGGAACTGCTGAAGACCCGCGAAGAGCTGCAGGCCCAGATCGACAAGTGGCACCGGCACCGGGTGCTCGAGCCGCTCGATCCGGAGGCCTACCGGCAGTTCCTCACCGAGATCGGATATCTGCAGCCCGAACCGGACGACTTCACGATCACCACCTCCGGCGTCGACGACGAGATCACCAGCACCGCGGGTCCGCAGCTGGTGGTCCCGGTGCTCAACGCGCGCTTCGCATTGAACGCCGCCAACGCGCGGTGGGGCTCGCTGTACGACGCGCTCTACGGCACCGATGTCATCTCCGAAGCGGACGGCGCCGAGAAGGGCACCAGCTACAACCAGGTGCGCGGCGACAAGGTCATCGCCTATGCCCGCCGGTTCCTGGACGGTGCCGTGCCGCTCGCGTCGGGCTCGTGGTCGGACGCGACGGGTATCAGCATCGTCGACGGCCAGTTGCAGATCGACGCCGGCGGCCAGTCCACCGGCCTGGCCAGCCCGGAGAAGTTCGCCGGGTACCGCGGCGAACTCGGGTCACCCAGCTGGTCGGTGCTGCTGGTCAACAACGGGCTGCACATCGAGATCCTGATCGACCCGGAGGACTCGGTCGGCAAGACCGACGCCGCGGGCATCAAGGACGTGGTGCTGGAGTCGGCGATCACCACGATCATGGACTTCGAGGACTCGGTGACCGCGGTCGACGCTGACGACAAGGTGCTGGGCTACCGCAACTGGCTGGGCCTGAACAAGGGTGACCTGGCCGAGGAGATGAACAAGGGCGGCAAGACCTTCACCCGCCGGCTCAACGCCGACCGCACCTACACCAGGCCGGACGGCGGCGAACTAACCCTGCCCGGGCGCAGCCTGTTGTTCGTGCGCAACGTCGGCCACCTGATGACCAACGACGCCATCGTCGACGGTGAGGGCAACGAGTTGCCCGAGGGCATCCAGGATGCGCTGTTCACCGGGCTGGCGGCGATCCACGGCCTGCGCAGCGGCGACCAGAACGGCCCGCTACTCAACAGCCGCACGGGTTCGGTGTACATCGTCAAGCCCAAAATGCACGGACCCGACGAGGTCGCCTTTACGTGCGAGCTGTTCAGCCGCGTCGAGGACGTCCTCGGGTTGCCTCCGGGCACGCTCAAGGTCGGCATCATGGACGAAGAGCGCCGCACCACGGTCAACCTCAAGGCCTGCATCAAGGCGGCCGCCGACCGCGTCGTGTTCATCAACACCGGATTCCTGGACCGCACCGGCGACGAGATCCACACGTCCATGGAAGCCGGCCCGATGATCCGCAAGGGCGCGATGAAGAACAGCGTCTGGATCAAGGCCTACGAGGACGCCAACGTCGACACCGGGCTCGCCGCCGGCTTCAAAGGCAAGGCACAGATCGGTAAGGGCATGTGGGCGATGACCGAGCTGATGGCCGACATGGTCGAGCAGAAGATCGGCCAGCCCAAGGCCGGCGCCACCACCGCGTGGGTGCCCTCGCCGACCGCGGCCACCCTGCACGCCATGCACTACCACCAGGTCGACGTGGGCGAGGTACAGGACGAGCTGCAGGGTCAGAAGCGTACGACGATCGAAGAGTTGCTCACCATCCCGTTGGCCAAAGAGCTGGCCTGGGCGCCGGAGGAGATCCGCGAGGAGGTCGACAACAACTGCCAGTCGATCCTGGGCTACGTGGTGCGCTGGGTCGAGCAGGGCGTCGGCTGCTCCAAGGTGCCCGACATTCACAACACCGCCCTGATGGAGGACCGCGCGACGCTGCGCATCTCCAGCCAGCTGCTCGCGAACTGGTTGCGTCACGGCGTGATCACCAGCGAGGACGTCCGGGCCAGCCTGGAGCGGATGGCGCCGCTGGTCGACAAGCAGAACGAGGGCGACCGGGCTTACCGGCCGATGGCTCCTGACTTCGACGACAGCATCGCGTTCCTGGCCGCCGAGGAATTGATCCTGTCCGGCGGTCAGCAACCCAGCGGGTACACCGAGCCGATCCTGCACCGCCGCCGTCGGGAATTTAAGGCCCGCGCGGGTGGGTAGGCACAGCAAGCCCGATCCCGAAGATTCGGTCCCAGAAGAGGATTCAGAGTTCGGCGCCGAGCCGGCCGCCGGCAGATCCGAGCCCGAGCAGCAGCCGCCGGACCTTGCGCCGTCCCAGGATTTCGGCTACCGGGACGAAAGCGCTTGGTCGCCGTTCTCGACAGAACCCCAGTATCCGGACGAGGACCGCGGCGCCGACGACGCGGATGCGGGTGCCGACGACTATCCCGACTTTGGTTTCCGGGAGCCAGATGCGGAACCGCCGTCGTCGGAGACTTCGGCCGCCACGCCTCCTCCCCCGCTGTTCAGCGCCGGTCAGCGTGGCCAGAACGACTGGCAGGGCGGGCACCGCAGCAGCGGCGGCCGACGTGGGGTGAGCGTCGGGGTGATCGTGGCGCTGGTCACCGTGGTCTTAGTGGTCGCAGGAGTGATCTTGTGGCGGTTCATCGGCGACGCGTTGTCGAATCGGTCGCACTCGGCGGCTGCGCGTTGCGTCGGAGGCAAGGATTCCGTCGCCGTCCTGACCGATCCTTCCATCGTCGACCCGATCAAAGGGCTGGCCGACAGCTACAACGCCCAGGCCGGCCCGATCGGTGACCGCTGCGTCACCGTGACCGTCAAGTCGGCCGGCTCCGACGCGATCCTGAGTGGGTTCGTCGGCAAATGGCCGGGTGACCTGGGAAACCAGCCGGGGTTGTGGATCCCGGGCAGTTCGGTGTCCGCGGCACGGCTGGCCGGGGCCACGGGCAAGCAGACCATCAGTGACAGCCGCTCGTTGGTGACCTCACCGGTAGTGCTGGCCATCCGGCCGGAGTTTCAGCAGGTACTGGCCAAACAGGACTGGGCCGCGCTGCCGGGCCTGCAGTCCAACCCCAATTCGATGGCCGGACTCAATCAGCCGTCGTGGGGGTCGCTGCGCCTGGCGATGCCGATCACCGGCAACAGCGACGCGTCCTTCCTGGCCGGTGAGGCCATAGCGGCCGCGTCGGCGCCCGCGGGGTCCCCACCGGACGCCGGCATGGGTGCGGTACGCACCCTGATGAACGCGCAACCGAAGCTCGCCGACGACTCGTTGAACGAGGCGTTCAACGCGCTGCTCAAAGCCGGGGACGTGGCAGCGGCGCCGGTGCATGCGGTGGTCACCACCGAGCAGCAGCTGTTCCAGCGCGGCCAGTCGACGCCGGATGCCAAGAGCAAACTGGCTTCGTCGACTCCGCCGGGGCCGGTCGCGGTCGCCGACTATCCGACGGTGCTGCTCAGCGGGTCGTGGTTGTCGCAGGTGCAGACGACGGCGGCCAGTGAGTTCGCCCGGTTCCTGCACAAGCCCGAGCAGCTGGCCAAGCTGGGTAAGGCCGGATTCCGGGCGGACGGCGTCAAACCGCCGAGCAGCCCGGTGACCACCTTCCCGGCAATACCGGCGACGCTGTCGGTAGGCGACGAGGCGACCCGGGCCACGCTGGCCGACACCATGGCCTCGCCTTCGGCCGGGGTGGCCGCGACCATCATGCTCGACCAGTCGTTGCCGGTCGATGAAGGCGGCGGCAAGACCCGCCTCGCCAACGTCGTCGCCGCGCTCAGCAACAGGATCAAGGCGTTGCCCCCGACCGCGGTGATCGGCCTGTGGACGTTCGACGGCCACGAGGGCCGCTCGGAGGTGGCAGCCGGTCCGCTGACCGACCAGGTCAACGGCCAGCCGCGTTCGGCGGCGCTGCTTGGGGCACTGGACCGGCAGTACTCGTCCGGTGGAGGCGCGGTGTCGTTTACCACGCTGCGCATGATCTATCAGGAGATGCTGGCCAATTACCGTGCCGGGCAAGACAATTCGATCCTGGTGATCACCGCCGGACCGCACACCGACCAGTCTCTGGACGGGCCCGGGTTGCAGGAGTTCATCAAGAACGCCAACGACCCGGCCAGACCGGTCGCGGTCAACGTCATCGACTTCGGCGGCGACCCGGACCGCGCCACCTGGGAGGCCGTCGCCCGACTCAGCGGCGGCAGTTACCAGAACCTGCCGACGTCGGCGACGCCGGAACTGGCCACCGCGGTCAACAACTTCCTGAGCTGACCGATGGTCGACTTCACGCCGGATCCCGGGCTGTACCCCTTCCGGTCGCGCTGGTTCGACAGTTCCCGCGGGCGCATCCACTACGTCGACGAAGGCGACGGCCCGCCCATCCTGTTCTGCCACGGCAACCCGACCTGGAGCTTTCTGTACCGCGACATCATCGTGGCGCTGCGCGACCGGTTCCGTTGCGTCGCACCGGATTACCTGGGCTTCGGCCTGTCCGAGCGGCCGGCGGGCTTCGGGTACCGCATCGACGAACATGCGCGCGTCGTCGGCGAACTCGTCGACCGGCTCGGACTCGACGGTTACGTCACCATGGGCCAGGACTGGGGAGGTCCGATCAGCATGGCGGTCGCGACCGAGCGCGCCGACCGGGTCCGCGGAATCGTGCTGGGCAATACCTGGTTCTGGCCCACCGACGTGCTGTCCACGAAGATCTTCAGTCGGGTGATGTCGAGTCCGCCGATGCAGTACGCGATCGTGCAACGCAACTTCTTCGTCGAGCGACTGATCCCGGCGGGCACGCAGCGCCACCTCAATACCGCGGTGATGCAGCATTATCGGGCCGTTCAGCCCACGCCGGCCGACCGGTTGGGCGTGGCGCAGATGCCCAGAGAGATCCTGGCCGCCGCTCCCCTGCTGGAGCGGCTGGCCACGGAGGTGCCCGCCAAGCTGGGTGCCCGGCCGGCACTGCTGATCTGGGGCATGAAGGACTTCGCGTTCCGACCGGGCCCGTCGTTGCCACGGATGCGGGCCGCGTTCCCTGATCACGTGCTGGTCGAGTTGCCGACGGCCAAGCACTACATCCAGGAGGACGAGCCCGCTCGGATCGCCGAAGCGATCATCGACCGATTCGGCTGACCGGTCAGGCGAACGCCTCCACCGGCGGGCACGAACACACCAGGTTGCGGTCACCGTAGGCGCCGTCGATGCGCCGCACCGGCGGCCACACCTTGGGGCGGAACGCCTTGCCCAGCGGGTAGGCGGCTTCTTCCCGGGTGTAGGGGTGGTCCCAGTCGGACACCAGCAGGCTCTCGGCGGTGTGCGGCGCGCCGCGCAGCGGATTGTCGTCCACCGGCCACTCCCCGCTGCCGACCCGGTCGATCTCGCCACGGATGCCGATCATCGCTTCGCAGAACGCGTCGACTTCGGCCAGGCTCTCGCTTTCGGTGGGCTCGACCATCAGGGTGCCGGCCACTGGGAAGCTCATGGTCGGCGCGTGAAAACCATAGTCTGCCAAGCGTTTCGCGACGTCGTCGACGGTCACGCCGGTGGCTTTGGTGATGCCGCGCAGATCGAGAATGCACTCGTGGGCGACCATGCCGTTCTCGCCGGTATAAAGCACCGGGAAGTACTCGTCGAGACGGCGGGCGATGTAGTTGGCCGACGCGATCGCGGTCAGCGATGCCGCCCGCAGCCCGTCACCGCCCATCATCCGGATGTAGGCCCAGCTGATCGGCAGGATCGAAGCCGACCCGTAGGGCGCCGCCGACACCGGATGTCCCTGCGGAAGCTCCGGCGCGTGCGGGTGGCCGGGCAGGAAAGGCGCCAGGTGCGAGCGCACCGCGACGGGCCCGACGCCCGGACCGCCACCGCCGTGCGGGATGCAGAACGTCTTGTGCAGGTTCAGGTGACTGACGTCGCCGCCGAACTTGCCGGGGCGGGCCAGCCCGACCAGCGCGTTGAGGTTGGCGCCGTCGACGTACACCTGGCCGCCGGCGTCATGCACGGCGGCGCAGATGTCGGCGATGTCGTGCTCGTACACGCCGTGGGTGGACGGGTAGGTGATCATCAGCGCCGACAGTCGCTCGGCGTGCTCGCCGACCTTGGTGCGCAGGTCGTTCAGGTCGACGTCGCCGTTGGGCAGGCACCCCACCACGACCACCCGCATGCCGGCCAGCGCCGCCGAGGCCGCATTGGTGCCATGCGCGCTGGACGGGATCAGGCAGATGTCGCGGTGCGGTTCCCCGCGGCTGGCGTGGTAGTCGTGGATCGCCAACAGGCCGGCGTACTCCCCCTGCGAGCCGGCGTTGGGCTGCAGCGAGACCGCGTCGTAGCCGGTGATGGCCACCAGCCAGGACTCCAGGTCGGCGATCAGCCGACGCAGTCCCGGGGTGTCGGTGACCGGCGCGAACGGATGCTGCCGTCCGAACTCCGGCCAGGTGATCGGCTCCATCTCGGCGGCCGCGTTGAGTTTCATGGTGCAGGACCCGAGCGGAATCATGCTGCGGTCCAACGCGATGTCCTTGTCGGCCAGCGTGCGTAGGTAGCGCATCATCGACGTCTCGGTGCGGTATCGGGTGAACGCCGGATGGGTCAGGAATTCCGTTGTGCGCGTTGCGATGTCGGTCGCGGTTGCTTCGGTGGCAGACGTGCCGAACGCAGCCAGCACCGCCGCCACGTGAGCGTCCGTGGTGGCTTCGTCGCAGGCCACCGAGACGTGGTCGGCGTCCACCCGCCACAGGTTGACACCGTCGGCCTTGGCCGCGGCAATCACCTCGTCGGCGCGGCCCGGCACCCGGGCCAGCACCGTGTCGAAAAATCGGTTGTGGACCACAGCCTCGCCCAGCGCCCCGGCAATGGTTTCGGCGTGGCCGTGCACGCGCCGCGCGATGGCCGTCAGACCGTCGGCGCCGTGATAGCTGGCGTACATCGCCGCCATCACCGCCAGCAGCACCTGCGCGGTGCAGATGTTGCTGGTCGCCTTGTCGCGGCGGATGTGCTGTTCGCGGGTCTGCAATGCCAGGCGATAGGCGTCACTGCCGTCCGCGTCTTTGGACACTCCGACCAGGCGCCCCGGCAGCTGGCGGGCGTGCTTGGCGTGCACCGCCAGGTAGCCGGCGTGCGGGCCGCCGAATCCCATTGGCACACCGAACCGTTGGGTGGTGCCGAACGCGACGTCGGCGCCGAACTCACCGGGCGGCTTGATCAGGGTCAGCGCCAGCAGGTCGGCGCCGAGCGCCACCAGCGCGCCGCGGTCGTGGGCCTGTGCCGCCAGCGCGCTCCAGTCGGTGATCCGGCCGCTGGCCCCGGGCAGCTGCGCGATGACTCCGAAGAATTCGCCGTCGGGCAGCCCGTCGCGCAGGTCGGCGGTGACGATCTCGATGCCCAGCGGTTTGGCCCGCGTCGCCAGTATCGCCGCGGTCTGGGCGAACACGTCGACGTCGACCGCCAACCGGTTCGACGGTCCCCGGAACGCACGGTGCATCAACGTCATGGCCTCGGCGGCCGCGGTGCCCTCGTCGAGCATCGAGGCGTTGGCGATCTCCAGGCCGGTCAGGTCGGTGACCATGGTCTGGAAGTTCAGCAGCGCTTCCAGCCGACCCTGGCTGATTTCGGGCTGATACGGCGTGTAGGCGGTGTACCAGGCCGGGTTTTCCATGATGTTGCGCAGCAGCACCGGCGGGGTCAGGGTGTCGTAGTAGCCCTGCCCGATCATCGACACCGCAACGGTGTTGCTGTCGGCCAGCGCCCGCAACTCCGCCAGCGCCTCGGACTCAGTGGCCGCCGGCGGCAACCGGTCCAGACCGGGCGCGGCGCCGGAGTTGTCCAGCTTGTCCAGGATGCCGGTCGGGACCGCCTTGGCGGCCAGCGCGTCGAGCGAGTCGACGCCGATAACGGCAAGCATGGTGGCGACGGCGTCGCCGTCGAGTCCGATGTGGCGGTCGGCGAATGTTGGCTCAGACATGGATCTCCCGGTAGAGGACGCGACGACGGGTCCTCTCCCTCTGTCTTTACCCGGGCACCGGGCGCCTGAGAGATTCAGCGCGGTCGAGTGCGCCTTTCCCCATCGGCGGGTGAGGACCAGACCGGTCGTCACCGCTTTCCAGAGGCATCGTTGTCCGGCGCGGTCCGGGTGCCTGAGAGGTTGACGGAGAGGTATTGCTCCTTCGGCGTCCGTAGCTGGCGGCCACAGAACTCTCCCGCGCGGGGGCGATGCGGCAACCAGTTTACTCCGCGGGTGCGGTCAGCCGATCTTGCGGTCGCGGTGCTTGCGCCGCGAAGCCAGCTCGTCCTCGGGAGCCGCGATCGACTCGCCGCCGTCCGCGCGCTCGCCGGGGAAGTCGGCGATCACGCCGGTCAGCTCGCGCATCGCGCCGGAGACGGCGATGCCGAACACGCCCTGGCCGCCCTGCAGCAGGTCGACGACTTCCTCGGCCGAGGTGCATTCATACACGCTGGTGCCGTCGGAGAACAGGGTGATGTTGGCCAGGTCCTCCACACCGCGCTGGCGCAGATGGTCGACCGCGACCCGGATGTTGTGCAGCGAGATCCCGGTGTCGAGGAGGCGCTTGACGATCTTGAGGACCAGGATGTCCTTGAACGAGTAGAGCCGCTGGCTACCCGACCCGGCCGCGCCCCGGATCGAGGGCACCACCAAAGAGGTACGTGCCCAATAGTCCAACTGGCGGTAGGTGATACCGGCAATCTGGCAGGCGCTGGGCCCGCGGTAACCCACCAGTTCGTCGGGCACCGAATCGTCGGGGAACAGGCCGGGCTGGACCGGCTGGGCAGGCACGGCGGCGGGCGTCGACTCGGCGGCCGGGTGATCGGCAAGGTCAAGCTGTCCTTGACGTGGCTGCTCGCTCACGGTGCATCCTCTCGCCGATCGCGCTGTTGTCACAAGCTGCGTCACTGGCTGCCCCCGCAGCCACGTTAGCTCAGGCCCGAGTGTCTGAGAGCATACGCTGTCCGGTGCCTGTCGTGCTGTGGGTCAATCATCAACTCGTCATCAAAGTATGGCTGCCGCCCCGGTGAGCGGGTGACATCCGGTAGGCGTGTCGACAATCCGTTGTGTGATATGAGACGCATCCGTGATGTTCGGTGGGTACCGGTTTCCCCCGGCGAGCAGACGTGAAAGCCCCCATTTCGTGCCCAAATGAGGGGCTTTCACGTCTGCTCGAGCCCACTACTCGCGCCAGCTAGGTGGCCTTGAAGTCGTCCGGCGAGACGCTGTCGAGAAACTCCTTGAACTTCTCCACCTCGTCCTCGCGGACCGCGCCGCCGCCCTCTTCGTCACCCTCGTCCGGAATCAGCAAACCCGCCTGGGCCAGGACCGACTCTTCGACGTAGATCGGCACATTGACCCGCAGCGCGATCGCCACCGAGTCCGATGGCCGGGCGGACACCTTGATGTCGCGATCGAAGATCAGGTCGGCGTAGAAAGTGCCCTCCTGCAGGTCGACGATGCGCACCTCTTTGAGCGAATGCCCAAGCGCGGCAATGAGATCCCGGATCAGGTCATGGGTGAGCGGGCGGGGCGGCTCCACACCTTGCTGCTCCAGCGCGATGGCCGCGGCCTCCGACTGGCCGATCCAGATCGGCAGGTACCGGTCACCGTTTGTCTCGCGCAGCAGCAGCACCGGCTGGTTCTGCGGCTGCTCGACACGAATGCCGACAACACGAACTTCACCCATCAGTGTCTGCCCTCCGCACACGCCCGCTGCCGTCGAACGGAAGTCTAGTCCTCAGCGGTGCAGTACGTCGCGGACGGCGGACTTGATCAGTGAGGTGTGCAACGTGATCGCCAGTGCGGCGACTTCGCGGGCCAAGTCGTCGGCGCGGTCCCGCGCGCCGGCCTTGCCCGCTTTGACCAGCGGTCCGGCGATCTGGGCAATCAGATCCGACTGCCGGTCCGCGGCGGAACGGAAGGCACGCAAATGCCTTGGCTCCACGCCGTAGTCGGCCAGGGCGTGCGCGCACTGCAGGATCACGACGGCGTGTTCGTCGAAGAAGCCGCCCGGACCGGTGGTGATCACCCCCGCCTTCAGCAGGGCCGTCAGCAACGCAGCGTCGACGCCGGAGCGCTTGAGGAGGTCGTCGCGACTGAGCCGGATGCCGGCCGGCGACACCGCAGCCGAATCCGGGGCCGACTCGGCGCCGTTGTCTGCCACCGACACCAATCGTGGTACGCCGTAAGGAGATCCGATGGCCGGCAGCTCGCCGTCGGGTTGAGCATCCAGCTGTGCCCGAATCACCTTCAGCGGCAGGTAGTGGTCGCGCTGGGCGGTCAGGATGAAGCGCAGCCGCGCACAGTCGTACGCGGTGAATCTGCGATAGCCCGACGCCGCACGTTGTGGCGTCACCAGCCCTTCGGCCTCCAGAAACCGGATCTTGGAGATGGTGACATCGGGGAAGTCCGGCCGCAGCAGGTCCAGGACCGCCCCGATCGACATCCCGGACAGTGCCGGGCTATCGGGTGCGCCCACTAGCCTCCGGATCCCCCGTCGTCGTCACCTTTAGGACCGGTCAGGAAGACCAGCCGGAACTTGCCGATCTGGACTTCGTCGCCGTTGGCCAGCACCGCCGAATCCACCGGTTCGCGATTGACGTAGGTGCCGTTGAGGCTGCCGACGTCGACGACGTTGAACTCGCCGCTTTCCAACCGGAATTCGGCGTGCCGGCGGCTCACCGTGACGTCGTCGAGGAAGATGTCGCTGTCGGGATGGCGGCCGGCCGAGGTGATGGCCTGGTCCAACAGGAAGCGGGAGCCGGCGTTCGGCCCGCGTTTGACGACCAGCAACGCCGACCCGGCCGGCAGACCTTCCACGCCCGATACCGAACTCTCGGTACCCGCCTGCGCGGGCGCGTCCAGTTCGTTGAGGAAGTCGGCGCGGAAGACCGAAGTCGTCTCCACCGTGACTTCGTCACTCTGCTCGTTTTCCGTCACCCGCTGCTCCTCACTGGCCGCTGTGGCGTTATCTGAACCGGGCCGAGTTCGGCCGGTTTCCCAATCGATCTACCGCATGTACTGCTGTTTACCGCTTCAAGTACCTGATGCTCGACCGTACCGCGCACGGGTTCGCGATGTGCCAACCCCTGCAGGATCGTAAGCCCGACACCCCGGCTTGTCCTAGCTCCTGCCGCGAAACGCTTTCGGCAGGTTAGCAATCGTCATTCGGCCAACGTGCCGCGGTAGGCCTCGGCGTCGAGCAGGCCGGCGATGGCCGAGTCCAGCGCTCCTACGTCGCCGGCGTCCACCTGCAGTTCCAGCAGCCAGCCCTCGCCGTACGGGTCGGAGTTGAGTAATTGCGGCGAGCCGTCGAGCTCACCGTTGACCGCGGACACTTTGCCCGAAACCGGCGCGTACAGGTCGGACACGGACTTGGTGGACTCCACCTCACCGAAGGGGTCCCCGGCGTTGAGTTCGGTGCCCACGTCGGGCAACTGCACGAAGACCACGTCGCCCAGCGCCGACTGCGCGAAATCGGTGATCCCGACCCGGACGGTGTCTTCCCCGCTGCGGCGAACCCACTCGTGTTCGGCGGTGTAGTGCAGATCGGACGGGATATCGGTCACGGTGTTCCTGTTCTGGTCGGCTCGGAGTCGGTTACTTCACTTGACGGGCTGAGCGTATTGGCGGTTTTTTGGTTGCCGCAAGGTGGTCACCTCCACCTGGTCGGCTTGTTGCACGGACATCCGCCCGCCGACCCGTTTGACGCTGTCCTCCGCGCCGCCGGGGATGTTCATCGCCGCGGCCAGAGTCGGCGGATTGCCAATCGCCAGAATCGAATACGGCGGAGCGAAAACCTTGTTGTCGATCGTCAGCGAACCCGCCGAACCCACCACCCAGGTGTCGACCCCGACCCGCACGGACTGCTGGGCATCGTTGATCTGGATCGCCTCGGCGCCGGCGGCGCGCAGCTCGTTGATCACGTCCAGCATCACTTCCGGAGCGACCCCGGGTGCCGGATCTTCGATCCGCACCGTCACGCCCGGACCGGTCGCGCCCACCGCGCCGACCAGGATGGACAGCGCGGCCAACCGCGCCTGCGCGCTTTCGATGGCCGCCTGGTCGTTGTTGCCCGACGCCTGCAGCGCGTTCAGCGTGTTCTGCAGGTCGGCGACCTCGGTGCTCAGTGTCGCCTCGCGCTGCCGCAACGAGTCCAACAGCACCAACAGGTCTGCGGGACGGGCGGTTTCCAGGGAATCGCCGGACTCGTTCTGGCGCACCTGCGTGACGATCGCAATGCCGAGCACCAGGCACAACAACACGGCCAGCGCCCCGAACACCAAGCGGGACCGACCACGCCGTACGGCGGGGCGCGCCGCGTCCGCGGGCAGCTCGTGGCGTCCGCGGCGCTCGGGCTCGGGCGGTGCCGGTTCGTCCTGGCTCACGCAGACCTCATCTCAGACCTCGCCCCCGTCAGGCCCCGAACAGCCGCCGTCGCAGCGCGGCCGCGTTGCCGAAGATCCGGATTCCCAGCACGACGACGATCGCGGTGGACAACTGCGTGCCGACGCCCAGCTGGTCGCCGACGTACACGATCAACGCGGCCACCAGGACGTTGAACACGAACGAGACGACGAACACCTTCGGATCGAAGATGCGTTCCAGGTACGCCCGCAACCCGCCGAACACCGCATCGAGTGCGGCGACGACGGCGATGGGCAGGTAAGGCTGGATGACCTCGGGAACGCTGGGGTGAAACACCAAGCCCAGCACGATGCCGATGACAAGGGCGGCGATTCCGATCATGCCGGCACACCACTTCTCACTAGTGCCCAATCTCTCTGGCGAACTTGACATCCCGGACAGCTCCGGCCGGCACGGTCAGGCCTTTCCCGCCGGCGGGCTCGACGTTGACGCTGACGCCCACTCCGTAGGAAACCTCCAGCAGCCTAAGCCGACGCAACCCGGGACTGCGATCGAAGGCGTCCCGCATCGCGTTGGGCGGGCCGATCGCGACGACGGTGTACGGGCTGGTGGTGGGGTTGTTGTCGACCAGGATCGCTCCCCCGGCCTGCCTGATGGTGACGTTGGGGCCGATCCGCGCGCCGTCGATCGCGATGGCCTCGGCTCCGCTGGCCCACAACGAATTGACGACCAGTTGCAGGTCGCGGTCCAGGATGATCTGTCGGCTGCCGTTCAGCCGCTGTTTGGACGCATCAGAGAGGTTGGGGCCGGCGCCGGGGTCGGTGACCGTCACGGTCACGCCGGGGCCGATCACCGCGGTACTGGCCGATGCCAGGCTGAGTGCGTCGAGGCGGTTCAACAACCGTTGGCCCTCGGCGTCGTCGGTCAGCGCGAGTCGCTGGACCTCGTCGAGCCTGGCCACCAGTTCGCTGCGCTGCCGGGCCAGTGTGCTGGCGGCGGTCTGGGTCGCGCGCACATTCGCGGCCAGTAGTTGCTGGGCCGACCGCACCCCGGGAGCCACCGAACGGGCCTGTGCCACGGCGGCGGCGAACACGGCCGCCACCAGCGTCGCCGCCAGCGCCTGCCAGATCCAGCCGAAAGCCGTGCTGCGCCGGGTCTCCGGCACACCGTGCTGCGCGCGTTCGGCAGCCGCGGCCGCGTATCCGGGATCCAGATGCTCGGACAGCAAGGCGCGCAGCAGTGACGGCACCGGGATGTGCGTCGGGCGGTCGACGGTGTGGGCGCTGTACCCGGCGTTGGGGTCGTAGCCGCCGAGCCGCCGATCGGGTTCAGTCATGCGCGCTCGACTCCGGGACGGCCGGCTGGCCTCGTCTGACCTTGGGCATCCGGCGCATCACCAGGACCATCTGCACCATGTAGAGCACGAACGCCCAGAGATACATGTACAGACCCCAGATCAGGAACGCCCAGCCGCAAGCTCCCACGACACGACTCCACTGTGCGTCCCACTGGCCGAGCAGCACCAGCGGAAACCCCGACATCAGGGCGAACGTCGCAGCTTTGCCGACGTAGGTCACCGGCAGCGCCGTCAGGCCGCGGCTGCGCAGCAGCGGCAGCGTCGCCGCCAGCGCCGCGTCGCGGGCCAGCAGCGTTACCACGAACCACCAGGGGGCGATCCCGCTCAACGCCAGCACCAGCGGCACGGTCACCATGTAGAGGCGGTCCACGGCCGGGTCCAGCAGCGCACCGAGGCGCGACGACTGACCCATCAGGCGGGCGATCTTGCCGTCGGCCCAGTCCGAGACGCCGCTGAACATCAGGATCGCCACCGCCCAGCCGTGCAGATGGGCGCCCAGCATCAGGTAGACGAAGACCGGGATCAGCACGAGCCGGGCGATGCTGAGCACATTGGGCACCGTCAGCACCCGATTCTGCGCCGGCCCAGGCTCCATGAGCCGTAACCCTAGTGCGAAGCCGGCGCGTCGGCCTCAGCGGAAGACGCCAGGCAGGCTCAGCGTGGACAGCGTGTCGTCGGACAGCGGGTTGTCGTTGACCATGTAGGTCCACGTCGACGTCGGCCTGGCGAGCTTCGACAGGTCCAGCCCCGGTTCGTCCTCGAGGATGTTGGCCGTCTCGAACGTCTGCTGGGCCGCCTCGATCGCGTCGGCGGCCAGTGAGGCGAACGCGTCCACCGCCATCCGGTGGAACTCGTCGAGCGGATTCTGCCGACCCAACGCCCGCAGATGGATGCTTTCGCGGATGTCGGCCAGATATGCGAGATGATCCGCCCAGCCGCGGTCGAGGTGATACAGCATGATCAGCCGGCAGATCTTCTCCAGCCGCTCTTCGGACAGGTCTTCGCTGAGCTCCTTGTACCGTTTGGGCGCCAGTTCCTCTAGCTCCTCGCGCGCTGTTGCATTGCGCAACAACGTGTTTCGCCGATCCACGATGATCGCGCGCTGCTGGGCGATCAGCTGGTTGTAGCGCCAGGTGTTGGCGTGCACGTCCAGCATGCGGCCCTCGGCGACGCGCTGGGCGTGGTCGAGCAGCCCGGCCGCCTTGGGGCTGACGATGCGCCCGTCGGCCTCTTCCGGGTCGGTCTGCATGGGCAGCTTGTTGTGGTCGAGGTTGGCCGCCACCACGTCGTCTTCCCAGCTGGAGAAGAACACCGACGAGCCCGGGTCGCCCTGGCGTCCGGCGCGACCACGCAGCTGGTTGTCCAGCCGTTCGGTGTGATGCCGGCCGGTGCCCACCACGTGCAGGCCGCCGAGTTCGGCGACCCGGTCGTGGTCGGACTCATCGGATCCGCCCAGCCGGATGTCGGTGCCGCGGCCGGCCATCTGGGTGGACACGGTGACCACGCCGTGCTTGCCGGCCTCGGCGATGACCGAGGCCTCTTCGGCGTCGTTCTTCGCGTTGAGCAGCACCGCGGGCACGTCGCGGCGCAGCAGCCGCTCGTGCAGGTCCTCGGATTCGGCGACGTCACGGGTGCCGACCAGCACCGGCTGCCCGGTTTCGTGCACCTCGGCGATGTGCTCGACGATGGCGTCGTTCTTGGCGGCCGCGGTGATGTAGACGCGGTCGGACTCGTCCTCGCGGACGTTGGGGGTGTTCGGCGGTATCGGCGACACCCCCAATTTGTAGAACTGGCGCAACTGCTCACCGGCAGCCAGCGCGGTGCCGGTCATGCCGCATACCGTCGTGTAGCGGTTGATCAACGCCTGCACCGTGATGGTGTCGAGCACCTCCCCGGTCTCGGTGGTCTCGATGCCCTCCTTGGCCTCGACGGCGGCCTGCAGGCCGTCCGGCCAGCGCTGCAGTTGCGCGATGCGGCCGCGGGAAGAGTTGATCAGGTGCACGGCGTCGTCGCGGACGATGTAGTGCACGTCGCGCTGCAGCAACACGTGGGCGTGCAGTGCGACGTTGACTTCGGTCAGGGTGGTGCCGACGTGCTCCTCGGAATACAGATCGATGCCACCGAGCGCCTTCTCCACCTTGCGCGCCCCGGCTTCGGTCAAGTGGACATTGCGGCTGTCGGCATCGGTGTCGTAGTCGGTTTCGGCTTTGAGCCGGCCCACCAGCTTGATGATCTCCAGCCGCGGGGTCTCCCGATGGGTGGTGCCGGCCAGCACCAGCGGCACCAACGCCTCGTCGACCAGCACCGAGTCGGCCTCGTCGATCAGGGCGACGTCCGGGTTCGGGGAAACCAGGTCCTCGACGTCGGTGACCAACTGGTCGCGCAGCACGTCGAAGCCGATCTCGTTGACTGAGGCGTAGGTGACGTCGCAGTCGTAGGCGGCCTTGCGGTCCGCGCTGGTCGATTCCGCGGTGATCCAGCCCACCGTCAGGCCCATCGCCTCGATCAACGGTCCCATCCATTCGGCGTCCCGGCGCGCCAGGTAGTCGTTGATGGTCACCACATGGACGTGCCGGCCGGCCAGCGCGTACCCCGCGGCCGCGATCGCCCCGGCCAGCGTCTTGCCCTCGCCGGTGGCCATCTCGATCACGTCGCCGGCCAGCATGCGCAGCGCGCCGAGCAACTGCACGTCGAAAGGGCGCAGTTCGGTGGTCCGCTCGGCGGCTTCGCGGGCGATCGCCAGAAACTGCGGTATGTCGTCGGAGTCAGCGAGATCGTCGAGGTCGAGCAGTTTCGACGCCTTGCGCAGCTTCTCGTCGCTCAGGTCGGCGGCTTCCTTGTCGTATTTCTCCGACGCGGTCACCACTTCCATGGAGCGGCTGCGGTCTCTTTCGGTGCTGGCGCCCAGCAGACGCCAGAACCGGCCGCTCAGGCGGCCGGGTTGCGAACGGGTGGTCTTTGGCACGCCACAACGGTACGCGGCCGCAGTCAAGCCAGATTGGACCGGCGCGGATAGGCGACGCTGGGGTCGGTCAGGACGTTGACGACGGCGGGCAACCCGCTGGCGAAGGCCCGTTCCAGTGCCGGGCGGAGCTCGACGGGCGCCGCCACCAGCTCACCGTGCGCACCCAGCGCGCGGGCCACCTCGTCGTAGCGGGTGCCGGGCCGCAGCTCGGCCACCACCGAGTAGCCGTACAGCGCCTCCATCGGGTGCTTCTCCAAGCCCCAGATGCCGTTGTTGCCGACCACCGAGACCACCGGCACGTTGTGCCGGACCAAGGTGTCCCATTCCATGCCGCTGAACCCGAACGCGCCGTCGCCCTGCAGCAACACCACCTGACGGCCCGGATACGCCAGCTTGGCCGCCAGGGCATACCCCGGTCCCGACCCCAGGCAACCGAACGGGCCACTGTCCAGCCAGCAGCCCGGCTGGTAACTCTCGATCATCCGTCCGGCGTAGGACCCGAAGTCTCCGGCGTCGATCACCACGACGGCGTCACGGTCCAGCAGCGGCGCCAGTTCGGCGTACACCCGCATCGGGTGCAGCGGGATCCGGTCGTCGGCGAGCTCGGCCTGTTCCAGATCGCGGACGGCGGTCTCGGCGGTGCGGAGTTCGTCGATCCAGTTCTGGTGCTCGGTCGGTTTCGAACCGGCCAGCGCCGAGAGAATCTTGGTGAGATCGCCGTAGAGTTCCGCGGCAACCGGGCGCGGGTGGTTGCGCTGAGGCCGGACGCGGTCCGCCACGACCAGCTCGGTCTGGTCGCCGAAGACGCCGCCGAAACCGAGCCGGAAATCCATCGGCACGCCGACGACGAGCGCGACATCGGCTCCTTTGAGCGCCTTGGAGCGGCCCCGCGAGAACGCCAGCGGGTGGTCGGCGGGCACCACGCCGCGAGCCATCCCGTTCATCAGCACCGGGATCCGCAGCTCCTCGGCCAGCCGCAACAACGCGGTCTCCCCGTGCCCCCACCACACGTTGGTGCCGGCCATGATCACCGGCCGCTGAGCCTTGGACAACAGATCGGCGGCCCGGTCCAGCGCGTCGCCGTCCGGAGCGGGCGCAGCGGGCAGACTGCTCAGCGCGCCCGGACGGCCGTCATCCTCGGCATGGGAGAACACGTGGTCCATCGGGAAGTCGACGAAACCCACCCCCGACGGCGCGCCGACCGCCGCCTGAAGTGCCTGATCGACAAGCCGGCCCGCGTCGTCGGCCGACTGGGCGGTCGCGGCGAACCGGCTCAACGGCGCCACGAACGGCACGTGGTCGATCTCCTGCAACGAGCCCATCCCCCACCTGCCGGCCGGCGCCCGGCCACCGAGCACCAGCAGCGGGGACTGGTTCTGCTGCGCGGCCGCCATCGCGCTCATCCCGTTGGTGATGCCAGGGCCCGCGGTCAACGCGGCCACGCCGGGCACCCGGGTCACCTTGGACCAGCCCTCGGCGGCGAAGGTCGCGGTCTGTTCGTGGCGGGTGTCGATCAACGTCACGCCTTCGTCGCGGCACCCGTCGTAGATGGAGAACAGATGGCCACCGGACAGTGTGAACATGGTGTCGATGCCACTGGCCTTGAGCCGGCGGGCGACGAGACGGCCGGCGTGCACGGTCCGGGCGGGGGCTGCATCGGTGGACATGACCGCAGCTTATCCACCCCCTCGGGTACCTTCGCGAAGGATTTCGTCACGCGGAGGAGACAACGCCTGTGGGCTCTGAGCCGTTCAAACCGTCGAGGGACTGGTCGCAGGAGCTTCCGAATTCGCTGCGCTGGCTGGCCATCGCGTGGCTCATCAGCGCGGTGATCGTGCTGCTTGCACTGGTCCTGCTCAGGTTCTGCACCCCGTGGGGCCGGCAGTTCTGGCACATCACCCGCGGGTACTTCGTCGGACGCGACAGCGTGCGCGTCTGGCTGATGCTCGGCGTGCTGCTGCTCTCGGTGCTGCTGTCAGTACGGCTGGACGTACTGCTGAGCTATTTCACCAACGACATGTACTCGGCGGTCCAGACAGCCGTCCAGGGCATCGCGACCAACGAGAAGGTCCCCCGGGAGACCGGCATTCACGGCTTCTACGTTTCGCTGGGCATCTTCACCCTCCTGGCGGCGCTGTGGATCGCCCGATCGGTGATCGACATCTATCTGCTGCAGCGCTTCGTCATCGCGTGGCGCGTCTGGCTGACGGACCAGGTCTGCGAGGACTGGTTGACGGGCCGCGCCTACTACCGCGACCTGTTCATCGACAACACCATCGACAACCCGGACCAGCGGATTCAGCAGGACATCGACATCTTCACCGCGGCCAACACCACCGGCGTGCAGAACATGCCCGCCAACGGTTCCACCTCCACGTTGCTATTCGGGTCGGTCAACGCCATCGCCTCGGTGGTCTCGTTCTCCGGCATTCTGTGGCATCTGTCCGGACCGTTCGACGTCTTCGGCCTCTTCGTATTGCCGCGCGCAATGTTCTGGGCCGTGCTCGTATTCGTGCTCATCGCTTCGGTGGTTGCGTTCTGGCTGGGCCGCCCGTTCATCGGGCTGAGTTTCAACAACGAGCGACTGACGGCCAGATTCCGGTACGCACTGGTCCGGTTGCGCGATGCTGCGGAGGCGGTCGGGTTCTATCGGGGCGAGCGCGTGGAGCGAGTCCAGTTGTGGCAGCGATTCACCCCGATCATCGCCAACTACCGCCAATATGTCCGCCAGTCCCTCATCTTCCACGGATGGAACTGGTCGATGAGCCAGGTGATCGTTCCGCTGCCCTGGCTCATCCAGGCGCCGCGACTGTTCAACGGCCAGATCAAGTTCGGTGATGTAACCCAGACGGCGTCGGCTTTCAGCCGGGTCTCCGACTCGCTGTCGTTCTTCCGCAACACCTACGACGGCTTCGCCCCGTACCGCGCAGCGATCATCCGCCTGCACGGGCTGGTCACCGCCAACGAGAAGGGCCGCGCTCTTCCATCGGTACTGACCACACCGAGTACCGACGGGTCGGTGGAGTTGCACAACGTCGAAGTCCGAAAGCCCGGCGGCGAGAGCTTGATCGACCCGCTGGACGTTCGGCTGGAACCGGGCCAGTCGCTGGTGATCACCGGACAGTCCGGTTCCGGCAAGACGACGCTGTTGCGGGCCCTCGCCGAACTGTGGCCCTATGCCTCGGGGTCGCTGCGCTGCCCCGGCGGCAGCAACGACACGATGTTCCTGTCCCAGTTGCCCTATATGCCGTTGGGCGATCTGCGTGGCGTGGTGTGTTACCCGAATGACCCGCATGCCGTCTCCGACGCTCAACTGCACGAGGCGCTGAGCAGGGTCGCCCTGGCGCCGTTGAACACCCGCCTCGACGAAGAGCGGGACTGGGCCAAAGTCCTTTCCCCCGGAGAGCAGCAGCGGGTGGCGTTCGCGCGCATCCTGCTGACCAAGCCCAAGGCGGTCTTCCTCGATGAGGCCACCTCGGCGCTGGACCCGGGTCTGGAGTTCGCGCTGTATGAGTTGGTACGTGCCGAGCTTCCCGAGTGCATCGTGGTCAGCGTCAGTCACCGGCCCGCGGTCGAGCAGCATCACCAGCGGCAGCTCGAACTGCTCGGCGAGGGACGGTGGCGGCTCGGGCCGGTCCTGGAGAAGCCCGCCGAGGTCTGATCGCTCGTAGCTGATCGTCGCCTGCGCTCACGGACCGGTGCGCGGGCAGGTGCGGGCCGGAGGTCGTGAGTCGGCCAGGAACACGGTCTGGGCGGTCATTTTGTAGCCGGACATGCGTTCGCGGAAGATCTCGATGGATTCCTCGGGGTGGACAGAGTCGATCACGGCATGAGGGCCGATGGCGTTGAACTGGTGGCTGGTGCCGCGGGGGATCTGCATGTCGACGAACGAGCAGGGCGGGACCACGAGGTTGTAACGGATCCGGCGGATGCCACGCGGGGGTTCGGGCAGGTCGTCCTGAAACTGGTTGGGATGGAACGGGGTTACGCCCGCGATGTCGGTGACGTCGAAAGGTGAGAGGCTACCGACACGGATCTGGGTGTTCGGGCCTGTCATCATGCGGACCAGTCGCAGCCCGGTGTGCAGGTGCATGCGCGAGCAGATGCCGCGGTCCTCAACGTCGTAGAAGTCCATCAAATAGCGGTCGGCGAAGTACCCGTCGAAGGGCTTTTCGATCATGTACACGTCGCCCTCTTCGAATGTCTGCGAGCGCACGATGCCGTCCACATCCGGCGTGGTCGCTGCGCGACTCGACTTGGCACTGCGGACGATTCCCGAGAAAGCCTGCACGACCGCGAGGGCGACGTCGGCCGGGAACTGCGCCACCGGCGTCACGACATTGCGTGCGGGGTCGACGAACTCGGCGACATCGTGGATCTCGTTCTCGTCGTCGGCCGTAGTCTTGATTCTCGGTTCGGGCATGCGACACGAACTCCTCAGTGTGTCAATCGGTTCTGTCGGCAGCGGTGCGAATTCATCACGGCCTCACGGGTCTACCCCGAAGGAACGTAACCACAGCTCCAGCGACAGCAGCAGCCACAACTTGCCGCCCTGGCGCGGCAGCAGCGCACCCTGACCGCGAAGCCAGGCACGGATGGTGTCCTCCCGGAACAGGGCCCTGGCCCGTGTCGAGCGACCGAGCAGCAGGTCGTGGCTGAGGTCGCGCAGCGGACCGGCCAGCCACTGCTGCACCGGAACTCGCATCCCGCTTTTCGGGCGATCCACGATCGTGGCCGGAAGCAGGTCGCGCACCGCCTGTTTGAGGATCCACTTTTCGACTGTTCCGGCCAGTTTGTAGCGCGGAGGCACACAGAAGGCGTGGTCGATCACCGCTCGGTCGAACAGCGGCGCACGCCCCTGGACACCGGCAGCAGTTGTGATGCGTTCCACCTTGGTGAGAATGTGATGGGCACCCTTGGTGCGCAGATTCGCGTGCAGCAGCTGGTTGAGCAGGCTACGCATTGGGCCCTGCCGCAGGTAGGGCATGAAAACCTCGGTGAGCGGCGGCGCATCGGTGAGTGCGGCGAGCGCCTCTGGGCGCAGCAGCACCGGCAGGTCCGCGTAGCACTTGCGGTAACTGTCGAGGTATGCCTGCGCGCGAGCATTCGGGTCGGGATCCTCGCGAGCCAATTCGAAGATCAGCATCGGCAGGTTTTTGGGGCCGCCGAACACCGGATCTCCGCCCTCGCCGTTGAGCACCACCGTAGCGCCGTCTGCCGAAACGGCTTCGGCGAGCATCAGATTCGGGACAGTCAGGGGGTCTCCGACCGGACTGTCCAGCAGCGCAACCGTTTCCGCGAGCCGGGCCGCGACCGCCTCGCCCGAGACCGTGAGCACGCGATGGCGGGTGTTGCAATGCGCGGCAACCAGTCCGGAGTACCCGAGCTCGTTGGGCGCATGACGCCCGAAACTGATGGAGTAGGTGTGCACGGTATGGTCGTGCAGTTTGGCGGCAAGAGCCGTGACCAGGCTGCTGTCGATCCCGCCAGACAGCAACACCCCGACGGGCTCCCCGGGTGGCAGTCGCCGGGCAGTTGCATCCTCGAGCAGCGTGCGCAGTCGTAGCGCGTGAGCGTCGCTCGGCCTGCTGTCAGGGACTTCGCATGGCTCCCAATACGTTTCCTCGGTGGATGAACCGTCTGCGCGCAGCCGGACGCAGCGCCCCGGCAGCACCTCGGCGACATCGCGGAGCAGCGTCTCGCGCCCCGGCAGGTAGGCGAAGCTCAAAAACGACTGCACCGCAGGAAGATTCAGACCCGTCCGAAGCTTAGGCCAGCGCGCGAGCACTCGCAGC
The DNA here is from genome assembly GCF_059813095.1 of Mycobacterium sp. NGS22. NCBI lineage: Bacteria > Bacillati > Actinomycetota > Actinomycetes > Mycobacteriales > Mycobacteriaceae > Mycobacterium > Mycobacterium sp. NGS22. Next base: position 29,709 of record NZ_JCALDY010000004.1, read on the forward strand.
GACGTCGAGGCACACCAGCTATCACCCGCCTTCGCATAAAACAACGTGCGAGCACCCACATGGTCGCGGACCAGCAGCAGCTCGGCTCCGTCAACGATGGCCATGGCGAACATGCCCTCCGCGGCAGCGATTCCGTCGAGCCCGAAGCGGGCGTAGGAACGCAGTAAGAGTTCGCCGTCGCTACAGCTGGGCGAGGGCGCGTCGGCACCGAGGCGGGTGCGCAGCCGGTCGATGTTGTGTAGCGTGACCTCTCCGACAGCGACCAGAGCGCCCCGGCCACGAGGATTGGTGCGGTACGGTCCTGCAGCCGCACCCGGGCCGCCGACCAGACCGAAGGCATAGTGCCCGGTCACCGCTATCGGGTCCGCCCCGACAGCGCGAACCTGGCCGTGCAAGTCGTCCGGGCTGAAAAATGCACACCAGCGAGACATCTGAGCACCTCAGCCGAAATCGCAGCCGTCGGCCCAGCAGTCCCCATCGAAGCCGTCGTCGCCCCAGCCGGCAACGCTCGTATCGTCCCAATCCCCTCCGCCCGAATCCCGCGGGTCTTTGGCCCCCTGCGTGCGCAGTTCTTCCTCCTGCGCCGCGGTCAGGCTGTACGGCGGCATCGCCAACCCGCCGAGCAACACCCCGCCCGCCATTGCGGCCAAGATCGTGCCGAGCCGCCCACCGAACGACGAGCGATTCACGGTGAGAATGCCGTCGCCCCAGAGAGTTCGGCCATATCCACCTTCACGTCCGTAGATCACCCTTCCGTCGCGAAGAGTTCGCTTGACCAGCTTATGACCCAGTGGTTCGTCGGTGCCCGAGTTGCCGCTGTGGTCGTGCCACTGCACTGACCCCGCAGCGGATCGCCGCCGCCACTCTTGGCGCCCGTCGGAGTACTGCCGATGCACGGTGCCGTCGCTGAGCAATTCATCGGTGTAGGTGATTTGCCGGTACGGCGGCATCCAAAGCCCCTCTCATGCGGCCGGCCAGGTGAGGAAGCCCGTTCCGCGGACGCGCTGCACCTCGGTGAGAAATGTTGGGGGCGAAGGTACTTCGCGCACCAGACGGTGCACGCTGCGTAGCAGTGATGCCGGGTGCACCGCCTCGAGGTGGGCGAATCGGCCACGTCGCAGCCAAGCACGCTCCCACACGGTGACCGCGACCTCGACGGGCTCCGGACGGCCCCGGCCGTGAAAAACGTGCAGTCGGCCTGCATGGTGCGGCCGCAGACCGAGCGGGACCACCCGCGCGCCTGCGGGAATATCGGTGAGCTCGGGGATTCGGGCGGGGAAGGCGAGTCCCCGCGGGCTGGCGTCGTGCACCACATAGATCGCCGCCCGCTCAGCTCTGGCGAGCATCTTCGCAACCCGCGGATCGAGCGGCAGCTCGGCTGCCCCCAGCACCGGACAGGCCAATTCCATCGCTAACCCGTTGGCGCGCAACATCTGCGCGACCGGGTCGGACTCGCAGACCAGCAGTCGCGACAGACCGTAGTCGAACAGGTCTGGTTCCTGGGTGTGCCGGCCGGCGGGTCCCGTACGGGGCGGCGTTGGCCTGAGCAGCCCGGGCACCTCGCCGTGGCGGTTCAGCACCTCCTGGAACGCGCGGTAACTCACTGGTGGGGCGAGGGTGAACGCAGGCCGGTGTGGCAGTCGTTGCGCCGGAAGCGCCAGTCGGCAAAGTTCGTAGTAGAGCTGACGTTCGGTGAAGCGCAGTCCAGCTGGTGCGCCCGCCCGCTGGGCCGCGATACGCACCAGGCGGCCCAGCACCCGGTCCCTCACGACGCCGGCCACGTGAGAAAGCCGATCGCTTCGGCACGACGCTGGTCGGAATCCGACGCTGCCCCGATTTGCTGCACCGCCCGATCCACGGCGGCGAGCAGTTTGGCCGGTGGAACCGCAGCGATCGGCGACCACCACCCCTTGGCCAGCCAGTCGATTTCAGCCTGCGTTAATCCGTCTCGGCGCAGGCGAGCCAGATCCTCCGGCGCCGGTGCAGCCTCGCGCAGCCGCAGTGAGGACCGGCTGGCCAGCACCGTTCTCGGTGCCAATCCCGCCACAAAAGCTCGCGGTCCCAGGGTTGCGCGGGCGGAGTCCGCGAACAGCAGTCCGTCCAGGCTCGCATCGTGTAACACCACCACCGGGATCTGCGGGGGAATATGTTCGATGCGGCCCGCCAGCATGATGGCCCGAGTGCGTGATACGTCATTGGCGGCAAGGCAGGTGCGCACGGACAAGTCTGGACACAGCAGCGCGAAGCGAGGGCGCTCCACCGGCGGCGGCAGCGGCGCGCGCGAATCCACTTCTCCCCGCGGCGGTCCGCCGTACACCTGCGCCCACCGATCTTCCACTTTCTCTTCAAAGAGTTCGAAGCTGACCGGCATCCGGATCCGCGCGCGGAAGCGGTCCGAGATCGTCGCCCGTATGGTCTCGTCGCCGAGCACCATGACCACGGCGGCGACGAGCGCGATCACGGCGACGGCGATGAGCACGACCAGTGGGCGCAGGCCGGTAACGTCAGCGATCTTGAACGCGATGAGGGCAAGGCACGCGACCACGACCGCCGCGTATCCCAGAGCCTTGGGGACGGCATCGAATCCGGAACAGGTACCACGCACTTTCGTCCGGCCGGCCGCGTACCAGAGTTGCTCCGGCGTGTAGCGCAGACCGCGCCCGGCACTTAACCGCTCGGCCAGCTTGCGAAGCCTCACGTCGTGCAGCCTGAGCGGGCTTGTCTTGGGTTCAAGTGCGAACGACCGACGACACTTCGAACAGCGCCGCCCGGAGCGTTCCTTGTACAACACACTTTGGCGACAGTGCGGACAGATCACGATTCATCGACCCTGGTTGGGGTTGCCTGGCAGGTGTGCCTCAGTGTCGCACGTAGCGACGAGGAATTGTCGAAATCTGTGATCGGGGTGTTTCAGGCGACCTCCGTTTCGGTTGATTCGGAGATGGTTCGAGCAGTTTGCCTTGCTGGCAGCGGCTTGTGCACGCCGCTCCGGCGCTGAGACTGTTTACCGCGCCTGCGAGCTCGCCGCCGCGTGGGCTCCGGCGCGGCGCCCGAAGAACGACCCCTCCCCCAGCTGCGTCCCGCTGGCATATCCCTTACCGTCCTGGGCGATGTTGGCGGCACAGGCCCCGGCGGCGTAGAGACCCGGGATCACGCTGCCGTCGGCGCGTTGCACCTCGCCGTCCAAAGTGACCGCCAGACCACCGATGGTGAAGCCGGAATACATCGCCCGCCCCAACGAGAGATCGAACACCGCCCAGGGTCCCTTGTCTTGTGGCGCAAGGTATTCCGGTTGCTTGTGGAAGTCGGGATCCGCACCGTCGGCGGCGAGCTCGTTGTAGCGCTGCAGGGTCGCCGCGACGCTGCCCGCGGGGATCTCCAGCGCAGTCTCCAGCTCCTCGATCGTCTCGTAACCGTCGAGGAATTTGATCAGCGGCATCTCGGGCATCTGCATGTGCGCTTCGTCGACGATCAGGTACGCCGTTTGCTCGGGCTGTTCCAGCACGAACGCCGACGTACGCGAGTGATAGGAGTCTTCGGCGACGAACCGCTCGCCCTCCTTGTTGACGATCACACCGGTCAGCAGGATTTCCGGCGGGTACGCGGCCGCGGTGATGAACAACTCGTCCATGTGTTTGGTGGCTCCGCCGGCCGAAACACCCATCCGGATGCCCAGGCCGTCGTCGTTCGGGTTGCCCAGGATGTAGGGCGCCACCAAGCCATGGTGTTTGGTGCGACGGGGTTGTCCCAGTGCCGGGGTGTGCTCGGCGACCATGTCGTCGTTCATCGCGAAACCACCGGCGGCGATCACGACCGCCTTCGCTTTTATCGCACCGGTCTCGCCGAAGTGCTTCCACATCACGCCGACCACCGCGCCGTCGTCGTCCACGATCAGGTTGGTCGCGCCGGTTTCGTAACGCAGTTCCACAGCCAGTTCGTCGGCGCGTTTGACCAGCAGATCGATCACCATTGCCGCGCCGCCCAATTCACCGGGCACCGGCACGGAATGCCCGCGCGGTGCGGGCACGGCCCGCTCGCAGAACGGCCACACCTTCTCGTTGCCGGTGTAGCTCAAACCCTCGGTGCCCGGCGGGACGACCACCTTGCCCGGGTAGTAGCTGCGCTCGAACTGAAAGCCAAGGCCCTCAAGCCAATTGAAGTGTTCCACGCTGTCGTCGCAGTACGCCCGAATCTTGTCGAATTCAGGCTCACGGGATACCGCGACCAGATATTTGTACATCTCTTCGGGTGAGTCGGCATGCCCGGTGGCCTCCTGCACCGCCGTTCCGCCGCCCAGGTAGAAGTGACCACCCGCCATCGAAGTGGTACCGCCGGCGGCGGCCGCACGTTCCAGCACCAGCACCCGTGCGCCGACCGCCGCGGCCGACACGGCCGCGCAGCCACCCGAGATGCCGAAACCGATGACCAGCACGTCGGTTTCGTCCGTCCAGGACTCCACCGTGTCCACGTTGACGGTTGCCGGGATGTCGGTACTCACCGCTGCTCCTGTTTGATGTAGTCGTAGAACGCTCTGATTTCGGGCGAGAGATACGCGATCTCCAAGTACGGCACGCCTGCCTGCGGCGCTGCCACATAGGCGAATTGGAGTCCGCCTGCCATCACCCCCTGTTGCACCACCGGGGCGTTCTGGCGGACAGCGTCGGCGAGTGCGGCGTCGAATTGTTGCGGGCTTTCGGCTTCGACGCAGATGTGATGCAGACCCGGGCCGTGATCGCGCAGAAAGTCGCTATAGACGTTCTCTCCGCGGACCGGGGCGATCAACTCCAGCTGCATGTCGCCGAGGTAGCTCAGCGATATGTGCGCCACGAAGTCCGCCGGCTGCCCACGGTAGCTGCAGACGTCCGGGGCGAAATGGACGTCGGGGATGCGGACCCACTTCTTCACGCCTAAAAGCCCGGTGAGAGCCTTTTCGGTGGCGTCGAGGTCCGTCGTGACCCAGGCGATCTGGATAGGCGACTGAACGAGAATGTCCATCGCCTGGAAGGATATCCCAGTGCCCGACTCGCCGGTGCGGCTCGCTCGGGGTACGGAAAGTCTTTGCCGGGATGCGCGCCGGGTGGTGCCCCGGCGCCTAGATGAACATGTTCTAGTTTCGTTCAGCGCTGCCCAGCATGCCGACCAGCAACCGCACCTCGGTGTCGAACACGCTGCGGGGATCGGTCAGCGTGTCGGCGCCGTACTGGCCGAACACCTCCAGGCTGACCGCGCCCACCACCGCGGCCCAGAGCAGGAAACATTTGGCCATCACGCGGTCGTCACCGGGGAATCCGAAACCGTCCCGAATCCGGGCGAAGTCCGCCGACACCGGTTGCGGCGCAGCATCGTTGGTGAGCATGATGTCGCCGGTGGTGATACCTGCGGCGAGCGCGTCGAACAGGTCGGCCACCACCCGCGTGCCGACCGTCGTGGTGCGCGTCGGTGGTGCGTAGCCGGGCGTCGGACTGCCGTAGAGCAAAGCCCACTCCGCCGGGTGCGCTATCGCCCACTCGCGCACCGCATGGGTGATGACGAGGATGTCGTCGCTCCACAGATCGTTGTCGGATTCGCGGCGGGCGCGCTCCACGCTGTCGGCCATCTCGTCGTAGGCATCACCGAGCAGCAACGTCAGCAATTCGTCGCGACTGGATACGTACCGGTAAAGCGCCGAGGACACCATGCCGAGTTCCCGGGCGATCGCCCGCAGCGACAGTCCGGCGACACCATGCGAAGCCAGCTGCCGACGGCCGAGTTCGATGATTCGGGTCTCGGTGTGGTCCCGTGCATCCTGGCGTTTGCCCACCCGGATAAGTCTGACACGACCGAGATCGGTGCTCTCGGCGTTCGCGTGATTCCTGCGAACAACAGGCGTCAGGGGGCAGGCGTTCCGTCGTTGCCGGTGGCGCCCGGGGGACCTCCGAGTGGGCCTCCACTGCCGCCCGCACCGCCGAATCCGCCGGTGGTCACGCTGAAGCCGGATGCGTCACCGCCGTCACCGCCGTTGCCGCCACTGGCCAACGGTGCAGTGCCATCGCCGCCGTCACCTCCATTGCCGCCGGTGGCGGCTGCAAGGGACGGGTCCCACCAGCTGTTTGCATCGCCGCCGCGGCCCCCGGCGCCGCCGCCCGTGCCCCCGTCGCCACCGTCGCCGCCGCGCCCACCGGTCGCCGTCCCCAACGAATCGGGGTCGTCGATCGACGCCTCGCCACCGGCACCCCCGTCCCCGCCGGTACCGCCAGTTCCCCCGTCGCCGGCGGCGCCACCAGCACCGCCGGTGGCGTCACCGGTTCCCGAGCTGCGCGCAGATCCGCCGGCACCGCCGTTTCCACCGCCCGCACCGCCGGTGCCGCCGAGAGCGCCACTGTGGCCGGTGGCGTTCCCGGCGCCCTCGGTCTGCGCGTCACCGCCGGAGCCGCCCGCGCCTCCGCGGCCGTCGACGCTGTTGCCGCCGATGCCTCCGGCGGCGCCGGTCGCGTTTGCCGCCGAGTCGGGGGTCAGGACTTGCGCATGGCCTCCGTCGCCCCCGGCGCCGCCGTCACCGACGGTTCCGGTACCGCCGGCGCCGCCGACGCCGGGACGCACGTTGCCGCGTCCCAGAGTCGCCGCGACACCGCCGTCACCGCCGTCACCGCCGGTGGTGCCGGCGCCACCTGCGCCACCGGCACCCCCAGTCGCCGTCGCGGGGGAATCGGGGTGCCCGGTTCCCGCGCTGCCCCCGTTCCCACCGTGCCCGCCGGTGCCCGTGGTGCCGCCGCCGGTGCCGGCAACACCCGCACCACCGAGGGCACTTCCGGTCCCGTAGGTGACGGCGTCGCCACCGTGACCGCCGGAGCCGCCGCCCGCAGTGCCCGTACCACCGATACCGCCGGCCCCGCCGACGACATCAACGAGCGAGCCGCCGTTGTCCACGTAGGCTGCACCGCCACCTCCGCCGTCACCGCCGGTCCCGGTGGTGCCATTGCCTCCGGCACCTCCGGCGGCGGCAATGACCTCGCCCGTGCCTTGGGTCAATGCGACGCCGGCGGTACCGCCGTGACCGCCGCTGGTCCCTGAACCGCCCGATCCTGCCTTGCCGCCGGTGGCGACGCCCGGCGACTCGGTGTTTTCTATCAGCGCGGATCCGCCGTCGCCGCCATTCCCGCCGACGCCGTCGGTGCCGCCGTCGGTGCCGTTCGCACCGGCACCGCCGGTGGCGTTCCCCGTTCCTTGGTGGTACACGTCGCCGCCGTGACCACCGGCACCGCCACCGGCAAGTCCGCTCCCGCCCTTGCCGCCGGCACCACCGACAGCGGCACCGGCCCCGGAATGGTGGGCCTCACCGCCTCGGCCGCCGGCGCCACCGGTACCCGTGGTACCGGCGCCCCCCTCGCCTCCGGTACCGCCGGTGGCCTTACCGGTGCCGTCGCTCTCCGAGACGCCGCCGGTCCCGCCGTCGCCGCCGCCGGTACCCGTTCCGCCGGTGCCGCCGGTCCCACCGGTTCCGGAATCACCCGCGGTGCCACCGCTACCGCCGCTGCCCGCCGCACCTCCCCGGCCGGCGGTCCCGCCGTCTCCGCCACGACCGCCGATGCCGGCGTCGACGCCGTCGCCGCCCTTGCCGCCGGTGCCGCCGATACCTCCGGTGCCGCCGTTTCCGTTGGTGCCTCCGTTGCCGGCGCCGCCGACGCCGCCCACACCCCCGATGCCGCCCTGGGTGCCGGCTCCGCCGTCGCCGCCAAATTCCGTCCCGGTGCCGCCGTCCATTCCGGTGCCGCCGGTGCCACCGGTGCCGCCGCTCCCGCCGGCGCCCATGCCGCCGGGCACCGCACCGCTACCGCCGATGCCGGCTGCACCTCCCTGACCGCCCTGGCCGCCGGTGCCCGCTCCGGATCCGGTGTCGGAAACACCCTGGCCGCCTTGGCCGCCCGTTCCGCCGGTGCCGCCGATCCCGCCGTCGCCGGCGCCGCCGCTCGCTCCGGCACCTCCGCCGAACAACCCTGAGGCACCACCGGCACCGCCGGCCCCGCCGACTCCGCCGGTACCGCCCTGACCGCCGGCTTTTCCGACGCCCCCGGTGCCGTTCTCGATACCGGCGACACCCGCTGCCCCGGCCGCGCCGGCACCCCCGGTGCCTCCGACACCGCCCAGCCCGCCCGCACCGCCAGCCCCGCCGGCACCCCACAGCATCCCGCCGTTACCGCCTGCGCCGCCGGTCCCTCCGGCGCCGCCCGTGCCGCCCAGGCTGCCTGTGGCGCCCAGCGCGCCGGTCAGGCCCGTCCCACCGGTGCCCCCGCGACCACCGTTGCCGAACAACCCGGCGTCGCCACCGCGTCCGCCGGCCTGCCCGGGGGCGCCGGACCCCCCGTCGCCGCCGTTACCCCACAGAATCCCGCCGGCTCCGCCGTTGGCTCCGGTCCCCGATGCGCCGTTGCTGCCGTTGCCCAGCAGCGGGCGTCCCAACAATGCCTGGGTGGGCGCGTTGATCACTCCGAGCACCAGCTGTTCCACGCCAAGCGTCTCGGCCGTCGCGTAAGCATCCGCGCTGCTGGTCAGCGTCCGCACGAATTGGTCGTGCAGTGCTGCGGCCTGGTTGCTCAGTGACTGATAACTCTGTCCGTGGACGGAGAAGAGGGCCGCGATCGCTGCTGATACCTCATCTTCGGCCGCGGCCAGCACCCCCGTGGTGGCTCCGGCGACCGCTCGATTGGCCGTGCTGACCGCCGAGCCGATCCCGGCCACGTCCGTAGCTGCCGCCGCAACGAACTCGGGGAATGCGATCACATATGACATGAAGAGAACCTGACTTTCTCTGGGTCGAAAACGTGTCAATAGGGACGGGGAACCGCTACCGCATTACACGGACAAACACGTGCTGAGTTGGTGTGGGAAACGACGAAACCTGGGTCGAGACGAAGACCGGTACATCTGGAGAATTGCGTATCGGATCGTAACTCCGCGACTCGGTACGCACTAGGTTTACCCGGAGATTGTTGCCCCTTGATTTGACCGTTGAAATGGTCTAAAGCAGGGTTTTTGAACTGCAGTTTCTTGCTCAAGACGCAAAAGAATGTTTTGCGGGTGGCGTGGCGATTCAAATATATCTCGCCTATGAATCACGCAGGTATTCAATATGGCCAAGAATGGCGCAGCCAGCAGCGTCAATCCGCTGATTCGATACCTAGCTGGGGTTGACGCCCATGTCCTCGCGTGCCTGTTGCGACGCGGCCTGCCAGGACACCGCCGCAGGCAGCGTGCCCCAGACACTGTTGAAGATTCCGACGATCTGACTGCTGGACTCCAGGAAAACCGGTCCGCCGGAGTCACCCTGCTGCGTCTGCACGCTGTTGGTCATGGTGAACCAGCCGTTGTTGATGCTCTCCACGGTTCCGCAGGTCTCCCCGGTGGTGATGCCGAAATGGCAGACCGCCTGCCCGGGCGACACCGCACCGGCGCCGGAGCGCAGCGCACGCCCACCCGGCAAGATGTCGCTTGCCGCAACACCTTCGGCCAACGCAATCGCCTCGTAGTCGGCGATCAACTGGTCAGTCGCCACCGTGGAACCGGTAGGGGTGTTGTCCCGGAACGTCGTCATGCGCCCGATGATGTTGTTGTCTTTGTCGTAGACGAGTCCGCTGCCCCGGCAATGCCCGGCCGTGAACGCCGTTCGCGACCGGGTATCGACGAAACCCAACGTGCACACGTGATTGTCCTGATGGATCTCCATGCCGGGGTACGCCGTCACGGGATTGGCGTGGCCGGTTGCCGGGGTGAGACCCCAGCTCAGTCCCGCAAGAATCACCGGTGCGATCAGCGTGCGCAATGCCAGGCGGCTCACGACCGTTCCCTCCCTCTGTGACAAAGCGCCGACCGGTAGGTGCGGTCACCGCGTTATATCCCCGACACTGAAGCTTTCGTGAAAAGTGGCCGCCGCGTTACCGAGATGTGGCCAGCGGCGCGGCCGCATCGGGCTGCTCGGCCCGGCGCGGCGCCCAACCGGGCGGGCCGAAAACGTAACCGAGCCGGTCCCGCAGCCGTCGCGCCGATCGCCAGTCCCGCGCGATCGCCGCATATTCGTGCGTCTGCAGCTTCCAGATGTTGAACGTGTCAACCTGTTTGGTCAGACCGTAGTGCGGACGGAACAGCTCCTTCTGAAAGGTGCCGAACAGCCGGTCCCAGATGATGAAGATCCCGCCGTAGTTCTTGTCCAGATACGGCTGGTCCATGCCATGGTGCACCCGGTGGTGGGACGGGGTGTTGAAGACGAACTCGAACCACCGCGGCATCCTGCCGATGCGTTCGGTGTGCACCCAGAACTGGTAGATCAGGTTCAGCGACCAGCTGAAGAACACCATCCAGGGCGGCAGGCCCAGCAACGGCAACGGCAGCCACATCAGGATCTCGCCGCTGTTGTTCCACTTCTGGCGCAACGCGGTGGCAAAGTTGAAGTATTGGCTTGAGTGATGAGCCTGGTGGGTAGCCCAAATCAGCCGGACACGGTGGGCGACACGGTGATAGAGGTAGTAGAGCAGGTCGACACCCAGAAAGGCGACGACCCACGTGTACCACTTGGTCGCAGGGAGGTGCCATGGAGCGACATAGGCATAGATCGCTGCGTATCCGAACAGCGCCAGGGCTTTCCAGGCGGCGGTCGTCGCGATCGACACCAATCCCATCGAGATGCTCGCCATCGAATCCCGGGTGAGGTACGACCCGGAGGACGGCCTCGGATCCGCTGGGATTGCACCGGTCTCTTCCGACTCGAGCTTCTCCAACTTGCGGGCCGCGGCCCACTCCAGCGTCAGCAGCAGCAGGAAGAAAGGAATCGCAAACAACACCGGATCCCGCATCTCCGCAGGCAGTGCCGAGAAAAAGCCCGTCAAACCACTCACAATGGACAGATTACTTAACGCCATGGCCCCTCACGAAAAGACGACGAACTGAAGGCGAGGATGATCCGCCCGATACCCAAACCTCGCGTCGCCGAGCGGCTGCTGCGCGCGTCCGGCGTCCGCAACCGGCTGTTCCCGACGGCCAAGCTGGAATATTGGGCGGCCCATCCGCGTCCGCCCTACTGTGGGCGGCCGTCGAAGCTGGTGCTGAACAAAGTCGAGGTCACCCGCACTGACCTCAGCGGTCGCCCGGTCTATCAGGTGACCCCCCGACACATCGCTCCCGACGAGCTGGCCGGCCACGTGCTCTACCTACACGGCGGCGCATACGTGCTCGATCTGCTGCCACACTTTCATTGGCCGGCCATCGCCAGGCTGGCCCACACGCTGCGCCGCACCATCACCGTGCCGATCTATCCGATCGCCCCCGAACACAGCTACCGCCAGGTATTCCCGTTCCTGCTGCAGGTCTACCGTCGCCTGCTGGATGCGCAGGATCCGAATTCCATTGCTTTCATAGGAGATTCGGCTGGCGGCGGGATGGCGTTCGCGCTGTGCCATGCGGTGCGTGATGCCGGGTTGCCGCAACCCACCGACGCGCTACTGCTCTCCCCCTGGATGCACCTGGGGCTGCCGGACCCCGAGGTGCTGACGGTCGCCAAGATCGACCCGTTCCTCAACGTCGACGACCTGCGCGCGGCCGGCCTCCGCTACGCTGCCGGCGACCCCCTCGATCACCCCCTGCTCAGCCCGAGCATGGGACCGCTGGACGGGCTGCCGCGCCTGTCGGTCTTCACCGGCACCCACGACGTGCTCAACCCCGATGCGCGGGCCTTCCGCAAGCGCGCGATCGGCGAGGGTCTCGACATCGGCTGGTACGAACTCGAGGGTGGCATGCACACGTGGATGTTGCTGCCCGGCCATAAGGCCAAAGTGACCCTGGGCCAGATCCGCACGGTGTTGTCCGGTTGATCCGGGTCGTGGTGATCGGCTCCGGTTTCGCGGGGTTGTGGGCGGCGCTGGGGGCTGCGCGCCGCCTCGACGAACTCGGCGTCGCGCCGGGGACTGTGGACGTCACGATGCTCAGCGCCACAGCATTTCACGACATCCGGGTGCGCAACTACGAGGCGGACCTGAGTGCTTGCCGCATCCCGCTCGGCGATCTACTGGAACCCGTGGGTGTCGGGCACGTCCCCGCGGAGGTGACCGCGATCGACACCGACGCCCAGACCGTGACCACCGCTGCCGGCGCGACCTATCCGTATGACCGTCTGGTTCTTGCTTCGGGCAGCCGACTGAGCAAGCCCGACCTGCCTGGACTGCGGGAGTTCGCCTTCGACGTCGACACCTACGACGCAGCACTGCGACTGCAACACCACCTGCAGGAGCTGGCCGGCCGCCAGGCGACGGCCACGGTGGTCGTGGTCGGCGCCGGGCTGACGGGGATCGAGGTCGCCTGCGAACTGCCGGGCCGATTGCGTGCCCTGGGACTGACGCCGCGGGTGCTGCTGGTCGACCACAACGTGATCGGCTCCGACATGGGCGCCTCGGCGCAGCCAGTCATTGCTCACGCGTTGTCGGACAACGGTGTCGAGACCAGGGCAGGAGTAGGGGTATCGGCGATCAGCCCGCACGGGGCGTTGCTGTCCTCGGGTGAGCAACTCGCCGCGGAGACGGTGGTGTGGTGCGCGGGGATGCGCGCCAGCCCGCTCACCGAGCAGTTACCCGTGACCCGCGACCGGCTGGGGCGGGTGGCCGTAGACGATCACCTGCGGGTCATCGGGGTACCGTCAATGTTCGCCGCCGGCGACGTGGCTGCCGCCCGGATGGACGAGGACCATCTGTCGGTGATGTCGTGTCAACATGGGCGGCCAATGGGGCGCTATGCCGGTTACAACGTGATCAGCGATCTGTTCGACCAACCGTTGCTGACACTGCGGATCCCTTGGTACGTAACGGTTCTCGACCTCGGAGCCGCCGGGGCGGTCTACACCGAGGGCTGGGATCGCACGTTAGCGGCCCAGGGCGCGCAGGCCAAGGCGACCAAGCAGACGATCAATACCCGGCGGATCTATCCCCCGCTGACGGGACGTCGCGACGAGTTGCTGGCCGCCGCCGCCCCCGACCTCCAGGCCCGGCCCTGATCAGTCGGACTGCGGATTGGGCAGCGTGGGACTGCTCTGCTCGCCGGCATACCAGTGCACCGCGTACACCCCCGGCTGCAACGACAGTTCGCCCACCAGCCGCTCCAGCTTGGCGGGCGAATGACCGTCGACCAGCACGTGGGCGGTCAGTGCGATGTTGTCGTCACCGCCCTGGCCGGTGTGGATCCCGCGCAGGATGATGTCGTTGCTGCTGGTGTGCTGCACGATCTGGGCCCGGGCATATTTCGCGGACTTGGGACGACAGATCACCTGCACCTGATAGGGCTCGAGACTTTCGTCTTCCTGGCCGGAGTTGTCGTGATCGATGAGCCGTCCCAGCGGGCGGCCCAGCAGGTGGATGACGACGACGCTGCCGGTGGCGATCAACGCGAATACCAGATGCCCGGATGCGGCCAGCACCCCGACCGCCGCGGAGCACCACAAGGTGGCGGCGGTGTTGAGCCCGCGGACGTTGGCTCCCTCGCGCAAAATCACCCCGCCACCGAGGAATCCGATGCCGGATACCACGTAGGAGGCGACCCGGGTCGGGCTGCTGTCCTCGGTGGCCGCGGCGTACAGCACGAACAGCGTCGCACCGGCGGCCACCAGCGCATTGGTGCGCAACCCCGCCATCCGGGCGCGCCATTGGCGTTCGAGTCCGATGAGCGCGCCGCACCCGACTCCCACGGACAGCCGGAGTGCGAAATCGGCAATGCTCAACGTCTGCACCGCACCACCCCTGTGTTGATCGAAACGGACTGCTACATCACCGACCGGCAGCCAATCAGCTTCGGGTTAACACCAGGTGGAGCCCAGGCGAACCGGGGTCTCGCTAGAAGTAGCCGCCCTCGGGTTGTCCCAGATGTTCGGGACAGTAGGTGTTCGACGCAATGGCGGTGAACAGCGCCGCGCCATCCAGAGTGAGGGCCGGATTCTGGTTCTTCACGTCGGTCAGCACCTGCAGACCGGTTTCACCGTTGCGCATCAATCCGCACACCGCTTGGGCGGACGTGATGGCCTGGGCCGGATTGGGAACGCTGATGCCGGCATCTCGCAGGGCGGCCAGGAACGACGCGTCGTCGCCTCCGGGGTCGGCATGGGCCGGTGCGGCGACAGCGACCATCGCGACCACGCCGAAAACCGCTGACAGAAGTCTCAACAGCTACCCCTGCCCCTCGGGCAACATGATCTTGGGTTTGTCCCCGTTGGAAACGTGCACCGCGTGAATGCCGGGCTTCTTCGACAACCTCTCCAGCAGACCGTCCAGCCCGGCCTTGTCGACGTTCCAATGCTGCACGGCCTCGGGCTCCTGTTGGAGCTTCGCGATCACGCTGTCCAGCTTGACCGGCTCTACGGGTCCCTTTCCGCCGTTGGCCCGGGCCCTTGCCCCGCTGCCGCTGAAGACCTGGGCCGCCACGCTGCCTGCGGCACCACCGGTCAGGCTGCCCAAAGCCATCTGGTTGACGAGGTCGGCCGGGATCGCTGCTGCCGGTGCCGCGGCCATGCTCGTGGTCGGCAACACGTCGGACACCATCCGGATCGCTGGTGTGGCCGATGCCCAGCTCGGTGGCACCGACAACTTCCCCACCACGTTGGCCTGGCCGGTACCCGCCGATACCGCGTTGGTCAGGCCGGCCGACGGCGACATTCCCAGTCCCGCTCCCAGAGCCGACTTCGGGATGTCCTCCAACGGCGGCTTCCAGAACAGCTTGAACTCGGTCATGCCGAGGTTGGGGATGCTCATGATGTCGTTGGCCACCGTGCTGAACCGGCCGATGTCGGCGAAGGTCCCGAAGATGTTTTCCCATGTCGTGGCGGCCACCGGGGTGCCCGTCAGGGCATTGAGGAGCTGGCCCATGGCTTGCATGTACGAGCTGCCGCCGCTGCCCAGAGCTTCGAAGACCTGCAGGACGATGTCGAACGGAAAAACCGGTGCGGCGGTCGGCGCGGCCGTCGCAGCCGCGGTCGCGGCCGCGGTGCCGGCGGCCAGGGCGCTGGACTGACCGACCGCAGCCTGCTGGTTGGCGAGGCCGACCGGGTCGGCGACTTGTGGTGGGTTGGTGTAGGGCTCGAGTCTGGCGGCGGCCGCCGACGCACTCGTGTAGGCGAACATCGCCGCGGTGTCCTGCGCCCACATCTCCCCGTACTGCGCCTCCAGGGCGGCGATGGCAGCGGTGTTCTGGCCGAAAATGTTCGTTGCGACCAGCAACGCCACCTCGCTGCGGTTGAGCGCGATCTCCGCCGGCGGTACCACCGCGGCGAAGACTGCCTCGTACGCGCTGACGGCCGCTTTCGCCTGGTCGGCCGCCACCTTGGCCTGCGCCGCCGTCGCTGCCATCCACGCCACATAGGGGGTAGCGGCCGCCGCCATCGCAGCTGACGACGGGCCGGTCCACGACTCGTTGGCCAATCCGTCGACGACCAGACCGTAGGAAGCCGCGGTGGACTGCAGTTCGGTCGCCAGCGCGTCCCAGGCCGTGGCGGCCGCGAGCATCGGGCCCGCGCCGGGGCCGGTGTAAATCTGCCAGGAGATGATCTCCGGTGGCCGCACCGCGAAACTCATCAGCTGCGCCTTTCGTGTGCTGAGGTCATCGGTCAGTCCGCCGGTATCACGATGATGGTCGCCGTGGTGGCGACGTCCTCACCGGCGGCAACGCCGCCGGTGATGCTCGAGGCGCCACTACTGGTGGTGCGGATGCTGGCGCCGGCCAGCGCGCGTCCAGCCAGGCTCGCCATGGCCATTTCACCGAACAGGCCGCCCTCGGCCGCAGCGGGGATTGCCGGAAGCGCACCCGCGCTCGCGCCGGGCAGCATCGATGCCATGGTCCGCATCACCGGTGCCGCAGTCACCCAGCCTTGCGGCACCGAGAGCGACCCGACCAGCGTGGACTGCCCCATCGCGCCGGACACGCCCGCCGGCACCGACGCGACGTAGCCGCCGCGCAGCGGCGACAGACCCGCCAGCGGCTTCCCGCCGGAGTTCAGGAGTGAAGCGACCCCGGGCGCATTCTGCGACAGCCCCAGAATCTGCCCGGCGAACAACCACCAGCCGCCGAACAGGACGAACCCGATGATGGGACTGTAGGCGCCGGTGATCGCAGCGAAGAACGGCCGGATCCCGACGGCGAACGGGTAGATCGCTTCGATCACCGAGCCGACGGGGGTCGTCGCCGCCGGAGCGGCTGCCGCCGGACCCACGTCTTGCAGTGCGTTGGGCACCGCGGTCATCAGTTGGGACAATCCCGACTGGATCTCGGAGGCAGCGGCGGCCTCGGATACCGCCGCGGTTTGCCTGGCCGCGCCGGAAGGGTCGGTGGTCTCCGGTGGTTCGGTGAACGGCGTCAACTGCGTAGCGGCCGCCGAGGACGCCGCGTAGGCGTACATGGCGGCGGCGTCCTGCGCCCACATCTCTGCGTACTGCGCTTCGGTGGCGGCGATCGCGGCGGTGTTCTGCCCGAGGATGTTGGTGGCGATCAACGTCATCAGCAGCGCGCGGTTGGCCTCGATGACGGGCGGGGGCACGGTCGCCGCGAACGCGGCCTCGTATGCGCCCGCGGCGAGTTTGGCCTGGGCGCCCGTGTGCTCCGCTTGCGTCGCTGTCGCAGTCATCCACGCGATATACGGCGCGGCCGCCGTCGCCATCGACATAGCTGCCGGCCCGTGCCACGAGCCGACGGCCAACCCGTCGACCGTCGAGCTGTAGGCCGCTGCGCTGGAGTGCAACTCGGCCGCCAATGCGTCCCACGCGGCGGCCGCAGCCAGCATCGGTCCGGATCCTGCCCCCAGATACATTCGTCCAGAGTTGATTTCTGGCGGCAGCGCCCCGAAGTCCATCTATTCCCCTCCGGTCCCTCTGTGCCAGCCATCGTAATCACGGGTTTGCCACTGCGCCGGGGGGCTTGCCGAACTCATACGAAACTCACCAGCTATCCCAATAGCGCTCCGCATGATTCCACGCCTGAAGCAGCAACCGCATGGCCCGGGAGGCATCGAATATCCTCGGTACAACGGCAATTGCCGACCGTATATAGCGGGCAATTCCGGCCGGCGATTCGACGCGTGCGGTTCCTTTTCCGAGTTAATTCGGCGAAGAAATATCCATTGACGCCAGCAAAGCCGCGCCGGGTCTCTTACAGATAGATGTGGGAAATGCCGATTACCGGTCAGCTGCGGACGAGCTGTTGTGGGCAATAGTATCTGGCCGAAATGACGGCGAACTCGGCCGCAGCGTCCAGACTGAAGCCCGGGTTGCGCTTTTTGACGTCATGTACCAGCTCGAAGCCCGACTCCCCGTTGTTCAAGCAGGTGCACACCGCTTGGGCGGACCCGATCACCTGTCCGGGATTGCTGTAGCCGATGTCGGCGTCACGCAACGCGCCCAGGAAGCCCGCGTCGTCGCCTGGATCGCCGTATGCCGGTGCAGCAAGGCCGATCATGAGGCATGCCAGCACCGGCGCCATCACCATTCGCGACACGAGTTCTCCTCTTCGTCAGCCTGACCGGGCGTTCGGCGGTCAGAGTTTGGCTCTGTCACCATTCGTCAGATGCACGGCATGGATGCCGGGCATTTTCGCCAGATGTTCCAGAAGGCTGTCCAGACCCTCCTTGTCCACGGTGTGGTGCTGGACGCTGTCCGGACGCTCGGAGATCCGCGCAACCATGCGCCTGAGCATCTCCGGCGATTTCAGATCGTCTGTGACCGGCTTGAGGCGACTGCGCGCACTCGTCGCCGGACGCAAAGCGCCGGCGCCCCAGGCGCTTCCGGCCATACCCGCCGCCGACATCGAACTCAACAAGGTGCCCTGCCCGAGTTCGGCGGCCGGCACAGCTTGCGGTCCGGCGGCAGACAGAGCCGCGGCAACCGTTCTGATGGCCGGGGTGTTGGCGGTCCAACTGGGCGGCACCGTCAGCGCTCCCACCAGGGTGCCGCGTCCGAAATTGGCTGTAGCGCTAGGAGATATGCCGCCGGTGAGCCAGCCGCGACCCCAGTGCGGCGTCAAGCCGCCGCCCAGCGCGTCCTTGGGCAGTTCGCCGAGTGCGGACGCCGACTTCGGGCCGAATTTGAGGAACTGCGATGCCGGAAAGTTGGCCAGCAACCCCACGTTGTTGAACTGGGTGCTGAAACTCAGCGGAACCTTCACCGCGGAGTACAGCGTCGTGAAAGTCGATGCGCCACTTGACCCGAAGAGGCCGTTGAGCAGTCCGGTGACCGTGGTGGTGTAGTCGGTGCTGAGGTCGGCCAGCACTTCCAGGATCCCCGATACCGGATTACCGGCCGACAGGATCGTTTGCGCGGCCGTGCCTGCCGAGGTACCCGCGGCCCGCCCGGTCGCCGCGGCCTGGTTCGCCAGCCCCGACGCGTCGACTATCTGCGGTGGCTCGACGAACGGGGTCACTTCGCTCGCTGTCGCGGACGAGGCCGCATAGCCGTCCATCGCGACGGCGTCCTGTGCCCACATGTCGCCGTACTGCGCCTCGGCCGCGGCGATCGCCGCGGTGTTCTGCCCGAATATGTTCGTCGCCACCAGCGAGGCGAGTTGACTGCGGTTGGCGGTGATCTCGGCCGGCGGCACGTGTCCGGCGAAGGCCGTCTCGTAGGCGGCGACGGCGGCGTTGGCCTGGCGCGCGGCCTGGGCGGCCTGGGCGGCGGTGCCGCTCATCCAGGTCACATACGGTGTCGCCGCGGCGGCCATGGCCACCGACGACGGGCCCACCCAGGGACCGCTGGTCAGATTCGCGATCACCGCCGCATACGACGCGGCGGTGGCCTGCAGGTCGGCGGCCAGGCCGTCCCAGGCGGCCGCGGCGGCGAGCAGGGGTCCCGATCCCGGCCCGGTGTACATGCGGCCCGAATTGACCTCCGGCGGAAACGCTGCGTAGAACATCCCCGGTCACCCCCTGCCTGGAAGCTGCATCGAAATCAGTCCTCGAGCGGCGGGAGCACGAAGATCATGGCTGCCGCCGGGTCGGCCTCCGCGATGACACCGTCCAGCGACGTCGCCACGGCAGCACTGCCGCCGCGCGAGCCGCTGATCGCAGCCGCGAGCCCGCGCCCGGCAAGGCTGGACAGGGCCATCTGTCCGAACACGCCGGCCTCCGCGGCCGGCGCGGCGGCGGGTACTGCGGTCAAGGTGCTGGACAGTGCTGCGGTAACGGCTCTCATCGCCGGTGCCGCCGTCGTCCAGCCCTGGGGCACCGACATGCCGCCCACCAGGGCCGCGCGGCCCATGGTGGCCGCGGCCGGGCTTGCTGCCGACGACAGATGCGGACTGATCGACTCTGCGATCGGTGCCAGTGCGCCGGTGACTGGTTGTGCCGGTGCGAAGAAGGATTGCAGTCCCTGCACGTTCTGCGCGGAGGCGTAGAGCTGACCGAATGACAAGAACGGGCCACCCGGAATGGAAGTCCAGCCCTGCAGCGAGAACGGGCCGGTGAGGGTCCCCATGATGGTGTTCCAGTTCGCCAGATCGTCACCGAGCGCCGCGGGCAGCGACACCGCGGCCGCGGAGTTACCGGTGATCTGAGCGGTCGTCGCCGCCTGCGCCGCGGTGCCCGACGCGTTGGTGGTTTGCGGCGGCTCGGTGAACGGTGTCAATTGGCTGGCGGCAACCGACGTGGCGGCGTAGTCGTACATGGCCATGGCGTCCTGGGCCCACATCTGCAGATAGTGGGCTTCGGTCGCGGCGATGGCGGGGGTGTTCTGTCCGAAGATATTGGTGGCGATCAGAACCGACAGCTGCGCGCGGTTGGCGGCGATCACCGGGGGCGGAACGGTTGCCACAAAAGCGGTTTCGTATGCCGAGGCGGCGGCGTTGGCTTGTGCGGACGCCTCCCCGGCGCGGACGGCGGTGGCGTGGATCCATGACACGAAGGGTCCGGCCGCGGCGGCCATCGCCATCGCCGTCGGGCCCTGCCACGACCCGACGACCAATCCGTCGATCACCGATGCGTAATTGACTGCGGTGGTGTGCAATTCGGCACCCAGCTCGTCCCAGGCCAGTGCCGCTGCCAGCATCGGACCGGCGCCGGGACCGGTGTACATGCGCCCGGAGTTGATCTCGGGCGGCAGCGCTCCGTAGTCCATGCGTAGCACCCCCGTATGTCTTGCCGGCTGTGTTCGTGTCGGTGCGCTGCAGCGTCGCCGCGCCGGTAAGGGTTCGACCCCGTGAAATTCGCTTCAGGCTTGGGCCTGGCAAAAGATATGCTCACGGAGAGTTATTTTCGCGGCGTTCCGCTGACGTAATCGCGAGGTAAACGAGGGATCTCCGCGCCGCCTGACTGGTTGTGAACTCACCGCAACGTTTGTTAACCGGCAAATACAAAGTCTGCGACGGAACCAATTTTTACCGGGATAAATGCACCGAATGTGTGCACGGAAATCAAGAAACGTCGACGACCACGAAAATCCGTTTAGACGAGATCGGTTCGAGCGTCGTGCTCTGCATTCGGCGTCAACGCCGCCGATCACATCAAGGCAGTCGTGATCGCTCGGTTTCACCGGTGAAGTGATGGTGGTCACTGCCCTGACGCGCCGGCACGCCGAAGGCAACGACAACGGCAAACCACCGTTTGCTGGGAAGGGCGCTACGGGTCGAGGTAGCGCCCGCGCCGCGTCATCCCGCAGCCGGCGAGCGGGCCACCACGGTGGGCCGGAACCCGTACTGTGGGACGGCCCGACCGAAGGACTGGCCCGCGACGTTGCCCAGCGGAACCCCGGGCATACCTGGGGTGCCTGCCGGCGGTGGGGCGATCATGGGCGTCCCCCCGAGAGCCGAATGCAGCGGGCCGGCCACCGGAGCGGTCGCGGTCCACCCTGGCGGCACCGAGAGCCTGCCTATGCTGCCGGCATTGCCGGCCGCCGCCGTGGCCATCGGGCTGATCCCGCGTACGGATTCGAGCGATGCAGTCTCACCGACCGCCGCAGGAAAGACGTCCGCGGCGGTGCCGGCCACGTCGGACATCGCCGAGGCACCGAACAAGCTCGACAGGGTCCCGACGGTGGAGCCCGGCGTGAAAATGCCCGTCGACGTGATCGTGTTCCAGATGTTGGCGTTGGGACCCCACACCTCCAGAAGGTCGCCCCAGCTCGAGGACCCGGTTCCGGTCAGCAGCGTGTTCGCGACGTCCGACAAGCCCGCACCGCCGTCGGCGCCGGACAGTCCCTGCAGTGCGCCCGGTACGGCAGACATCAGCTGTGAGAGCGTGCTGTGCGCTGAGACGGCTGACCCGCCGACCGCTTGGTCGACCGCCGCGGCCTGCGCCGCGAGTCCGCTGGCGCTGGTGGCCTGCTGGGGTTCGACGAACGGGCTCAGCTCGGTGGCTGCCGCCGCCGAGGCTGCGTAGCCGTACATCGCGGCGGCATCCTGCGCCCACATCTCGAGGTAGAGGGCTTCGGTCGCGGCGATCGCGGGAGTGTTCTGACCGATGACGTTCGTGGCGATCAGTGCCGCCAGCTGAGCCCGGTTGGCCGCGATCAGCGGTGGGGGCACGGTGGCGGCGAATGCTGCTTCGTAGGCCGCCATCGCGGCTTCGGCTTGCGCGGCGGTCTGCTCGGCCTGCGCCGCGGCGGAGCTCAACCAGGCCACGTACGGCATTGCCGCGGCGGCCATCGATGCCGATGCCGGGCCGAACCATTCTTCCCCGGTCAGCGCGGACAGCACCGCGTCATAGGCCAGCGCGGTGGCACGCAGCTCAGCAGCCAACCCGTTCCACGCCGACGCAGCAGCCAGCATCGGCGCCGACCCGGCCCCGGCATACATGCGCGCGGAATTCACTTCGGGCGGCAACGCGGCAAAATCCAGTGCGGCGGTCATCGGTGCCTCCTCGGCCGGTCGAGGGACGCCCGGGCGCGGTGACGGCACCGGGCGACCCGAGATGTCGATTAACGGGGCCGACTCGGGTCGCCGAAATAGCAATTCTGCGGTTATTTCCGCGCGCACCAATTAAGCGCATCGCAAAGACGGCGAGCGCTCGTCGCGTTTATCGGAAACAGCGATCAGATTGCGAAAACAATGCCCGGGTCGGATCGAAACGAAATGGTCTTCGATCTCGGATAGGGACTATCGTCGGGACTCACTCCGCTCTCACCTCCTCTGGGTCGTGGCATGCGGGGATGCCGGGCGCACGACACGCAGGGATGAGGTCCGGCGGGCAGACGAGCCCAGCCGGACCAAGCACCCCTCTCGACAGAGCTTTGGCACCACACGGCGTATCCAGCGGAAACGCTGGAAGCCACTTGGGCTCAACCCTTAAGCCGGGAAGAGCTGTCCTGACCCTGGGCGTCTTTCGACGTTCGAGGTCAGTGGCCTGTGTCCGTGCAGACGCCTCACCTAGCGAGGTGCATGCGAAAGCCATAGTGGCACTCCAAGCGCGTCGAGTCAACTCAAAACTCCGGGCATTGTGCAATTCGGCTGAGGAATTCCATACCCCGCCCGAATATGGCTTACGGGTACCCGAATATGCCGGGACTCGGGATGCCGTCGTCGGCGAAAAAATCGTTATCCGGCGGCCGGTGGACGCGGCATTATCGTCAGCTTCGCGCCGTAGCGGGGTCCGTTGCCGTAGTGGCGTGCGTAGGGACTGGCTACCGGCATGCCCGGCATGCCGGGGACGCCGGTTGCGGCCGCGGCAGCCGTGCCGGACGGGCCGGGCACTGACCCGATGCCGCTGCGATTGCCGGCCTCGACGGCCGAAGTCCAACTCGGTGGCACCGACAGCCGCCCGACCAACGACGCCTGGTTGGCTCCGGCCGCGACGCTGCCCGTAGCCGATCGGGCGACCGTCGCGCTCGACCAGGTCGCGTTGCCGGCATCGGGACCCGCCGGCGGGATCGAGTTGGCCGCCTCTTGGGCCAGTGTCACCGCGTTGACGTCTGCTATCGCGTCGGTGACCACGGGCACGAGCAGAGCCGGCGCCGGGTAGCCGGCTGAGAAGATCCCGTTGAACAGAGTGGAGTTGAGGAAGATCCCGTAGGGATTCCCATCGTTGCCGTCCAGGAAGTTCAGGACGTCGACGAGTAGGCCCGACTGGGGAAGGATGTCCAGGGGTGCGGCCGGCGCGGCGAGTTCCTGCAGCAGTTGGCCAACGGGATCGTTCGCCGCGGCTCGGGCCACCGCGACGGCCTGGTCGGCCGGTCCCGACGGGCTGGTGGTCTCGTCGGGTGCGCCGAACGGTGTGAGCACGGCAGCGGCTGCGGCGCTGGCGGCGTAGCCGTACATCGCCGTGGCGTCCTGTGCCCACATCTCGGCGTATTCCGCCTCGGTGGCCGCGATCGCCGGCGCGTTGATGCCCAGAAAGTTGGTGGCGACCAGTGCGATCAGGCGCGCCCGGTTGGCCGCCACGACGCCCGGTGGCACCGTCAAGGCGAATGCCGTCTCGAACGCGGCCGCTGCCGCCGCGGCCTGACTGGCCGTCTGCGCGGCCCGCCACCCGGTCACGCTCATCCAGGTCAGATAGGGCGCGACCGCGGCCGCCATCGTCGCGGCAGTCGGGCCCAGCCAGCCTTCGCTGATCAAGCCCGAGACCACCGACTCGTATGCTGTTGCGCTGGAATGCAGTTCGGCGGCAATCGCGTCCCAGGCCTGCATCGCGGCCAGCATCGGCGCCGAGCCGGGCCCGGTGTACATACGTAGAGAGTTGACTTCAGGTGGGAGTGCTCCGAAATCCAATACCGGCACCTCCTTCGACCAACCGTTGGACGACTGTCGGTCCAACTTCGCGGTTGCTCCCTCCTGTCATCCAGCAGCCGGCGGGCGCCCCATGATCGTCGGCCGGAATCCGTACCGCGGCGGATTACCGAAGTTGTTGCCGTACATGCCCCCGATCGGCACACCGGGTACTCCGGGCATGCCCGCCGCGGCCTCGGGAGCGACCGCATTGCTCGTCCAGCCCCCGCCCGGGTCGGCGGTGCCGGCGTAATTGGCCACGGCGGTCGCGGCCGTCCAGGTTTGCGGAACGGACAAACGACCCACCACTGCCGACTGATTGGTCGCCGCCGTCACCCCGGCGCCGGTGGTCATCGACACCGTCGCGGCGTCGGTCAACGGCGGAAGGCTGATGGGGTTGCCAGGAGCATCCGCGGGAATCGGCAGCGCGTTTCCCGCACCCGACCCCATCCCCGGCACCTCCGCACCTTCTTGCGCACCGAGCGCTACCGCGTTGATATCGGCCAACCCGGCGAACACCGCGGGAGCGACGATGGCGGGGCTGATGTAGCCGGCCGACACGAACCCGTTCACCAGGCTGGAGTTCAGGAAGATCCCGTACGGGTTCCCGTCGTTGCCGTCCAGGAAGTTCAGGATGTCGGCCAGCAGATCGGCGCCCGGGAAAGGCTCGGCCGTCGCGGCAGCGGGTGCCGAAAAGCTTTGCAGCGCAGCCGGAACCGACGACATCAGCTGCGGTAGCTCCGATTGCGTCAGAGAAGCCGCGTCGCTACCGGCGGCCGCCGTGACCGCCGACGCCTGGTTGGCCAGGCCGGCCACGTCGGCGACCGGCGCCGGCTGGGCGAACGGGCTCAGGGTCGCGGCCGAGGCGGAGTTGACGGCATAGCCATACATCGCCGCAGCATCCTGGGCCCACATCTCGCCGTAGGCGGCCTCGGTCGCCGCGATCGCGGAGGTGTTCTGCCCGATCAAGTTGGTCGCGACCAGCAGCTGTAGCTGCGCGCGGTTGGCCGCGACCTCGGCGGGCGGCACCGTCATGGCGTAGGCGGCTTCGTAGGCCCCCGCGGCCGCCGCCGCCTGCGTGGCGGCCTCCTCGGCCTGCGTTCCGGTGCTGAGCATCCACGCCATATACGGTGTGGCCGCGGCCAGCATCGCCTCCGACGCCGGCCCGAGCCAGCCGTCACCGGTGAGCACCGACAGCACCGTGTCGTACGCGGCGGCCGTCGCATGCAGTTCGGCGGCGAGCTGATCCCAGGCCGCCGCGGCCCCGAGCATCGGCGCCGAGCCCGGCCCGCAGTACATGCGCAGTGAGTTGACTTCCGGTGGTAATGCTGCGAAATCCATTGCCCACACCGTCCCTCAGCCGACCGCGGCGTCTGCCGGGGTGGCGAAAACTATTGCGGCGCAGCGGAATAATGGCATAGCCAGAAACATCGGACTTCTCCTTTTGGAGGATGATCCGACCCAGCTACGGGCCCTTGGCCGTTCTGGCGGTATCGGGATGGTGCCGATAGCCCGTGCGCCGCGACCGGATCGGGAAACAAAGGGTCATCGAATTACAGACAGGATTGGATCAGCGCGGCCCCACCTCCCGTCACCGTCCGGGCACGGGAGCGCCACCAGGGTTGCTCAATCGGGATGAAGCCGCCCGGCGAGATTTGCCGGACGCGACGACCCCGCCAGTTCTGGCCCGAATTTCACACAGCGTATCGGGCCGGGGCGGTGCCGGCAGGAAGTTAGCCGAACCCGAATTTCGGCGCGCCGCGTGCTAGCTCAGTTGCTCTTTTTCTCCGCAACCGCGGCGCTGAGTCCCTCGGCCAGGTCGTCGCGCGTCAATTCCCGGAACCGGCGCAACTGCGCCTCGCTGAAATCGGTGAGGTCGCTGTTGAGCACCGCGTCCAGGTCTTCGTCGTCGAGCCGGAAATTGCGGTGATCACGAGCCTTCTCCACCACATTTCGCACGAAACCGGCGTTACCCAGCATGTCGATGCCCCGGATCAGGTCGCCGTCCTCGGAGTACGTCTCGTCGAGGTAGAACTTGGTGTACGACGGCAGCAGGATCGCGACCTCTTCGTCGGTGATGACGTCTTCGTTCTCGTTACCCATCAGCTGGGTCAGCGCTATCAACTCAGCCGGCGTGTAGCTGTAGAACTCGATGACCGTCGAAAAGCGCCGCCGCAGACCCTGATTCACTTCGAGCATCTTTTCCATGGCCTTGGCGTAACCGGCACCGAACACCACCAGCTCGTCGCGGTGGTTCTCCATGTACAGCAGCAGCGTGTTGATGATCGCGTTGCCGTACGGGTCGCCCTGCGAGTAGCCCTTCTCGTGCAGCGTGTGCATCTCGTCGAAGAAGACCGCGCCGCCGAGCGCACCCTCGAGCATCTCTTCGGCGTTTTTCTCGGCGTCGGCCATGTAGCGGCCCAGCAGCTTGGTGCGGCTGGTTTCCACCACCAGCGGCTTGCGCAGCACTGTCAATCCACACAGTTGCTTGGTGAAAGCCCTTGCGACCGAAGTCTTTCCGGTACCCGGCGGTCCCAGCAGCAAGGTGTGGCGCGAGGTCACGGGGACCGGAAGTCCCATCTTGGCGCGCGCCATATTCACCTTGGTGGTGGACTTGATGAGTTTGATTTCCTTCTTGGCCTGCGCCATGCCCAGCATCGCGTCCAGCTCGGCGTCACCCTCGGCGAGGTACCGCGCGGCTTCCTCGGCGTGCCGGGCGGCTTCGGCCTGTGCCCGGGTCGGCGCGCTGTCCGGATCCCAGGGATCCGTTCGGGCCTCGATCGTTTCCGGGTCGGTGAGGACCAGGCGAAAGTTCGGATTGTCCAGAGCCTCACGGGCAGGAGTGAACTTCGCGTCGCGCGAATACACGCGGCGCAACAGTTCGACTGCTTCCTCTTCGCGGCCGACATGCCGCAGACACATGCCCTGGGTGTACAGGGCGATGTTGGCCGCACCGGGCACCCGGTCCCCTTCGATGGCTTCCTGACCGCGGCGGAAAGCCTCCTCGAAGACGCCGAGCGAGGCCAGCGCCGTGGTGGCCATCGCCGCACCGGCCGCCTTCAACTCCGGATGCCGCCACGGGGTCGCCTCGGGGAACTGCACCAGCACATCCGGCCAGCGTTTGGTGCGGAAATACAGCACCCCCCGCACGTAGCTGACCAGCTCGGTGTCGAACGGGTGCCGCGGTTCGGTGGCGTCGAGCAGATCGGCCGCCTCCTTGTACCGCTTGTTCTCGGCCAGCACGGCCGCGTACGCGCAAGCCAGCGAATCGACACTGGTGACGGCTAGGCGCAGGAACAGGCCGTCGGACACCTCGGGGCGAAACTGCAGGTCGGTGACGCCGAGCCGGCGGGTTTCCCAGCCGAAAGTCCGCACCGCCGCCCAGGCGCCGGCAAGCACCTCGATGCTCTGGTCCCCGGACAGGATCCGCGCCAGCCACGCGTCGCACATCGCGGGATCCAGCGTGGTGGCGGTGGTGAACATCTGCGATGCCACCTGCGGATTGTGACTGGGCTGCAGTCCGTTGACGGAGATTCCCGATGCCAGCAATCCGGCGACCATCGCGTTGCGGGCATCTTCGGCAGTCGACTGCGCGCGTGTCATTGTGCTGCTGAGCTGGTGACGTGCTCCGCGTCAGGACCGAGTGGCAACTCCAGCTCGTCGTGGTCTCGAAGGTCGCGGCTCGGTACGACCAGTTGCGCCCGGGTGGACGGCGCCGGCAGGCTGCCCCGCACGGCCGCCAACTGGCGACCCGTGAGTCGGTTGAGTCCGGCCGTGAGCTCCCTCGGCAGTCGGGACTCGCTGTGATAGCGCACCCATGCCGACAATTGAGGCCGGCCCGCCCGTGTAGTCAGTCGCACAGTAACCACCGTAGCCCCCACTTCGGGTGCGTCGGACAGCCACAGTTGGTTCAGCGTCTCGGTGTCGATGTAGGCCGGGCTCACCCAGAAGCTGGTCACGAAGCCGTTGAAGTGCTTGAGGTGCCGCCACCCGGGCCGGCTCCAGGTCGGTTCCAGGTCGGCAAGCACTGCGCTGTCGACCTCGGCCAGCTCGTCGGCGGTCAACGGACGCGCTGCGCAGCTCTGTCCGTCCAGATCCTGGACCAGCCGCTCGGCGGCCGCCACCAGAGTCGCTGCCAGGGAGTCGCGACACAACACCGCACCCACGTTGCGCTGCGGGTCCATTCGCAACACCAACCAGGTGCGGCGACGGTCGGTGCCGGGCCGCTCGCCGGTCGCCTCGTTCGCGCCCCACCCTTCCGGGCCCCACTCCTCCAGCGAGGCCGACGCCCGGGCGGCTTCCGCGCCGCCACGCACCTCCACGGAGACGATGTCGATAGCGTCGAGATGGACATCGAACTGCTGCAACCCATCCGCGACCGCTGCCACCGGCAGGATCGCCGCCGATCCCGACGCACGGTGGCGATGGCGACCGGGGTGATCGCTGTCGGCGCCGTCGACCTCGATCACGGCGACCAACTGGCCGCGGTACTCGCGCACCCCGACCGTGTCGCGCCCGAAGCGGCGCTTGAAGTCGGTCGCCGGCGTACAACCCGCGCCCAGGGCGGTGCCGGGGTCCGCGGACCAGTCCCACAGCCAGTTCGCCACCGCCGATGTCACCGTGATGCCGTGGTAGGTGACGATCGACAACAGCGTCACCAGCACCGCAAGGCCCACGCCGACCCACCAGGCCACCCGGTTGGGTCCCTGCCACGACTCGGGGGCGTGACTGGCGAGCACCAGGATGAGCACCACGACCAGGAACACCGCGGTCACGCGCGGCCACGACAGGGACAACCCGAGCTTGCGCTGAGCCTTCATCGTTGTTTCCGCGATCGTCGCATCAATGTCGCTGTACCGAACACTGCTCCGCCTATCAGTAATGCCGCGGCCAGGCCCCCGGTGGCCACCCACACCGGCGCCATGTTGCGCGGAGGAGGCGCTTTCGGCAGCGACAGCGGCGCCGAGAGTTGTTTGGGTGCTTGGGGCGGTCCTTGGGGGACATCCCATGTCAACGCCGCGACCGGGTCGATGACACCGTATCCGACCTGGTTGTCCACCCCGCGGGCGGGCGGCCGGGCCGTGTGGATGAGTCGTTGCATGACCTGATACGCCGACAGCTCGGGGAACTTGGCACGCACCAGCGCGGCGACCCCCGACACGATCGCCGTGGAAAAGCCGCTGCCCTGCGGCGGCAGCAAATTGTTTTCCTGACCGACGATGGCGTTGACCAGAGCGTCGTCGCGATTCGAGAAACCCATGACGTCGTCTCCCGGCGCTGAGATCGAGACCCAGGGACCGGCGATGCTCACTTGCGGCAACGGCTGACCGCCGGGGGTACTACCGTTTGGGCTGGTGACGGCGCCGACGGTGAGGACGTCGTCGCTGAACCACGAGGGCGTCACGACCGTGCTCACGCCGCTCCAGTTGCGTGGGTCCTGGGGCGAGAGCGGATCGAAGGCCGGGTTCTCTCCCTTGCAGTCTTTCCCACCCTTGTCTCCAGCGGCAGAGACGATCAGCGCGTTCTTTTCGACCGCCGCATAGTGCACGGCGGCTCCCAGGGCCCGTTGATCGATCGGATTGCGGGCGCTGATGCAGATCACTTCGGAAATGTTGATCACCGAAGCACCCATGTTGGCAGCATGAACGATCGCGCGTGCCATCGTCTGGATGTCGTCGATCTTGGCCGCGGTCTGCGGGTCCGCATCGCCGGTGTAGGCATCCTTCAGCGAGAACGCCTGGCTGGACTGCCGAATCGAAATGATTTCAACATCAGGCGCGATTCCGCTGAAGGCGTCGGAAGCTGCCCCGGTCGACTCCGGAGGCGGTGCCGCCGCGGGTGTGGGTGATGCCGGCGACGGCGACGCTGAGGTGGAGGTCGACGGTGACGGCGAGGCCGAGGCCGTCGGCGACGGGGAGGCCGAGGTCGTCGGTGCCAGCGGGCGCGGATGATCGACGGGTTGCACCCTTCCGCCGCCGGAGTAACCCGGAATTGTCACGGTACCGCCGCCCCGGTTGGCCGACGGCGCCTGGCCTGGCCCGGGTGCCGGGCCGGGCGGAGCCCCATCCGACGGCGACGGCGGGGGTGCCGGGATCATCGTGATGGTCGGGCCGGGCACCGGAGAAAGTGTCACAGTCTGCGGTGGTGGCGGTTTTTCCTGCGTGGGTACAGTGACCGGCCGGCGCGGTGCCGCTGGCGGAAGCGCTGCCCCACTGGCGGTCGCCCCGCCGATCATGGATGCCACCAAGGTGCCGTGCGCGTCACAGTCCGAAAGCCCATCGCCGCCGGCCATCACATAGTCGCCACCCGCAACGAGCCGCGGCAACCTCGGGTGCGGAGTCACGCCGGTGTCGATGACCGCGACCTTCACCCCTTCGCCGCGGCCGAATCGCCACGCCTCGGTGAGATTCAGCATCTCCATGTATCTCGGCGGCACTTTGAAGTTCGTACCGGGCAGCACCCCGACCTCGTTGCAGTACTTGTCCTGCTTCATCGGCGCGACCGGCCCGGGCGGGCTGTCGGGCGGGATGGCCCCGGGGTCGAACGGCGGCGGTGTGATCGCGTATGCGGGCGGCAATCCGGCGAGTGCCCCGCCCGCAAGGACCATCGCGGCGAGCGCCGCGCTAGTCGCACGGCGCCGCCACCGCCGACCGCTACCGGTAGCGAATTGCTGCATAGACGTTCATCAACCACAACGCCAGCGGGAAGATCGGTATCAGGCACAGATACTCGATCCATTCCACGAACTTGCGGAACAGCGGACTGTAGACGGTGTTGGGCACCACCGCGGCAGCGGTCAGACCCGCCGTCGGGAGCGCCACCAGGACCGCGGCGGCGATCGACACCGACAACGGCGACGACAGCACCAACGCGTATCGCACCGCCACGGCCGCGATGATGATCACCCCGGTGGCGGCCAAGGTGATGGCCTGCCAGCGGTCGACGTACGAGCGGCCCCGCAGCAACAGGAACCCGGCGGTGAATCCCGCCAGCAACAGCGGCAGCCAACGTTCGTGGGTGTGCGGGTTGCTCAGTGCGGTGAGGCAGACGACCGTCAGGACGCCCAGACCGATCAGCAGGCCAGAAAGGAACGACCGGGCCCGCTCGGCCTGCAGCAGCACGTCCCGCACCGAGGCCGGTCCTTCCAGGGTCGGCGGGCCGCCCTCGGACCGGACCACCGTCGTCGGCAGGTCGGGCCGCGCCTCGAACACCCACCGGCTGGTGGCCGACGGGAACACCGGCAGCCGGATACCGGCCAGCCGCCGGGCCAGCGCCGGCGCCGCGTGGTACAGCAGGACGCTGGCCAGGACCAGGCAGCTCATCAGCGTCACCGCACTGGTGGCAGCAACCATCCGGGACAGGCTGGCCAGGGTCGTCAGCGCGCTGATGGTCACTATCGCGGTGTAGATCGCCAGTCGGCGACCGGTGAACCGCAGCGCCAAAGCCGCCGCGACGGTCAGGACACCGAAGCCCAACACCGCCTGCGGCGAGCCGACCGGCCCGGGTGGTGCCGCCGCGGACGCGATCGTGAGCGGCACCAGCCCGCTCATCAGCAGAATGTCCGCGACGCGACGCTCGGCGTCGGTCTTGGCACGCATCAACAGCAGCACGGACACCGCGAGCACCAGCACGCCGACGATTCCGGCGAAGATCGTGGTCAACCACGTGTTGTGGTGCCAGCGCCACCAACCCAGCACGCCGGATGCCAGCACCACGCCGGTCGCCACCATCGACGCGCCGACCTGAAGGGCCATGACCGGGTCGATCGCGGCGAATCGCTTGCTCAGGTTCGCCGAGACCGCGGTGGAGATGTGCTCGATGACCTGCGAGCGGTGCTCGGCGTCCGGGATGAACCGGATCCACAGCCGGTCACCGTCGAAGACGTCCTGCTCAGTCAGCGACTGGGTGGCGCGCAGGGGCGTGCCGTCCACCAGGCACAGTGCCCAGCGGCCGCGGCCGGCCGCTTCCAACGGCGTCTCCCCCAGCTCCCGCAGCCGGCTGTTGACGACCTTGAGCAAGGGGTCGGTCATCACCGAGACCGGCGCGTTGGCATCCAGCAAGACCCCGATCTGGACGCCCTCGCCGGCCATGATGCCGATGACGACCGCCCTGGGCGACGAGACGCCCTCAATGTCAGTCTGTGGCGCATCAGCTACTGCGGTCATCGTCCTGCACCCCCTGTCATGGCGATTGTGTTGGCCCGTGAGTTGCACCGAGTCGGTGTCGTCCCCGAGGCGCCCGCGACGCCACTCCCTTGGAGCTGCGGCCGGAGTGAATCCGTTTTCATTTGCCTCGCCTCGCGCCTATCAGTTGTTGACGTCGTTGTTTTCAATTTTGCAGCCTGTTCGAAAGCAGTATGCCGTGTTGGCATCCAGCTCGCATTTTATGTTGAAAAATGTTGTCAGACTGCGTGTTTCGTAACGGCGTTGTTAAACCCTGCTGTGCGTTTTCCATTCGCCATACGGCAAAGTGTCCAAAACGGTCTTGACCCCGACCTGGACCAGTTGTGGGGTGGCCGGGCAGATGGCCAACCAAGCCTCACCGGATCCGGCCGTCCGGGCCTGCTGGTAGAGGGCGATGCGTCCGCCGGATCCGTCCTTCAAGGACAGCACCGACGCGCTGGGACCCTTCGCGTCGTCGCGGTACTGACGTGCGTAGACGGCCACCTCAGCCGCGGGATCGGACAATGCCTGACCCAGTGCGGCCACGGTGGAGGCACTGATACCCATGCGGCGCAGGTCGCCGCCGGAGAACACGTTGAAGCCTGATTCCTGCCACGACTTGGTGGCCTCGAGCATCTCTTCCAGCGGCACGTTGACGGCGTTGATCGCCGCCGGATCCGCGTGGTGGATCGATTCGAGGCCGTCCATCACCAGCGCGGCGATCGAGGCGGTGTCGGAGACGGTGACGTCGTCGACGGTGATGTCGTTGCCGACTCGAACGGCCGACACCCAATGCTGCCCGCGACGGGCCAATACCACCCGGAACTCGTTGTCGGGGATGTCGCGCGATCCCGGCGGCTGATTCTCGTTGTCGACGACCCCGTAGAGCAGCTTGCCGCGGGAGAGCAACGCGACGACTTCGAGGTCGGGCGCCGCGAGCACCTTCATCCGCGCGGCCACATTCTCGTTGACCGTGTCGCCGACCACGATCCCCTGCTCGCGCATCACCGCCATGCCTGGATGCTCGTTGAGCCAATCGTTGTTGTCCGTGGAGACATACGGCCGGCACCGCAACTCCGGCGCTACGTGCCGGATATCCAGCAACGCTTGCAGCATCCAGAAGCCGTCGACATTGACGGTGATGTCGGTGCGGGTGCTCTGTTGATCCATCCCTACCTCAGTGGTCCGTGAGCGGTCCGAAAGCTGTCCTAGCCATCTTCATCAGCCATCTTCATCCAGTAAACCGCAGGACACGGCAGCACACCGTTTCGCTTGGTGTGCTGCCGTGCCTGTGGTTTCGGTTATCAGGCCCAGCTGGACCCGACGGCGCTGTCGGTCTGCGCCATGTTCTGACCGGCGCTCTGGACCTTCTGGCCGTGGGCGTTGGCCTGCTCGTAGATCACCTGGAAGTTGCGGCCCAGCTGGGCGATGAACTCCTGGCAAGCCACCGAACCGGCGCCGCCCCAGAAGTCACCGGCAGCCAGCACATCGCGAACGATGGCCTGGTGCTCGGCCTCCAGGTTGGCGGCCTGGGCGCGAATCAGCGCGCCGTGCGCGTCGACGTCGCCGAACTGGTAATTGATGGTCATGTCTGTTGTCCTCCTGGATTAGAAGCTGATGGGCTGGACTAGCTGGACAGGATCTGCTGCGACGCCTGCTCTTGCTGCTCGTAATTGTTGGCGTCACGGATCAGACCATCGCGCACCCCGTGCAGCATGTTCACGATGTTGCGGAACGCGGTGTTCATCTGGCCCATGGTGTCCAGCGAGGTGGCCGAAGCCAGACCGCTCCAACCCGCGCCCGAGATGTTCTGCGAGGACGCCCACATACGACGGGCCTCGTCCTCGACGGTCTGCGCGTGAGTCTCGAAACGGCCCGCCATGGCACGCATTGCGTGCGGGTCGGTCATAAAGCGAGTTGCCACTTTAATTCTCCTTGCGATGAATGTCTTACGACTGAATGGTGTTGTTACAACGCGATGGCCGATCAGCGCTACACGCGGGCGTGACCGCCGACCGGGAAATTACGGAGGACCCCCTATTCCGTCAGCCGGCGGCCACCGGGCTGCGTCACGGCCGGAAAGGTGTCGAACCCGAACCCCGTTGTCCGAGTTGACGGCGAATGCAGGTGATCCGAAGTGACGGCCTCCGACCGAGCCGTTCAACCCCGAAATCACCGCCTGCGGAGAGATCGCTGTGATGATTGCGTTCATAGCTGCTCCCTCCTGTCGATGTGTCAGTTCGGTCAGCCTGCGGCTGCCGCGTTGGCGGCCTCGGTGGCCGCGTACGAACCCGAACTGGTGGTCAATGTGTTCACGAACATCTCGTGGATCGCGGCGGCCTGCGCACTGACGGCCTGGTACATCTGCGCGTGGGCCGCGAACTGGGCCGCGGTGAGCGCCGACACCTCATCGGCGGCTGCCGGCACCACCCCGGTGGTGGGAGCCGCCGCGGCCGCATTCTGCGCGCTCATCGTGGTGCCGATACCCTGCAGATTTCCGGCCGCCGCCGCCAGCGCCTCCGGCTGTGTGGTCACGAACGACATGCTGTTTCCTCCCTCAATTCGTCCCAGCAACCGCTCTCTCGCAAGAGAGTAGATGACTGTGTGGCGCCAAGTCGTCTCCGACGGTACCTGTTTGCAGTTGTTCACTTGCCGGTAAAACGAATTCACCAGTCGTAACGACACAGTAACAGCGTCTGACCTGGTTCGGCAGGTGCTCGCGGGAAGCCGTGGCGACCTTCCGGCGCTGATCGGGGCGGACTTCGCTGACCTGAGCTTTTCCTGGCACTCTCACGGCGCGGGGCGAGCTACGCCAGCGTGCCTGCCTCCGGCAATTCCCGTCGACGAATCCGCGCCGGGACAACGGACGGATCGCATCCCGAGCACGGACAATTCAGCGGTCCGAGACGGCACTTTCCGGACTTAGTATTTTGTCCATCCCCGATTATCTTTTCGTTTACTGTCGCGCCATCATTTGTCCATAGTCCGATTTTGTGAACTCGCATATAACTCGTGGCGACATACTGAACTCATACACTTCTTCTGCCGCGAGCGCGGTCGATCCGCAGCCGGAAGCGACAGCATAGTCGCAGCTCAGGACGTTATCTGAAGCCACGCGGTGTACGAAAGTTTAACGATAGTTAGCGAATAGTGAATTGTTCGCGTCATGGGTATCACCGACTCCCGAGGGCGATCTAATGTGTTTCATGTGAATCAGTTCTGCGCTTGACCACCCTCGTGAATCACAGTGATACGATGCCCGACTTTTTCGGACTTCGGCCGATCGACAATTGATCGTTGTCGTTTCCGGACGGTCGGCGATAGACGCGACACACCGATGTGTGCAGCCACCATTCATAACTCACCGGAGGAGTTCTCATGTCGTTCGTACGTACCTATCCCGAGCACCTTGCCGCCGCCGCCAGCAACCTGCAGTCACTTGGCGCGGCGTTGAACGCCGGCAATGCGGCGGCCGCCGGCCCCATCAGCGGCGTGATCCCGGCTGCCATCGACGAGGTGTCGGTGTTGACGGCGGCCCATTTTGCGCTGCGCGGTCAGCGCTTTCAGGAGCTGAGCGCCCAGGCCGCCAGGATCCAGGCTGCGCTGGCCGCGACGCTGGCAACCAGCGGGGGTTCCTACGCCGCGACCGAAGCGGCCAACGCCGTTGCGGCGCTCTGAGCCCCTCGCAGCGTAAGGACTACGGAGCAGTGGTGGATTACGGAGTGTTGCCGCCGGAGATCAACTCGGCGCGCATCTACGGCGGACCGGGTGCTGGTTCCCTGATCGCCGCGTCGACGGCGTGGAGTGACCTGGCCGGGGGAGTTCGCGGCCGCGGCCAGTGGACATCGTTCGGTGATCGAGGCACTGACCAGCGGGCCATGGCTGGGACCGGCGTCGGCGAAGTTGGTGTCGGCGGTATCACCGTTCATCACCTGGCTGAGCAACAGTGCCGAGCAGGCAGCCGAGACTGCGACCGGGACGAGCGCGGCGGCCAGTGCCTACGAGAGGGCGTTCGCGGCCAGCGTCCCGCCGCCGCTGATCGCGTCCAACCGTGCCTTGGTGCAGGAGTTGACCGCCACCAACGTCCTGGGGCAGAACAGCGCGGCGATTTCGCAGCTCGAAGCCCTGTACGCCGAGTATTGGGCGCAGGATGCGGGGGCGATGTACACCTATGCGGGCAGCGCAGCGGCGTCGACCCAGTCGACCGAGTTGACGGCGCCGGCCGACGTAGCCGAGCCGTCGGGGGCTGCCGATCAAGCCATCGCCGTAGCCAGCGCCGCGGGTCAGGGCGTGCAGAACCAACTCGACAGCCTGAGCGCGCAGCTGACCCCGAGGGTCAGCGAAGTGGTGAAGACGCTGTCCTCGCCGCTCAACGGCCAAGGCCCCGCGATCGACGCGTGGATCATCGCCAACACCCCGTTCGACGACATCGTGCCGCTGTACAGCAAGTACCTCTCGGCCTACATCAACTCATTCGCGGCCCTGATTCAGTCGACGCAGACTGTCGGGCAGAACACCAGCGGTTGGTCGGGCATCGGCAACCTCGCGAACACCCTCGGCAAGGACGCCGCCAGTGCGGCGAAGGCCGCCGCCGGAGCCGCGCCCGCGGCCGCGGCGGCGGGCAATGCCGCGGCCAGTGCCGCGCCGGCCGGCCTGGGCGGGATAACCGGAGCCGCCGCGAGCCTGGGTAAAGCGGTGCCGATCGGCGGGTTGTCGGCGCCGGCGAGCTGGATGCCGTGGCATGCCACCACCAACCCGGGTGTGGCCGGCGCGATCCCGGCCGCCGCGGAAAGCGCCAACAGTTTCCCGATGGCTCCGCCGTTCGGCCAGTTCGTCAATGGCGGCTACGGGCGAAATCAGCCGATTTACGGCTTCAAGCCCTCCGTGATGGCCAAGCCGCCGGCCGCCGGTTGACGGCGACCGGATCCAGGGGACAACGCAATGCTCGACTACGGGCTGTTGCCGCCCGAGATCAACTCCGGGCGCATGTACACCGGTCCCGGCTCGGGTCCGATGCTTGCCGCTGCGGCGGCGTGGAGCGGGTTGGCCGCAGATGTGCAATCCGCGGCGGATGGCCATCGGTCGGTGATCACCGAGCTCACCGGCGGGCCGTGGCTCGGGCCGGCGTCAGAGTCACTGGTCGTGGCGGCCACTCCGTTCATTGCCTGGCTGGATGCCAGGGCGGTGGACGCCGGCGAGACGGCAAGCCAGGCGTACGCCGCCGCGACCGCCTACGAGGCGGCTTTCGCGGCCACCGTCCCACCTCCGGTGATCGCCGCCAACCGTGCGCTACTGGCGGCGTTGGTGGCCACCAACTTTCTGGGCCAGAACACCCCGGCGATCGCAGCGACGGAGGCCCTGTACATGGAGTTCTGGGCTCAAGACGCCGCGGCGATGTACAGCTACGCCGATGGTTCGACGGCGGCGTCCGAGTTCACCGAGCTGCCCGAACCGGCCGAAGTGACCGACCCGGCCGGGGTCGTCGACCTCAATGGTGTTGGGACGCAACTAAGTTCGCGAGTCGGCGAGGTGTTGCAGATGCTGTCGTCACCCTTGAACGGGCAAGGCACCGCGATCGACCAGTGGATCATCGCCAACACGCCGTTCGACGACATCGTCCCGCTCTACACCAAGTACATTTCGCCGTACCTGAGCGCTTTTGCGCAGGGTCTGCAAGACACTCTGTTCGTCGGTGACGAGACGGCCGGTTTCGCCAAGCTCGGCAGTCTTGCGAATGATTTCGTCAAGGATGCGGCCACGGCGGCCGAGCAGGCGACGCGGGCGGCCGGACAGGCTGCAGCGGCCGCCGGCAGAAGTCTGGGCGGCGTCACTGCGAACCTGGGCAATGCGCTTCCGATCGGAAAGTTGTCCGCACCGGCGAGCTGGACCATGTCCACTACCCCCACCGCCGCCGGGGCGAGCGCTGTCGGCAACGCCACCGCAGTTCCGGCCGCCGCCGAAGGTGCAGTCCGCGGCGGTGTCCCGATGACCGGACCGCTCGGGCAGTTCGTCAACGGTGGCAACGGCCGAAAGACCCCGGCCTATGGGCACCGGCTGACCTTCATGACCAGGCCACCGGCGGCCGGCTAGACGGGCGGCGCTTTCGTACTGCGCTACACCTACTTGCGCACCTCGGTGGCCGCCACCTGCACGAAGACGCCGGTGTCCTCGGCCATCAACAGTCCTCGACCGCGAGGCAGCGGGCCGCCCTTCATCTTGCCGCGGATGAAGCCTTCGTCCGGGTCGGCATCCATCACCAGCAGTGGCGCATTCGCCTGATGCAGGGCCCGCAGCATCGGGTCGCTGCCCGCCGACGACCAACCGCCGAAGGTACGGGTCACGATGACGTGCAGACCGACGTCGGCAGCCCGGTTCACGAACGGAACGGCCTTGTGCAACGGCGAGTCGAAGCCCGGCGGCAGCTGCTGGATGTCGTCGACGATCAGGAAGATCTCCGGACCGCTCCACCACGATCGCGACAACAGCTCCTCGGCGGACAGACCCGGCGGCGGCTCGCGGCCGGCCAGTGCCGCCGACAACTCGCCCATCATCGCCACCACACCGTCGAGGTTGTAGGCGAACTTCTCCACGTACTCGGAACCCAGTGTGGTCAGCAGCTGACGGCGCGGATCGACCAGCCACACCTGAGCGGACCGGCGTCCGGGCGGCGGGGGCGGCGCGCTGGTCGCGCCGGGCGCGTACAGCCGTCCGATTTCGGACATGATCGTCGCGAGCGTGGTCGTCCGGCCACATTCGCGACGCCCGGTAACCATCAGATGCGAGTTCTCGGCGAAGTTGAGGTAGACCGGCTGCAGGTCCAATTCCGATATCGCCCAAGCGATTCCGCCGGCACCGACACCCTGGCGGGTGTCCCGCGCCGCCAGCTCGCGCACCTGCTCGACACCGAACCGCGCCGGCAGGCGACGCACCGGCGGTGCGGCGGCCGTGGTGAGCCGGCTGACCGCCTCGACAACACTGTTGCTCTCGAAGACGTTGTCGGGGGTCGCCGACAGCGCCGGGCGAGCCACCAGAGTGTGCAGACCCGCTTGCGGGTCGCTGTCCAACCGCACGTAGTTGACCGCCACCATGCCGCGGCCCGGCTTCACCGGGACGTCCTTGGCGAACCGGGAGCGGACCAGCTTCGCGTCTTCGACCGCGGCCAGACGCAGCTCCACCCGCGAACCGAAACCGCTGCGCACCGGTGGCCGCAATTCGGATTCCCGGTCGGCGGTGACCACCACGTGCACACCGAACGAGGGACCCTGGTTGATGATCACGTTGACCTGGTCGATCAACACCTCGTTTTCCTCGGCCAGCGCCCGGTAGTTGTCGATCACCAGGTAGACGTCACCGAACCCGTCGTTGGGCACCGGACCGACTTCCCCGCCGAACTTGCGGCGCCGGAACATCTCCATCGAGGCGATGCCGTATTCGAGGAAGCTGCGCTTGCGCTCGCGCACCAGCGCCAGCAGCTCTGCCACCGTCCGGCGTACCCCGTACGGGTCGGTGGGACCGGCTACCTCACCGACGTGCGGCAACTGCGCCACCGTGGTCAGCGCCGTGCTGCTGTAGGCCAGGCAGTAGAACTGCACCTGCTCGGGGGTGTGGGTAAGCGCCGCCGAGCAGATCAGGGTCTGCAGGGCGGTGGTCTTGCCGGATCCACCGGCGCCCAGGATCAGCACGTTGGAGCCGGGGCCCGAGGTGTCGACCGTCCACGGCGGTTGGTCGTGCTTGAACGGGCGGTCGATGATCCCGATCGGGAACACCAGGTTGCGGACCGAACCGTAGTCCTTGTGCCACGGGTGACCGAGGAAGCGGTTGACCAGCTCGTCGATGGGGACGGGCTGGGTCAGCGGCGGCTGCCACAACCGGTAGGGCTCGAACTTGATCTTGCGCAGCTGATCGATGATCACCGTGCCGACCTTCGGTGTCCGGATCGCTTCTTCTTCCTCGTCGGGTTCCTCAGTCCCGATGCCGATCACCTCGCCGTTGGAGAAACCGTTCACCGATTCCACGGTGGGACCGCCGACGCTGACTTCCATCGGCGTGAACGAGTTGGTGAACAGTTGCGGGCGGACGTAGTCGATGTTGTGCACCAACACCGGCGCTTCCTCGCCGTCGACGCTCGAGATGCGGAAATAGTCCCGCCACAGGAACTCGGCCTGGAAGCGGATGACGTCTTCCAGGCTCTTGCGGAAGTAGCCCAGTCCGGCCTGTGCGGGCAGGTTCACGGCGTTGGGCACACCGGCCGCCTGTGCGGCACCGGCGGTACGGGCTTTCAGCACCAGCCGGTAACCCATGTTCTCCATGAGCTTCTCGGCGCGGCTCTCGATGGTCTGCGAGGCCATCATCAGATGGATCCAGTACGCGCGGCCCTGCCGGCCGATCGAGTCGAGCACGTCGACCGCGGTCGGCATGATCCGGAACCACTCGTAGAACTCGTCGATCACCACGACCAGCATCGGCAGCGGTGCCATGTCCTGGCCACGGGCGCGCATCCTGGTTCGCACCGAGTTGTATTCCTTGGCGTCGTCCACGCCGGCGCTGTCGCAGATGGCTTTGCGGCGCGCAATCTCACCCCACAACGCGTCCAGGAAACGCTCCATCAGCGCCTGGTCTTCTTCCAGGTCGGTGATGATGCGCGAGACGTGCGGGACCCCGGCGAACGGCTTGACCGCCGATCCACCCTTGAGGTCGGCCAGCACGAACTGCAGCTCTTCGGGCGGGTGGCCGAGCATCAGCGACTCGATCACCGTCCGCACCAGCGTCGACTTACCGGAACCGGTGGTACCCGACATGACGCCGTGCGGACCGTCGCCGCCTTCGTCCAGCGATTTCATGTCCAGGAACAGCAGCTCGCCGTTGTCCGAGCGGTTTCCGAACGGTACGCGCAGCCTGGAGCGGCCCATCGTGTCGGTGCGGCTACCCCACAGGTCTTCGAAGTCGATCCCGGAGGGATCGCTGATCCCGTAGTAGGACAAGATGTCGCGGGCACCGATGTGCGCCACCCGCTGGCCGATCTCCTCGTAGGCCTCGGCCAGCCGCCATTGGGCCAGCTTCTGGCCGAACTCTTCGGCCTCGGCGATGCTCATCTGGTCGGTGAGCGCGAAGAACCACGCCTTGTCGTCGATGACCATCCAGGTGTCACGGTCGCGGGGCAGCGCCTCGATCACGCCGATCTTGTCGAACTGCAGCTTGCGCTCGGGCACTCCGGTCCACATCGGCGAGCCGGTCAGGTCGAAGAACGTCACGCCGTCCACGCCCTCGGCGCTGATCACGTACTCCCATTGCGGGTCGTCGACGTCGGCGATGATCACGTGGTGCGGGGTGGGGGTCTGCGCCGAAGAACTCGCGTGCCGGGGCGTGAACGAGCCCCGGCCGGCGAACAGTTCGGCCTGTTCGGCGGCGAATTCGCGAACCGAGCTGTACACCATGCGCGCGTTGCCCGCGGCGTCGTGGCGTCGTGCGTCGCCGAAGTGCGGCAGCCACTTGACCCAGTCCCACTCCTCCAGATCGGAGCTGACGATGATGAACTGCATGTGGTCGGGGCCGTGCGAGAAGGTCAGCTGACAGATGATCGACCGCATCAGCGCCAGGACCTGTTCGCGGTCGCCGACCAGCGCGTACCAGGGCTCGACGAGCACCGAGATCATCTTCGGCAGGTTGTAGACGACGCTCTGGTAGCGACCGAACTCCTGCAGCGCCTTGCCGGTCACCGGCTCCAGCTCGATGTCGGTCGGCATGTTCTGCGGCTCGCCCCAGGTCACCTCGGGACGGGTCATGCCGACGCCGACCCGGACCACCCCGAAGTTGAGGTCTTTGCCGTCCGGCTTGCGCTCCCACATCCGGGACGAACCCACCGCGGCGGACAGGGTGTCGGGCGCGGGATGGAACCACCGGTAGTTGGCGTCCATGCTGTCGGCGGACTCCTGGGCGGTCTCCCGCAGCATGTCCAGCATCAGCATGAACTGGGCCCGCATGGCGTCCAGCTTCGGCCGGCTCATCTGCTGCCCGCCGCCGCCGAACCGGCCGCCGAACATCATCATCATCATGCCGCCGACCATGAAGATCGGGAAGATCGAGCCGACACCACCGAACACGTGCGAGCCGCTGGCAAAGGTCATCGCCACCATGCCGCCGAGCAGGCCGATCACCACGACGCCGACCACGATCAACCACCATGGTTTGCCCTCGGGCGGCGGAATGCTCAACGGCGTCGGAAGAACGATGTTCTCCGGCTTGATTACCGGCGGCTTCTCCGGGGTCGGTCGGGCAAAACCACGTTTCACTTCGGTACCACCAACTCTGCAGGGGTCATGTCAATCGGTAGCGTGTCGTGCTCCACCAGGGCGTCCGCACGGGACAGTGTCGGACCCTGCGGCAACAACCGCAGCGCCACCCACGGCGCCAGGCTCGGCTGCAGGGTCAGGCCCAGCGCCTCGCGTGCTTCCTTGGTGTCGTCCACCCCGAATCGCGCACCCGCATTGGTCAGCCACCACAACGACTCGGTGGTCTGGGCTCCCGGGTGGTTGCCGGTGACGGCCACGAAGTTCGCATAGTTGGGGCCGAAGTAGACCTGGTCGGCCTCACGTCCGCTCATGTCCGCCTTCACCAGGCTGACCAGATGGTTCATCTCGCTGGCCTTGATCGGCAGGGTCGGCCCGGACACCACCTGTACGCGCGCGCGGGTCTCACCGGCGGTCCGTTCCCACCACCAGCAGGTGGACGGGTTCTCCCGGATGTCCAGCACGTTCAACGGCTCGTTCGGGTACGCCGACAGGTCGATCCGGTTGACCACCGGCATCTTGGCCAGTGCCGATGGTTCGACCGTCACGGGCTTGGTGTTGCCCGGGTGCCCGGCGTTCTGCAGGATCTGGGCCACCAGCGACGGCATGGTCTGCACACCGTCCTCCAACACCAGCGAATATTGTTGCGGCCCACTGATTTGCGGCGTGACCAGAATCGTCCCGACCGGGCCGGGCGCGCCGGGGAAGGTCGCCGGGGCACCCGCCTTGGGCACCTCGGGAACCAACAACTCCGGGCCGACGGGCAGGGCGTCGTAAAGGGCGTGACTCATCGGTCGCGCCTGACTGACCTGCTCCGGGGTCACGCCGAGCGGCAACAACACCGACCGGTCGGTGGCGTCGATCTTGGAGCGGCGTCCCTCACGGATCACCCAGGTGCTGCCGCCATAGCTGAGCACCACGGCATCCGAC
Organism: Mycobacterium sp. NGS22; assembly: GCF_059813095.1. Classification (NCBI taxonomy): domain Bacteria; kingdom Bacillati; phylum Actinomycetota; class Actinomycetes; order Mycobacteriales; family Mycobacteriaceae; genus Mycobacterium; species Mycobacterium sp. NGS22. Next base: position 72,760 of record NZ_JCALDY010000004.1, read on the forward strand.
CCGTTGAGTATCCGGCGGTGACCGCTCATGTCCGGGGTGCCGTCGATGACGGTCACGGTCACGCCGGCCGGGGAAGCCATACCGCCGGACGTGCCGCCCACCGTGTCGCAGACCAGCCACGACGAGGCGGACGGGTTCTTGGGCGTGAACGAAGACGGAGCGCCGGGGATCCCGACCAGCGGTCCGTGCGGCATGCCCGCGATCTGGCTGCTCCGGACCTGGTGCGGATTGTCCGGTCGACCGGCGATCAGTCGTGCCGACGCCAGGTTCAGCGCCGGGTACAGCCGGTCCCCGACCTTCACGTACAGCGCCCCCGAGTCACGGTCTGCGATGATCGGCGCGTCGTTGATCTGGCCCGCGGGACTGATGAACGAGTACAGCAAGGCGCCCAGGCAGATGACAAGGGCGGCGGAGACGGAGGCGACGACGGCCAGCGTCTGACGGCGGCCGGGCTCGATCTCCATGCGCACCCGCCACCGGGTCAGCGCCATCGCGGTGCGGCGGGCCAGGAATTGGTAACCCGTTACCTGGGTCCGCGTCGACAATCCCAGGCCGTACCCCGACCCTCGCTGTCCGCGGCTATGTTCAGCCACGTTCGATCACCTTTCGGTTGTGCAAAACACCTGGATACAGGCCCTCGCGGTGAGATTCATCGATAACCGTAGGGCACCCGCAGAGACCTCGCACGCGGGCAGTGGCGTCCGAAGACCCGCGTTGCTTCCCCCACGGTATTGATCGTGTCTTCATTGGGCATCGCTTCTTCACTGGCATGGTAGCCGCGAATGGTCGTGTCGGCGCGCTAAGTCGCGGACTGCCGGGTTCTCCGCGATGAGCTGCGGGTAGCAAGATTGCCGACATGACTGAGCTCGCGCCATCTCTTGTCGAACTCGCTCGGCGCTTCGGTATCGCCACCAGTTACCAGGACTGGTCCAACCGGCAGGTGAGCGTCTCCGAAGGCACGTTGGTGGCGGTGCTCGGGGCCCTGGGCGTCCCCGCGAGTACCGAGCAGGAACGCAACGCCGCCCTGGACGCCGAACGGCGCGCGTACTGGCAACGACCGCTGCCGCCGACCATCGTCGGGCGTGCCGGCGCCCAGACGCGGTTCTGGGTGCACGTCACCCACGGGGCTCCCGCGGAGGTGTGGGTGCAACTCGAGGACGGAACCGAACGCCGCGGGATCGTGCAGCTGGACAATTTCACTCCGCCGTTCGACCTGGACGGGCGTTTGGTCGGCGAGGCCAGTTTCGCGTTGCCCGGCGACATTCCGCTCGGCTACCACCGCGTGCATCTGCGATCCGGCGAGTATGAGGCCAGCACCGCTCTCATCGTGACTCCGGACTGGCTGGGACTGCCGGAGACGCTCGGCACCCGTCGGGCCTGGGGACTGGCCACGCAGCTGTACAGCGTGCGCTCGCGGCGGTCCTGGGGCGTCGGCGACCTGACCGACCTGGCGGATCTGGCGTTGTGGTCGGCTTCGGCGCACGGCGCCGACTACCTATTGGTCAATCCGCTGCACGCGGCGGCGCCCGGGCACCCCATGGAGCCATCCCCCTATCTGCCCACCTCGCGGCGCTACGTCAACCCCCTCTACCTGCGCGTCGAGGCGATACCGGAGTTCGCCGACCTGCCCAAGCACCGCCGGGTGCGGGAGCTGCGCACCCAGGTGCAGCAGCGCACCGCCGGGCTCGACGCCATCGACCGCGACAGCGCGTGGGCCGCCAAGCAGGAGGCGCTGCGACTTGTGCACCGGGTGCCGCGATCGGCCGGCCGTGAACTGTCCTACGCCGCCTTCTGCGCCCGGGAGGGCCGCGCCCTGGACGACTTCGCCACCTGGTGCGCACTTGCCGAAAAACACGGCGGCGACTGGCATCGCTGGCCAAAGGCGCTGAGGCACCCGAGCGGCGACGGCGTCGCCAAGTTCGTCAAGAAGAACGGGCAGGCGGTGGACTTCCACCGCTGGCTGCAGTGGCAACTGGACGAGCAACTGGCCGCGGCTCAGTCCCAGGCCGTACGGGCCGGCATGGCGCTGGGCATCATGCACGACCTGGCGGTCGGGGTGCATCCCGACGGTGCCGACGCGTGGGCCCTGCAGGACGTGCTGGCGCTGGGCGTGACCGCGGGCGCGCCGCCGGACGAGTTCAATCAGCTCGGCCAGGACTGGTCGCAGCCGCCGTGGCGGCCCGACCGGCTCGAAGAGTCGGAGTACCGGCCGTTCCGGTCGCTGATCCGCGCGGTGCTGCGGCACGCCGGCGGCGTCCGGATCGACCACATCATCGGACTGTTCCGGCTGTGGTGGATCCCGAGCGGCGCACCGCCCACCGACGGAACGTACATCCGCTACGACCACGAAGCGATGATCGGCATCGTGGCGCTGGAGGCCCGACGGGCCGGGGCGGTCGTCGTCGGCGAGGATCTGGGCACCGTAGAACCGTGGGTGCGTGACTACTTATTACTGCGCGGGCTGCTGGGCACCTCGATCCTGTGGTTCGAGCAGGACGAGTCGACGGGTGGACCGCTGCCCGCCGAGCGCTGGCGAGAATGCTGCCTGTCGTCGGTCACCACGCACGACCTGCCGCCGACCGCCGGCTATCTGGCCGGCGACCACGTCCGGTTGCGGGAATCCCTGGCGTTGCTGACCCGCCCGGTCGAGGCGGAGCTGGAAGCCGCGGCGACCGAACGGGCGGCGTGGTTGGCCGAGTTGCGCCGCGTCGGTCTCCTCGCCGACGGTGAAGATCGTCCCGAAGAGCTGATCCTGGCGCTGTACCGCTACCTGGGCCGCACCCCGTCGCGGCTACTGGGCGTGGCCCTCACGGATGCGATCGGCGATCGGCGCACCCAGAATCAGCCCGGCACCACCGACGAGTACCCGAACTGGCGGATTCCACTGGCCGACCCGGACGGCCGTCCGGTGCTGCTCGAAGACGTCTTCACCGACGGCAGGGCAGCCCGGCTGCTCGAGGCGGTGCGCGCCGGGCTATGACCTCCCCGACAGCCGACCGGGCGGCGCTGAGCGACCTGGTGCACCGCTACGCCGCCTACGTCGACGACCGCCAGTTCGATTCGATAGCAACACTTTTCACCGATAGCGCCGAGCTGGCGGTGCCGGATCCGCCGACCTCACTGCAGCCGATTCACTTCCATCGGGGCCATAGCGCCATCGTCGAGGCGGTGACGGCCGTGGCCCGGGTGGACCGCACCGAACATGCGATCGTCGGCGAGGTCTATCACCAAGAACAGCCCGGCCACGCGCGGGGACGCATCACCTGCATCGCGCACCACTGGAGTCGGCGCGCAGACGAGGTGGTCGATGTCGTGTGGCATCTGCGCTACGACGACCACTACGTACTCACCGACGCCGGATGGCGGATGAGCCACCGGGCCTTGACGATCAACGCGATCGAGAGCCGTCCGGTGCGCCGGTTGCTCCCTCCATGATGGTGCCAGGACCGCTGAACCCGTTTGTGCAAAACGCATTTCGGGTATTTTCTCGATGCTGCCACCTTGATGAACGGGGCGGTCGCCGGCCAAAACTGCAGAGGAGATGCGCATGGACGATGCCGCAGCCGACTCCGCCGGTCGGCAACCCCACGACTCGATGCAGGCGCTGGACGAGTTCGAAGACGACGTCGAACGGGCACCCGCACTGGTCGTGATCGCAGGTGGCGTCTTGGCGTTCGTGGTATCGGTAGCGACATTCGCCCTGGGACATGTCAGCATCGGGATCGCCGCGGCCAGCGGCGGAATGTTGATCTTGAGCGCCGGGCTATCCTGGCTCGCCATGGAACGCCGGCGGGTTCGCGACGCCGAACGGGACATGCACTTCGACGACCCCGCGCACCCGGAACGGGCGTGACGGAAAGCTAAGTGCGCTAACGCAATTCGGCCAGATTGTCCACCGACTTGCGTACGTCGGAGCGCAACACCCGGGCCACCACCCGTCCGACGGGTCCGCTCAGCACTCCCCCGCTCAGATCCGCGGTGAGATCGAACTTCGAACCCGGGTCCTTCGGTGTCACCTGCATGGCGACCGTGATGCGGATCCCGCCTCGGCCGCGCCCTTTGAGCTCAATGGATTTCGGCTCGTCGTACTCCGTCACTTCCCAGTGCACGACGTTGCGGAAGCCCTTGACCTTGATGCACGACGAGACGCAGGTGCCCTTTTCGATGGTGTCCGGGACCTCGCCTCGCCAGCCGTTGAAAATGGTCATCCATTCGTCGAAGCGCTGCAGATCGGAAGCCAGCTTCCAGGCGGCTTCGGGGTCTACCTCCGAGGTCGTCGAAACATCTACGCGTGCCAACTGATCCGCTCCTCATCTGCCGTCGACGTCCGGGGTTGCATACCCGGGCGCGCTGGGCCGAAAACCCCGGCGGACCCCCGCGCCGGGTTTCCTAGATACCGGTCCAGGCGCTGGCCACTTCGGTCGCCACGTCGATCACCTGCGCGGCCTGCGACTCTGGCTTGTCGATCTCCTCTTTGACGTACTGAGCGATGAAGCGCCGGATTTCGCCGTCCACACCGGCCAGGATGCGCAGCACCTCGCCGCGGATCGACTTGGACGACACATTGACCGTGATGTCGGAAGGCCGCGGCTTGGAGACGTCGACGATGAGCAGCAGCGGCTCGGCGGCCCGCGCGGTGGCCCGCAACGCGATATCCCCGGCGACCACGAACCGCTGCTTGTCCAGGCGCAGGTCCAACAGCAGGTCGATGGACAGCGGGATGTGGATGACGAAGGTGATCAGATCGCCGAGTTTGCGCGTCACCCGAGGCTCTTGGATCTTGACTTTCGCGCTGACCTTGGCGATTCCGCCCGGCCCCTGCGCGATCGGTTCCATCTCGAACTCGCTGCCGGCGATCTGGGCGAATGCGGCGGCCACCCGGTCCGGCGTGACGGCGACCTCGAAGAATCTGCGGCCGAACTCTTCGTAGCTGAGGAACTCGTGATTCTGCATAGATTGAACGGTCTCATGACACCAGTGCTCTCGGTCGTTGATCCGTTCGCGTCGCCGAAAATCGCGCTGCGGATCGTCATCTCGGGTCGCTACCAGCGTGATCCAGGCCACTCCCGCCGGATTTGTGAACAACGCCACAAGGGGCCGATCTGATTCGGTGTGTCGCCGCTGACCCTGCCACCCTGGAAACCATTGGAGGTGTTAGGTCTCATGCGCGCGCACGAATCAACCGAGCAGCGCTCGATAGCAGGGCTGCTGACCTGGCTCGGCGGCGGACACCGGCGCGAACTCACCGAACGCCATGAGCGATCCACCCACGCCGTCTCCGGCGCGGTGGTGGTGCTGGGCGCGGTGCTGGCCTGGCTGGTCGCCGCACTGGCCGTGCGGACGTCGGTGCACGCCGCTCCCCTGTGGGCGGTCCTCGCGCCGGCCGTCGTCTTCGGGCTGCTGGTCGGCGCGGTAACCCGCGCCATCGCAAGCGGCCCGGCGCGGGGGTGGGCGGATGTCGCGGGTCGTGCGGCCGTTGCCGTCGCCATCGGCGTGCTGGTCGGCGAGCTGGCCGCACTCGTCGTCTTCTCCGCGGCCATCGACGACCGCCTGAACGAGCGGGCGCTGCACGACGCCGACTCGTCGCCCGCGGTCGCCCACGCCTCGGCCGACCTGCGGCAGGCTCAGGCGGCACGTGCGGCGCTGGATACCACCGTCGATCAGGCGCGCGAACACCGGGATCAAGCCTTGGTGGTGGCACGCTGCGAGTACAACCCCAGCCCGGCATGCCCCCAGACCCGCATCACCGGCGTTCCCGGTCAGGGCCCGGAGACGCGGACGGCCAACGAGTTGCTCGCCGACACCCAGCGCGAACTGGACAACGCGCTGGCCACGCGGGACCGTCAAGCACCTGACCTGGACGCACGGGTCGCGCGCACGGAGGGGGCCGTCGCCGAGGCCCGGCACGGGGTGGTCGTCGACGCGGGCCGAGGCCTCGGCGGGCGCTGGGTCGCGATGAACGACCTGACCATGTCGAATATCGGCGCACTGCTGTTGCGGGTGCTGACCATCGCGTTCTTCGCGCTGTTGTACCTGTTGCCGCTGATCCTGCGCGGCTGGCGCGGTGAGACCACCCATGATCGTCACGCGACGGCGCGCGCGGAGCGGGAACGGGCCGAGTTGGATGCCGACACCGCGATCGCGATCAAGCGGGCCGAGGTCCGCCGTGCCGCCGAGATCATGTGGGCCGAACACCAGCTGACCCAAACCCGCCTGGCCATCGAGGCCCAGGCCGAGATCGACCGGGAACACCAGCGCCGCCGGGTCGTGGAAGCGATTCAGGCCCCGGTGCACGCGACGTCCGAACGCACCTTCGAACCCGTGGAGGAAGACATGTACCTGCCGATCGCCGCCGAGGCGGAGGCGGCCAGCCGCGCGGTGGCGCAGTTGCCTGCCGGCGACGAGGCCGACGCCGCGCCGATCGACGTGCCGAAAAACCTGCCGGCACCCGTCGAGCCCGTCCAGCAGCAGACTCTCGAGCAGTACGAAGAACCCCAGGAACGGACCCCGTTGATCCCGTCCATCCCCGACGCCACCAAGGCGGCCGCCCGGTGGATTCGTCCGTTGGTGCCGCCGTTCGTCGCGCGCGTCATCGACAACACGACCCAGCCCTTGCGCAGCGCCCGTCAGGTGTTCGAGGAGGTCGAGGAGATCGCGTTCTCGCTCAAGCGCACCCGCAAGGTGACATTCGGCTCGGAGAGCACCGAAGGCGCCGGGCGTGAGCAGGTGCAGGCCGCGAGCCCCGACATCACCGAACGCCAGGACCCCGCCGCGAGCAACCGGATCGAATCCTCGCGCGGCTGGGCCGCCGGCCCGCCTCCTCCCGGCGCACACCACGAGCAGGTCGACACCGGCGCGGAATACGCCCGCCTGGGTGGGGTCTCCCGGTCCGACCTCGCCGGCCTGACCGTCGGTCCGGATGGTCGGCGAGAACTGGTCGAGCGCAAGGGTCCGCGTGAGTTGCGTGCACCCGAGGGTCCGCGTCAGCTGCCGCCCGGCAAATAGGGAGACGTGAGGCCCCAGAGCGGTCGGCTCGGCACACCGGTCGCGGCGTAGTATCGGGCCGGCAACAGCACATTGACGGGGAACGGGACGGGAGTGGATTCGTGACGGCAGCGATCGCGGATCGGCAACGCGCGGTGTCGACCGGGGCGCCGGCCGCCGCATGAAGGTCAGCCTTTTTCTCGCCGACGCGGCACAGGCCGACGCCCAGTCGGGGAAGGTCCACACCCTCGGATTGGGCTGGCGGCAGTGCCAAACACCAACGCCCCCTTTCGCTTTGGTGATGTTTCTGGACATCGACTGGGACGAGACCAACAAACGGCACAAGCTGACCTGCCAGCTGCTCAACACCGACGGCCAGCCGGTGATGGTGCCCGGACCGCAAGGGCCGCAGCGGATCTCGTTCGAGGCCGCGGCCGAAGCGGGGCGCCTGCCGGGAGCGATTCACGGCACCGCCGTGCGCATGCCGCTCACCCTCAATATCCCGGGCGGCATTCCGCTGGATCCGGGCATCTACGAATGGCGGGTAGAGGTGGAAGGTTTCGAACACGCCACCACCGTCGAAGCATTCATCGTGCTGCCGGGGATGCTCACGCCGAACCCGGGATAAACCGCACCGAACCGCGAGAGCCGTTGAGCTGGAGGCTAATCGACGGCGAGTTCCAGACGCTGCAAACGACGCACCAGGATGCTGGGCAGCCATCCTCCGACCTCGGCGGCCTCGATGCGCGAAGTCCGGTCCAGCAGCAGCCGCAACACGATCTGCGCTTCCAGCCGGGCCAGCGCGGCGCCGACGCAGAAGTGCGCTCCGCGACCGAAACTCACGTGGTTCTTGCCCGTTGCCCGGTCCAGTCGGAACTCGTCCGGCGTCTCGAAGTGGGCCGGATCGCGGTTGGCCGACCCCCACAACAACAGCAGCCGCGTATCGGCGGCCAAGTCGACGCCGGCCAGGGTGGTGTCGCGCAGGACGTGGCGGTAATGACCGCGGAACGGCGGCTCGAAGCGCAGGGTTTCCTCGACGAATGCCCCGAGCAGCTCCGGGTTTTCCCGGACACGGCTCGCGATGTCGGGCCGGACGGCAAGTATGCGCGCCGCGCTGCCCAGCAGGGACGCGGTCGACTCCCCCGCGGCGGCGAACAGCGTGATCATCATGACCTGGGCGGTGAGCGGGTCCAGCTCGCCGCCATGGCAAGCCCGCGCCAGTTCACCCAGCAAGTCGTCGCGCGGGTGGCCGGCCGCTCGGGCAAACTGCTCGGTGATGTAGCCGCTGAGTCCCAGGACGGCCCCTCCGGCGGCGGCCAACTGTTCCTGGCTGCCCAGGCCTTCCAGCAATTGAGTTGCCGCGCAACCCCATTGCACCAACTGGTCGACGTCGGTGTCGGGAAGTCCGATCAGTTCGGCCACCACCATCATCGGCAACCGGTTGGCCACGGCGCTCATCCATTCGATGCGTCCATCCACCATGCCGTCGTCCCACAACCGTTCCGCGGTCCGGGTCGCGAAGCGTTCGACGGCACGGATCCGCTTGGCTGCCAGGTAGCGCACCATCAGCTTGCGGTGCACCGCGTGGGCGGGGTCGTCGGCAGTGGCCAGCACATGGGTCGGCCCACCGAGCGGATCCATCTGAAACGGCACGACGGTGCCGTCGGCGGTGTACAGCATCGTCGCGGTCAGGTTCGACGAGAAATCTTCGGTCCGCAGGACGGCTTCGTTCACCGCGTCCCAGCCGCCGACCGCGTAGAAGCCGGAGTCGCCGATCCGGTGGACCGGGCCCGCGGCCCGCATCCGTTCGTACAACGGGTACGGGTCCTGGATGGCGGCGGCGCCGAACAGTTCGACCGCATCGAGGGTTACGTTCATCGTCCCAGGTTGATGAACCGGTAATCGCAGGTCAATGGCATCGGTCGAGGTTGATATCCGGACTCGCCGGGCCCGGCGGCCGGATGTCTCAGCGAATCCGGCCGACAAGCGACTATGCTGAGAAAATTCTTGATGTTCGTCTCAAACCTGAGATGTTCGGCAGAGGTGATCTCGATCGGAGGCGGATGCCGGCGCGTCGCGACGACTGGCTGGTCGGCGGTGATCGCCGCACGGTTGCGGCCGAACGCATCTACGACGCGGCGATGCAGCTGATCGCCCGCGAGGGTTCGGACGCACTGGACATCGACCGGCTGGCCGAGCAGGTGCACTGTTCGCGGGCGACCGTCTACCGCTACGCCGGGGGCAAGGCCGAGATACGCGATGCCGTCCTGAACCGGGCCGCGGCCGGCATCGTCGAAAGCGTCCGTGTCGGCGTCGACGGCCTGACCGGCCGGGAACGTGTCGTCACCGCGGTCCTGGTGGCGCTCAGGCAGATTCGCGCCGATCCCCTGAGCAGGTTGATGGTCGGCTCGATCCGCCGGCCTGAGGCGATGACGTGGCTTACCGATTCACCGCTGCCGGCCGCCCTGGCCACCGACCTGTCCGGCCTGACCGACGGCGATCCCGTTGCCGCGCAATGGATTGTCCGCACGGTGCTGTCCCTGCTGTACTGGCCGGTCGAGGACGACGAGCTCGAACGCGAACTGGTGCGGCGCTTCGTCGGTCCTGCGTTCGACGAAAAGCTCTGAGCCGCTTACTCGTTGCCGAACGACTCGTACAGTTCGGGCAGAAACCCGGCCAGGTGGTTCATTTCTTGCGCGCAGTGCACCAACAGGTTGCGTGCCGTGGACTCGGAGACCCCGATGACTTTCGCGGCGACCGGGCGCACCGCCCTGGAAGCCAGATCGGGCGCGTTGCGGACGGCGATGTGCGGTCCGCCCATCCAGAACCGGGAGCGCATCTCCGATCCCGTCGCGGTGGAACGGATGTGGTGGACGAACCAGCCGGCGTCCACCGGCGCGTCCCCGGAGCCCAGTCGAGCGCAGATCGCGACCGCGTCATCGCTGTCGGGCGGCAGGCCCATGGTCGACGGATCCGCGAATTGTATTGCGGCACTGAGCAACGTGGAGCCGATGTACTCACTGATCATCGACCAGCGACCGACGTAGCGCGGGGCGCCGCGGCGTCCCCCGTCCGTGCCGTCCTTCCAGCGCGCCGACAGGTGCGCCCGCGGGTGCCACAGCTTGTAGCGGCGGCTGTCGCTGCCGTGCCAGCCGAACCACCACGACCACATCGCCGGCGTGACGCCGGGCATGTCGGTCAGCACCGAAACCTGCATGCTGCCGTCCTGGAGCAGGCCGTAGCCGTTCTCGGTCTGCTGGTAACCCTCGTCGGCGACACTGGCCGCGTCATCCAGGGCCAACAGCGTCGGTCCGGCCTGCGGACCGTGTTGCAGCGCCGTCACGACATGCGCTGGCAGCGGTGCCATTTCGGGCCTGAAGAACTTGGCCCACGGCGTGTCCACGTCGTCACCCCGATAGCCGAGGTAGGCGTCATCGGCCATCTCAGATCCGTCCCATCCAACTGTTGAACAGCCCGTCCGGGTCGTACTCGGAGCGCACCCGGTCCAATCTGGTCATCGCAGCGTCGCTGGCGAACCTCGCCGGGCGCTGGCCGAGATTCTCGTCGGCCAACTGGATCCCGGTTGCCAGGTGGGACATGGCAGCCATGTTCGACCGCGCCCAGTCGCCGTAGCGGTCATCGTCGGCGGGGTCCTTCCATGCCCCGTACAACGCCAGGTACACCTCGTCCTCGATGCTGTAGGCCATGTCGGGCCGCTGCGGCGACGGCCCCCAGTTCAGCCACAGGAAGTGCGACGGGTGATCGGGGATCGTGTCGATGATGGTACGAATCCCCGGCAGCAGGTCCTCGGCCGCCGCCGAGGTCCACATGTTGTCTGCGGCGTAGCGGTAGTCGGACAGGTAGTTGCTCATGACCGCGTCGAACCAGGTCGGCATATCGGTCGGCATATAGGGCACTTTGACGAGTGCCTTGTCGAGCACCGGGACGGTGCCGAAGATGGACAACGCCTGTTCGGCTTCCTTCTCGGTGTCGGCGAACGCGGGCGAGGCGAACACGATGGCGGGTTCGTCGAGTCCCATGTTCGGCACGCTCCGCGTTGCGACGATCTGCATCTCGACGCGCCGGTCCACTTCGGCGCTGACGTTGCGCGCCCAGGTGTAGATCTCGTCGGCGTAGCCGATCGGGTAGACGTACACGCTGGTTCCGCAAGCACCCGGGCGCGGGTACAGCTTGAGATAGAACGACGTGACGACCGCGAAGAAACCGGGTCCCGCACCGCGCGCCGCCCAGTAAAGATCGGCGTGATTGTCTGCGTCGCAATGGATCTTGTCGCCGTCGGCGGTGACCACGTCAAGTCCGACGACGCTTTCACAAGCCAGGCCCCACACCCGGCTGTTCCAGCCATACCCACCCTGCAGCAGATATCCGCCGACGCACACGCCCCGACAGTGGCCGCCCGGGAAGAACAGATTCTGGGCTTCGAGTTCGCCGAGCAGGATGCTGCCGCCCTTGCCCGGACCGACGACGGCCATCCCTTTCTCCGCGTCGATCGTGGCGTGGTCGAGGCGGTGCAGGTCGAGCAGTAGGGCGTCGTCGCGCAGGTGGTTCGCCGCCCAACTGTGCCCACCCGATCGAATGCTGACTTTGAGGCCGTTGGCTTTGGCGTAGCGGATCGCGCCCACCACCTCGTCGGCATCCACCGCCTGCACGATCACTTCCGGGTAGCGGTCCGGGACGCGCTGATTCCACACCGTTTCGCGGCGGGCCGCCTCGTATCCGTCGTGGTTGCGAAAGAAGTGCCGTCCGGCGGGCAGACCATCCATGAATCAGCTCCTTGATCCACATAACGGATCTATATAGTCCGTGATGCGGCCGACTATAGTGGACTCGTGGGGCAAACGGAACGGAAATCGCCGACGAATCGCGACGAGGGAATCCAGGTGTTGCGGCGCGCCGCGGCCGCGTTGGACGAGATCGCGGCGGAGCCGGGCCAACTGCGCCTGGTCGATCTCGGCGAGCGCCTCGGGCTGGCCAAATCGACCGTCCGACGACTGTTGGTGGGGCTGGTCGAGGTCGGTCTGGTCGGCGTCGACGCCGGCGGCCGGTTTTCCCTCGGTGAGCGGTTGCTGGGATTCGGCAGCGCGACCGGCGCACACATCGCGGCACGGTTCCGCCCGGTCATGGAACGCGTCGCGGCCGAGACGGACGGTGAAACGGTCGATCTGTCGCTGTTGCGCGGCCAGCGGATGTGGTTCGTCGACCAGATCGAGTCGTCCCATCGGCTCCGCGCGGTCTCGGCGGTCGGCGTCCGGTTTCCACTGTTCGGGACGGCCAACGGCAAGGCCGCGCTGGCGGCACTCGACGACCTGGACGCCGAGGCGGCGCTCACCAAGATGCCCGCCGTCGAGGCGGACGCGCTACGCCGACAGCTCATCGAGATACGGTCCAGCGGAATAGCTTTCGATTACGACGAGCACACCCCCGGAATCTCCGCAGCGGCTGTCGCACGCCGCACGGCCGGCGGCACGGTGGTCGCGATCTCGGTACCGACTCCCAGCGAGCGCTTCGCCGACAAGCGGGAACGCATCGTGGCCGCGCTGCTGGCGGCGGCAGACTCATCGGTCTGGACGCGCTGAGGGCCGCGGCACTTCCCCGTTGCCGCGGCCGAACTCAACCTGTCGTGGCTATCGGGCCACCCGCTCCGCCAGCGACCGCAGATGGTCGGCCACGAACAACTCACCCCACTCGTGACGCGCGGCGGACTGCGCCTCGACGAAGCTGGGTGTTTTTTCTCCGTCGCCGGCCAGGTGCACCAACGCCCATGCCATCGCGAACACCGGAACCCGGTGACGCTGTGCAGCACTGTGCAACTCGTCGAATGCGGTGTCCGACCTACACCGGCGCAGACCGATGAGGATGCCTTGCGCGGTGTCCAGAATGCGGCCCGAACTCGGGCTGTGCGAGGTCTGGGTGGGCGCCCAGCTTGCCGTCATGCCTTGGTACCTCCTGCTACTGCTACCCAAGTACGCCCGGCGGCGCGCGCCGCGATTGGCATACCGTGCCATGATTTGCGGGTCTTTCCCGTCGCGCCAGACGTGCGCCGACATCGATACGCTCCTGTGAGCGTGCTGATATCGGCCGGATGCCGCGCCGGTGAATCAGTCTGCGAGAGCCAGGACTTCGTCGAAACCGGCGACCAGGGCGTCGTGGAAGACCTGGTAGTCGGGTATGGCGGCGCTGTCCACGTTGATGCCCAATGCGCAGGTGTCGCAATAGGACAGCAGTGTGACGTTGACCGACGCGCCGATCGTCGGGCCGAAGGCGTACTGCCCGCGCACGGCGGCACCGCCCAGAAAGACCGGGATCGGCACGCCGGGCACGTCGCTGGCCACGAAGTCGACGTGGCGCAGCACCGACCCGATGTACCAGCGCGGCATCAGGTTCAGCACGCCGGCGATCAATTGCGTGTAGGGCAGAGACTTCTCGTCGCGTACCGCGCTGACACGCCGGTGTATTTCCTGGATCCGCCGGGCCGGATCGGGTTCGCCCACCGGCACGTCGAACCGCATCAACGTGATCCGGTTACCGCCCATGTCGTCGTTCTCGGTGCGCAGGCTGATGGGCATCGACAGATGCAGTTCGCCGATGCTCGCCCCGTGCTTTTCGTGGTAGCGACGCAACCCGCCGGTCACCCCGGCGACGAATGCGTCGTTCAGCGCGCCACCACAGTTGTGGGCAGCCGCACGCAACTGCAGACGCGACACCTCGTGCACCGCCAGATGACGAATCAGGCTGCGTTCCTTGGTCAGATCGGAACCGGTGCGGTTCAGTGGCCGCACGGTGCGGTACACCGAAGCCGCGTTGTCCGCGGCCGAACGGACGGTGTCCAGCGGGCGTCGGGCGCCGTCGTACATCAGTCGCGGCATCCACCTGGCCGCCCCGGCCACCGCATTACCCACCAGGGAAGCGTTGTAGCGCAACGTGTCACGATAGCCGCCCAGCCGGGGTGGCCCGGGAACCTGCGGCAACGCGGGGAGTTCCTCGACCTCGAAATGTTCGGCGGAGAGATCGAACAGCGTCATCGCGATCTGGACACCGCCGACTCCGTCGGTCAGCGCATGGTGGAACTTACAGATCACGGCGGCGCCGCCGTCCTGCAGACCCTCGACCAACGTGATTTCCCACAGCGCGCGGGCCCGGTCGAAGTCCTGCATGTGGGCCAGCCGGGCCATTTCCAGGACGTCGTCGAGCGTGCCCGACCCCGAAACGGCGGTCCGGCGCAGGTGATAGTCCAGGTCGAAGTCGCGGTCGTATTCCCACCGCGGTGGGGCGGGCGGCGGCGATTCCACCACTCGCTGGCGAAAGATCGGCAGCTTGCGACTCAGTAGGTCGAACCGGCCGCGGACGGCGTCCCAGTCCGGAGAACCGTCCAGCACGACGACACTGACCACGGTCGAGCGCAACCGTGGATCGGTCTCCATCGCCCACGTGAAAGCGTCACTGTTGCGCATGAATTCGGTCACGATCGGTTCCACGATTCAAACCTACGACCACCGGCTGCCGATGTCGCTGGGTTGTTGGCAGCCAATGACTTTGGTCCCTGGAAGTCGGGCCCTTCGTCTCGCAGGTCAGGGGCCGAGCACGCGGCGGGTGTAGTCGTTGCGGAAGACGCGATCGGGGTCGAGTCGATCGCGGACGGCGACGAACCGGTCCCAGTCGGGGTAACGCGGGCGTAGCGTGGCGGCGCTCTGATAGTGCCGCTTGCCCCAATGCGGCCGTCCCGCATACTCGTCCATGATCTCCTCGACGGCACGGAAGTAGCTTTCGAACTCCATACCGGTGAACTGGTGCACCGCTATGTAGCAGGTGTCGCGGCCGTACGCGGTCGACAGAAAAGCGTCGTCGGACGCGGCGAAGCGCACCTCGAGGGGGAACATGATCGGCAGCCGGCGCCGGCGCACGACGTCGATCACCCGCTGGACGGCGAGCTGCGCGTGTTCGCGCGGAATCGCGTACTCCATCTCGGTGAATTTCACGTTGCGCTCGCTGGCATAGACCTTCCAGCCGTGGTCCTGGACTTGCGCCGGCGACATCAGGCCGGTGAGCAACCGGTTCAGCGCGGGCGCGGCGTGCGGAAACCGCCGTCCGGCGCGGCAGATGACGTTCAGGCCGATGTTCTCGAACTCTTCGCCGAGTTTTTTCCGCCACCGCGGCTGTGGTCGGGGTTCCTCGTTGCTGCGCCGCGTGCTGCGGGTCAAGGCGGTGTCGCCGTAGGGAAAGACGAAGAATTCGAAGTGGTCGTTGCCGTCGACATGTTCGTCGAGCTGCTCCAGCGTCTGGCTCAGCGGTCGCAACTCGTCCTGGCGGTGCAAGGTGAACAGCGGAACCACCTTGAACGTGACCTGGGAGATCACGCCCAGCGCCCCGAGCGACACCCGCGCGGCCAGATAAGCCTCCTCGTCTGACCGAGCGGACACCTGCAGGACGTCACCGCCGGCGGTGACCAGCCGCGCCCCGACGAGCTGGGCGGACACGTTCTGGAACCGGGCGCCGGTGCCGTGCGTAGCGGTCGCCGTCGCTCCGGTGATCGACTGCTTGTCGATATCGCCCTGATTTTCAATCCCGAACCCGCGTCGGGCCAGCTGCCCGAACAGCGAATGCAGTTGTGCGCCACCCTCTACCGTAGCCAGCCCGTTGGCCGCATCGAGGTCGACGATGCGCTGCAGACCGGTCATGTCGATCATGACGCCGTCAGTGCAGGCGCAGTCGGTGAACGAGTGCCCGGTCCCCACCGCACGAACCGGTTCGCCGCGTTGCGCCGCGCGGGCGACGATCTCGACCAGTTCGGCTTCCGAGGTCGGGCGTTCGATCGCCGCCGGCGCGCAGATCTGATCGCCGGCCCAGTTGATCCATGTCGTCATAGGAACGTCTGCCCCTCCCCGCGGTACGTCGGGACGGTGTCGACGATCGCCGCGCCACGTATCAGGTACAGCCGGTCGAACCGCTCGCACAACTCGCCGGCCTTGGTGTGGCGGAAGTACACCTTCTCCCCGACTTTCAGCCGGCGCGCGGCTTCGCCGGTCAGGGGTGTCTGGACTTCGCCGGTGCCTTCCAGCGCATTCAGCTTCAGACCGGTCGGCAGGTACGGCGTCGGCATCCGGTCTTTGGCGCCCACCCCGCTGGCCAGATAGCCACCACCGAGCGCGGTCACCGTCTTGTCGTCGGGACGGCGCGATACCGGCAGCGCGAACATCGCCGCCGGCTGCAGGGTGAAAGTGGAATAGGAGTCGAACAGTGTCGGAGCGTAGAACCCCGAGCCCGCGGTCGCCTCCGTCATCGCCGGTTCCCGGGCGACCAGTTGCAAGTCTCCGGTGCCGCCGGCGTTGACGATTTCGAGATCGGCGACTTCGCGCACGAGATCCACTGCGCGGGCGCGACGTTCACTCAATTCGGCGATCGAACGGCGCTGCATCCAGCCCACGACCGCATTCTGCGCGCGTTTTCCGGAAACCTGGTCACCCAGCCCGGCGATGTGCCCCTCGTAGGACATCAGCGCGACGAGCTTGAGCGCCGGGCGTCCGACGATCTCCTCGGCGAGCGCGCGGGCCTGTTCGGGAGTGTGCAACGGCGAGCGTTTGGGCCCGATCTTCAGCCGCCCGCCGGCCCACCAGAGACCGGCGTCCAAGTCCAGGCATAACCGGATGGGCTGGTCGGTCACGGCCTGGATCAGGTCGAGATGTTCGACGCTGTCGACCATCACGATCGGTGCTCCCGTGGGATCCGCGGCGGTGAGCTCGCCGAGTTCGCGCAGCGCCGCGCGGTCTGTCGTCGGGTAGGCGAGCAGCAGGTTGCCGAAACCGTGACCGGCCAACCACAGTGTCTCGCGCAGGGTAAAGGTCATCAGGCCATCGAAGCGCGGGCTGGACTCGAGGATCTGACGCTGTAACGGCCTGCACCGCAACGACTTCGACGCCACCCGGATCGGCTTGTCGCCCGCCCGGCGCAGCATCTGCCCCGCGTTGTGCCACATCGCGTCGAGGTCTACGAACGCAAACGGCGCATCGAGATCGGCGAAGGCCTGCTCGTAGCGTTGCAACCGGCCGGGTGAATCCAGCCCGACCTGCTCGTCACCGGCATGCACGCCGTCACCCTAGACGAAATCGCGGTCAAAGGATCGCTTTGGCGTCCTTCGCGGCCGCGATCTCGTCCCAACCCAGGTCGAGTTCGAGCAGTATCTCTTCGGTGTGCTGGCCGTGTTCGGGCGCACGCGTGGGGCCGGGCGGGGTCTCGTCGAATTGGACCGGCGCGGCCACGGTCCGGTACTTCTCGCCCCGGTCGTCGACATTGGTGATCACGTAGCCGTTGGGTTCCACCTGCGGATCGTCGAGGGTTTCCCGCGGCGTGGCCAACGCGCCCCATACCCCTGGCTCGTCCTCCAGCACCTGGCGCCAATGCGCAAGGTCTTGGGCGGCAAAAGCTTTGGCGAAGATGTCCGTCGCTTCGGTGGCGTTGGCGATCAGATTACTCGACGGCACGAACCGCTCGTCGTCGACGAGCTCGGGCAGACCCATGCGACGGCAGAAGTCGGCCCAGAACTTGTCGGGTTGCAGGAAGACCAGCTGAATCCACCTGTCGTCCTTGGTTTTATACCGGGCTACCAACGGATTGATCGCCAACCCTGGTGGTGCCCCCGGGATGCCGTCCATGTCGAACAGGTCGGCCACCGAAATGGACGGCGCGATGGCCCACATCGCCTGCGCCAGCAACGACGAGTCGACGATGCTGGGCGCACCGGTGCGTTCCCGGTGGAACAACGCCGCACACACGCCGCCGGCCAGCGTCGCGCCGCCCTGCAGGTCACCGAACGCCGGACCCTGGACCGCCGGGTTCTCGGTGCCGAACGGAGTGAGCGTGTAGGCCACCCCGCCCCGGGCCAGGTAGGTGGCGGCGTCGAATCCGCCACGGTCCCGATCCGGACCGCGCACGCCCAGGCCGGTGCCCCGGGCAATGATGATGTCCGGGTTGAACGCCCGAATGTCGTCGACCGTCAACCGGGCCCGCTCCAGCGCGCCGGGCAGCCAATTCGTCAGAAACACATCCGCCGAAGCCAGCAACCGGCCGAGCAGCTCTCGGCCGGTGTCGGACTTGATGTCGATGGCGACGCTGCGTTTGCCCCGGTTGCTCAGCTCCAGGATGAAGTCGACGTCAGCGCGTGCCGCCGCACGGGTGAAGCCGCCTACCACCAGCGCGCGCCCCGGGTCTCCGGAGGCAACGCCTTCGACCTTGATGACGTCGGCGCCCCAGTCGGCGAGGGCGACTCCGGCCGACGGCACGTACGTCCAGGACGCCAGTTCGACCACCCGCACCCCGGAGAGCATGCCCGCCATCGCCTACCCCTTTAGTGACGTACGTCATTTCTTGCTATTTTAGATATTCTAGCTACTGTAAGGAATGAGTTGGCCCGGCTGGCCGGACCACGTGCACACGGAGCCGGACATGGGGGCAGCGCTGACGACGAAAGACTCTGCGAGGCAAGCAGTTTGCATGCTGGGCGCCGAGGGTGCCGGCAGCCCCAAAAGTCCAGCCGGGTCGTTGACGTGAACGACGGCAACGCACAGTCGTCGGTCGAGCGGCGCTTGTATGAGTTGATGGCGCTGATGAAGGCGGCCGACGACCGGTTGTCCAAGGGCATCGGCACCGGCGAGTTCATGTGCGTGTACTGGCCGTCGCGCGGTCAGGAAGCCATCGCCGCCGCCATGGCAGTGGCTTTGCGCCCCGGCGATCAGTTGGTGACGACCTATCGCGGTTTGCACGATCTGATCGGCAAGGGCGTGCCCCTCGAGGAGATCTACGGCGAGATGATGGGCCGGGTCGTCGGCGCTGCCCGGGGCAAGGGCGGAACCATGCACATCGCCAATCCTGGTGTGGGAGTGATGTTCTCGACCGGTATCGTCGGAGCCGGGCCGCCCGTGGCGGTGGGCCTGGCGATGGCGGGCAAACGCAGGGGACTCGACCGCGTCACGGTGGTCAGCTTCGGCGACGGCGCCACCAACACCGGCTCGTTTCACGAGGCGGCCAACATGGCCGCGTTGTGGGATCTGCCGCTGGTCTTCGTCTGCCAGAACAACCTGTACGCCGAGATGACGCCGACGTCGGACACGATGAAGCTCGAGCACGTCGCCGACCGCGCCGCCGGGTACGGGATGCCGGGCGTGCGGGTCGACGGCAACGACCCGCTCGCGGTGAAGGCGGCGCTGGACGAGGCACTGGACCGGGCGCGCCGCGGCGAGGGACCCACCTTCGTCGAGTGCGTGACGTTCCGGTTCCGCGGTCACTATTTCGGGGACCGGATGCCCTACATCCCGAAGGATCAGCTCGCCGCGGCGATGGCCGCCGACCCGGTGCCGCGGTTCCGCGCGCATCTGGTCGATGCCGCAATATGCGGAAGCGACGAACTCGACCGCATCGACACCAACGCCGCGGCGAGGGTCGAGGCGGCGCTGCGCACGGTGCTCAGCGCCGACCCGCCGTCCACCGAGGAACTCGACCAGGACGTGTACGCGACGCCGATCAGATTCCCGGCATGAGGCTGGAAAACCGCATGGCAGAACAAGAAATGACGATGCGCGAGGCGCTCAACCTCGCGCTGGACCAGGCGCTGGCAGCCGACGATCGGGTGTTCCTGCTCGGCGAGGACATCGCCGACCCGGGTGCGTCCGGCCCCACCGCGGGACTGTCGTCGAAGTATGGTCACGAGCGGGTGCTGGACACGCCGATCTCCGAAGCGGCCATCGTCGGAGCCGCGATAGGTGCCGCGATAGACGGGCTGATCCCGGTGGCCGAGATCATGATCATGGACTTCATCGGTATCGCCGCCGACCAGCTGATCAACAGCGCCGCCAAACTGCGGTTCATGACGGCGGGTCGCACCACCGCGCCGATCACCATCCGCACCCAGGTCTACGCCGGCCTGGCGACCGGGGCGACGCATTCCCAGTCCCTGGAGGCCTGGTTCATGCATATCCCAGGGATGAAGGTCATCGTCCCGTCCACCCCGCGTGACGGCAAAGGCCTGCTGACCGCGGCGATCTTCGACCCGGACCCGTGCCTGTTCGTCGAGACGATCCGGTTGCAGAGCCGCAAGGGACCGGTCCCGCTCGACGCCGGCTTCGCAATCCCGTTGGGACAGGCCGATATCAAACGTCCGGGCACCGACGTGAGCCTGATCGGCTACGGCCGGGCGGTGCACGACGCGCTCGCGGCGGCGGCCACGCTGGCCGAACAGGGCGTCAGCGCCGAAGTCGTCGACCTGCGCACCCTGGTGCCGCTGGACGTCGAGACCATCGTCGAATCTGGCCGCCGCACAAAGCGAGTCGTGATCGTGCACGATGCCGTCCAGTTCGCCGGGCCGGGAGCCGAGATCGCTGCGATCCTGCACTCCGAACTGTTCGGCGAACTGGCCGCACCGATCGAACGGGTGGCCGCCCGGTTCGTGCCCAATCCGGCCGCGCCGGCATTGGAAGCACAGATGTATCCCTCGCCGGCGCGGATCGTCGCAGCGGCCCGACGCACTCTGGAGAAGTCCCGTGAGAAAGCCAGAGTGCGTGGCTGACTTCATCATTCGGATCCCCCGGGTGTCGGTGGCCGTCTCGGAAGCCGAACTCACCGACCTGCTCGTCGACGCCGGCGACTACGTCGACGAGGGCACCCCGATCTACGTGATCGCCACCGAGAAGGTGGAGCAGGAAATCGAGGCCGGCGCCGCGGGAACCGTGCACTGGACCGGCCAGATCGGGACGACCTACGACATCGGCGCCCAAATCGGCGTCATCACTTCATAACCGGACTAGCGAAAGGTACTCCCCCGATGGACCTCAACGAGACCCGCGAGCGAATCATCTACGAAAAGGAGGGCGCGATCGCGCGGGTGATTCTGAACTGGCCGGAGAAGGCCAACGCCCAGGACCAGAAACTGGCCGAGGAGGTCGACGCCGCACTGTTGGACGCGGACCGCGATTACGACATCAAGGTGCTGATCCTGAAGGCGAACGGCAAAGGCTTCTGCTCGGGTCACGCGATCGGCAACAACGCCGTCGATTACCCGGATTTCGTCACCGCCGCCGGGGTGATGGGCACGCCGTGGAAGCCGCAGACCGACCTGTTCGTCAAGCCGATCCTGAACTTGTGGGAATTCTCCAAGCCGACCATCGCGCAGGTACACGGTTACTGCGTCGGCGGCGGCACGCATTACGGGCTGACCACCGACATCGTGATCGCCGCCGAGGACGCCTACTTCTCCTACCCGCCGCTGCAGGGCTTCGGCATGCCATCGGGCGAATGCTCCATCGAGCCTTGGGTTTTCATGAACTGGCGCCGTGCGGCGTATTACCTGTACCTGGCCGAGGTGATCGACGCCAAGAAGGCGCTGGAAGTCGGTCTGGTCAACGAAGTGGTTCCCCGCGACCAGCTGGACACGCGGGTGGAGGCGATCGCCCGCCACATCGCGCAGGCCCCGATGACGACGCTGCTGGCCACCAAGGCCAATCTCAAGCGTGCCTGGGAACTGATGGGCATGCGGGTGCACTGGCAGAGTTCCAACGACCTCGTCGCGCTCGCCTCGATCAGCAAGGACGTGCAGCAATTGATCCAGACCGTGTTCAAGGACAAGGTGCTGCCGTCTGAGCAGGCCCGGCGCCAGGCCGCCGCCGCCGCTTCGACCGATGGCGCCGCCACTTCCTGAGTCAGCCGATGAACATCGCCGACCATGCGAGCACAGCGCCGGACTCGCCGGCACTGCTCACCGATGACGGCGTGATCACGTTCGGTCAGTTGTACGCCCGCAGCCAGCGGGTCGCCGCGGCGCTGCACAATGCCGGGCTGCGCCGGGGCGACGGGGTGGCGCTGATCCTGCCGAATCGACCCGAGTTCTTCGAGATCACCTGGGGGTGCCAGCTTTCCGGGTTGTACTACACCGCGGTCAACACTCATTTCACTGCCGACGAAATCGCTTACGTCATCGACGATTCCGACGCCAAGGCGGTCTTCGTGGATGCATCCCTGCAGGGACTTGTGCGAGACCTCCGGAAAGTCGATGTGCAGGTGACTGTCGGGGATCGCCTGCCTACCCCGAATGGATACGAGGACCTGCTGGCGGCGGCCGGCGCGGCGCCCCCGGTGTCGGACGGGTCAGAGATGCTGTACTCCTCGGGCACCACCGGGCGGCCCAAAGCGGTACGTCGCCCACTTCCGGTCGACGGCAACGGATCCTGGGCGCAAGCGGTCCTGCAACTGGCGCTGACCCACAAGTACGGGATGGACCCGTCCAGTGTGTATCTCTCCCCCGCCCCGCTGTATCACGCCGCCGGCGTGAACTACACGATGGCCGTCAACCGGGTCGGGGCCGCCTCGGTGATCATGGAGAAGTTCGATGCCGAAACGGTGTTGCGCCTGATCGAGGAACATCGGGTCACCCACGCGCAGTTCGTGCCGACGATGTTCGTGCGGATGCTCAAGTTGCCTGCGACGGTCCGGGCGAAGTACGACGTATCCAGCCTGCAGTGCGTGATTCATGCGGCCGCACCGTGCCCGGTGGACGTCAAGCACCGGATGATGAACTGGTTCGGTCCGATCATTCACGAATATTACGGCGGCACTGAGGGTTTCGCCGGCACCACGATCGGGCCCGAGGAGTGGCTGGCGCACCCGGGTTCGGTCGGCATCCCGATGACGGCCGTCCACGTCGTCGGTGAGGACGGCAGCGAGTTACCGGTAGGCGAATCCGGCGAGTTGTACTTCGAGGGCGGCCCCGACTTCGAGTATTTCAAGGACCCCGCCAAGACCGCCTCGGTCTACAACGAACGCGGCTGGCGCACACTGGGCGACGTCGGCCGGGTCGACGCGGACGGCTA
This sequence comes from Mycobacterium sp. NGS22, assembly GCF_059813095.1. NCBI lineage: Bacteria > Bacillati > Actinomycetota > Actinomycetes > Mycobacteriales > Mycobacteriaceae > Mycobacterium > Mycobacterium sp. NGS22. The sequence goes on from NZ_JCALDY010000004.1 coordinate 95,613, forward strand.
TCTCTACCTCACCGACCGTGCCACGTTCATGATCGTCTCCGGCGGGGTCAACATCTACCCGCAGGAAGTGGAGAACCTGTTGGTGATGCATCCCAAACTCATCGACGCGGCGGTGTTCGGCGTGCCCAACGAGGAGTACGGCGAGGAGGTCAAGGCTGTCGTACAGCCGGTAGCCGGCATCACACCCGGCGCCGACCTGGAGGCCGAGCTGATCGACTACTGCCGGACGCACCTGGCGACCTATAAATGTCCGCGCACCATCGAATTCGATGTCGAACTGCCGCGGGACCCGAACGGCAAGCTCTACAAGAGGCGCATCCGCGAACGCTACTGGCAGGGACGGATGTCGCGGATCTTATGAACGAGGACGAGGCATGGATGTGAACTGGACGCCGCTTCCGGTGCCGTGGGCGGTGCAGTCGCCGGATCGGATCCCCAAGCAGCGGTACTACGACCCGGACTTCTACGCGCTGGAGAACGAGAAGTTCTGGCCACGGGTGTGGCAGATGGCCTGCCGGCTCGAGGAGATCCCGAAGACCGGTGATTTCGTGGAGTACGAGATCCTCGATCAGTCCGTCATCGTGGTGCGGGTGGACGCCGAGACGGTGCGGGCCTACCACAACGCGTGCCGGCATCGCGGCGTGAAATTGGTGGAAGGCTCCGGGTCTCTGCCTGGATCCCGGCGCACCTTCGTCTGCCCGTTTCACGGCTGGTGCTGGAACATCGAGGGACGCAACACGTTTGTCCTCCGCCCGGACGCGTTCGACGAGTCCAACTTGGACCCGCAGGATCTCGCCCTGGTGCCGGTGCGATGCGAAGTGTGGGGCGGGTGCGCGTGGATCAACCTCGACGACGACGCGCCGGGGCTGCGGGACTGCTTCGAACCTTTCGCGACGATCTACGACGCGTGGCGGGTCGAATCGCTGCGCACCGAATGGTGGCAGTCGTGCCGGCTCCCGGTGAACTGGAAGCTCGCGACGGCCGCGTTCATGGAGGGATACCATGTCCCGCAGACTCATCCGCAGCTGCTGCCGTCGGCGCAGCCCAGTGCCACACCTCCCGGGCTGATCGGAACCAGCCTGTATTTCATGCGCACGCTGGGCGAAGGCATGGCCGGCATGACCCACGCGAACGACATCCGCATTGCCGAGGGCCTGCAGGACATCGACCTGCCCGCCGACCCCGCCCAGGCGATGGCGGTGTGGAAGCGCACTTTGAACGACGCTGTGGTGCACTGGCATCGGGCCCGCGGCTGCGACATCCCCGACCTGAACGAACTGCAGCGCCGCGGCATCGTCGATGCGATCGGCTTCTGCTTCCCGCACTATTTCCTGTTGCCGCAGTACAGCAGTGCCTCGTCGTACCGCATTCGTCCACTCGGCCCGGAGGAGACGTTGTTCGAGATCTGGTCGCTGACCCGCATCCCGCCCGATCAGGTCACCGGCAAACCGACGCCACCCGAGCCCATGGCACCCGACGATCCGCGCTGGCCCCCGATTCCGGCTCAAGACTTCTCCAACCTGCCCAAGCAGCAGAAAGGCCTGCACTCCAAGGGATTCGAGTTCATGCGGTTGTCCAGCCAGATCGAGGGGTTGATCTCCAACTTCGAACGCGTCATCGACGGCTTTCTGGCCGATCTGCCCTATCCGGCGCTGGTGCCGGCGATCCAGAAGACCAACACCACCATCGACGTCCCGATCGCCGATCTCGGCTTCCAGGCAGGTGTCCGCCGATGAGCACCGTCAACTGGGACCGCTCCGTCGACCTGGTGATCGCGGGCAGCGGTGGCGGCGGCATGGTCGCCGGCCTGGCCGCCCTGGACGCCGGCCTGGAACCGCTGATCGTCGAGAAACAAGGGTTGGTCGGTGGTTCGACGGGATTGTCCGGCGGCATCGTCTGGCTGCCGAACAATCCGCTGATGCGCGCCGACGGTATCGCCGATTCGCACGAGGACGGGTTGGCCTACCTGGCGGACGTGGTAGGCGACATCGGAGCGGCCTCCTCCCCCGCACGGCGCGAGATGTTCCTCACCGCCGGCTATGAGATGATCAACTTCCTGTTGCGCAAGGGAGTTCGGCTCATCCGCTGCGCCGGCTGGAGCGACTATTACCCGAACCACAAGGGCGGCAACGAGTCCGGCCGAGCGGTCGAAGGCATCCCGTTCGACGCCGCCGAACTCGGTTCGTGGCGCGACAAAGTGCAACCTTCGCTGGCGAAGAATTACGGGTACGTGGTGCTGACCAACGAGTTGCGTTCGGTGCAGTACTACAACCGTGCGCCGCGCGCATTCGCGGTCGCGACCAAGGTATTCGCCCGGACCAGAGCCGCGCGCATCGCCCGTCGCCAGATCCTGACCAACGGTGCGTCGCTGATCGGGCAGCTGCTCAAGGTGCTGATCGAACTCAGCGACGGTCAGCCTCCGCTGTGGATCAACGCCGCCATGGACGATCTGATCGTCGAGGACGGCCGCGTGGTGGGCGCACGCATCATCCGCGACGGCACCCCGGTGAATGTCGAAGCGCGCAAGGGAATTCTGTTGGCTGCAGGGGGTTTCGGCCACAATGCGGATATGCGGCGGCAGTACAGCGGTGACCAGCCGAACGACGGCAAGTGGTCGATCGCCAACGCTGGTGACACCGGCGAGGTGCTGCAGGCCGCGATGCGCCTTGGTGCCAAGACCGATCTGCTCGACGAAGCGTGGTGGCTGCCCTCGGTTTTCATCGCCAACGGCGGCGCGGCCGCGGCATCACTGGGTTCCGGGCGTCAACGTCCCGGGGCCATCTACATCGACTCCACCGGCCGGCGGTTCTGCAACGAGTCGAATTCCTATGTCGAGGTGGGCAAGGCGATGTACGCCAACAAGGCGGTGCCGTGCTGGATGGTCTTCGACGACGGGTACGTGCGCCGGTATGTCGCAGGGACCAATCCGCTCAATCGTCAGCACCTGCCGCCGGAGCTGATCGAAAGCGGTGCGGTCAAACGCGCCAACACGCTGAGCGACCTGGCCCGCCAAATCGACCTGCCCGCTGACGAATTGACCCGAACCGTGCAGCGGTTCAACTCCTTCGCCGCCAAGGGACTGGACCCCGACTTCGGCCGGGGGCAGTCGGCCTACAACGACTGCCTCGGCGATCCCGGTCACCGACCCAACGCCGCGGTGGGGCCACTGGACCGGGCGCCCTACTACGCCACCCGAGTCCTGCCGGCCGACGTCGGCACCTGCGGCGGGGTGATCACCAACGAGCACGCCCAGGTTCTCGACGAGCAGGACCGGGTGATCGAGGGACTGTACGCCACCGGGAATACCACGGCGACGGTGATGGGCCGAACCTATCCGGGGGCCGGGGCGAGCATCGCCAGCTCGATGGTGTTCGGCTACGTCGCCGCACGACACGCCGCGGGCCGCAAAGTCGCCGGCCAGATGAGCCGTTAGCCGGGGGCCTCGTCCCGGCCGAGGAAGTCGCGGGGCTTCATGCCCGACTGCATCAATTCGGCCCGGCGGGCCTGCACGTCGGACGCGGCGCCGACCATATTGGTCAGGATGTGACTGACCTGCAGGTGCACCCGCATGCCCATCAGTTCCCAGGCCCGCTTGACGTTGTTCTTGACCGCCATCAGGGTGGTCAGCGGAATCTGGGCGATCTTGCGCGCCATCTCCTCGACGGTGTCCTCGAGCTGATCGCGCGGCACCACCTTGTTGAGCAGACCCCATTCGAGTGCCTGTTCGGCCGTCAGTGTCGGCGCCAGCAGCAACCAGTCCATGGTGCGGTGCCAGTTCATCAGCAGCCACGGCTCGATCATCGTGTGACCGCCGGGCTCGCCGAGGCTTTGGGCAAGGGGCATCTGGAAATAGGCGTCTTCGGAGGCGACGCAGAAGTCGGTCAGCAGGCCCAGATAGATCCCGCCGCCCATGCAGTAACCGTGGATCTGCGAGATCGTCGGCTTCGGGAACTCCCACAAGTACAGCGTCGGCCACAGGAACAGGTCGGCGGTGCCTTTGTAGAGATCCTCGAAGTTGTTGCCGAAGTCGGGATAAGGGTTTTCGTCCGGGCCCCAGCGTGCGACGTGGCCGCCGCAGAAGCCCTTGCCGTTCGCCTTGAGGATGACGACCTTGATCTCCCGGTCGCGATCCGCCTCGTGCAGACAGGTGTCGACTTCGGTGACCAGCACGGCGTCCTTGGTGTTGGCCTTGCCGACCCGGTTGAGAATGATTCGCGCGATTGGTGGTTCGCGCTCGTAGATGACCGCTTCGAGGACGCGCCGCTCCATCTTCGTGACACTACATCTCGCACGTCAGGCACGTGCCAAAAGCCACGCGTGACCGTCACCCTCGCCGCTCGCCACTACGTCCAGTTGGGCGAACACAGCCGGTAGTTCACCGGCTGCTGCCCGGAACTCGCCCGGTGCGGCGTCGACCTCGCTGAGCGTCGCGATCGCCAGGAGTCCGCCCGGTGCCAGCCGACCGATCAGGTCTTGATCGAGGCGACGGTCACGAAACTTGTTGCACAGGATCAGGTCCACCGGTTCGCCGGCCGGCAGCCCCTCGTCGAGGTCGACGACGTCGAAGCGGCAGCGACCGTCAACACCGTTGCGCCGAGCCAGATCTCGGGCGTGCCGGATGGCGACGTCGGAAACGTCCAGTCCCCACACGTGCAACCCCCGGATCGCCAACCAGACCGACGCCAGTCCCTGGCCGCAGGCGATATCCAACGCCCGTCCTGTCTCGGGTAGTAGATCGACATGAGCGGCAAGGACTTTCGGTGCAGCGACGGTCTGCGCGGGCCCCCGCCGGGTATAGCGTTCGTCCCAGCGGTGACGGTCCTGCGCGGTCATGGTGCCGACGTTACCGGCGCGCCGCCCCGGATTCCGCGGTCTCCGACGGGCGTGGGTCGCCGAATCGCTGGTGGATCGCGCGCATCGGATCGGCGGTGGTGCCGGGAAATCCGCGATAGGGCGACCGCCTGCGCAGATACCAGCGGACAACGGGAGCCGCCAAGCGCAGCGGGAAGCGCAACCAGCCGACCGCGGCGCGGGTCTCGTCCAGCATGCTGGAGAGTGAATGATGCTGGAACGCAAGCGCTTGCTGCGCGGGGCCGGTGTCCAGCCAGTCGGTGGCATACCAGGTCAGATCGTCGTCGGGATCGCCTGGCCGGCCCGCCGGGATGGCACCGGGCAGACCCATCGCTGCCGCGTAGTCGGATCCGATCTCGGCCTGGGTGATCCGGTGAGTGTGATCGCCGCCGATCAGGAAGATCTGCCGCACCTCGTCGGTGACGGTGGCCGCGCAGCACGCGTGGGCGACGTCGCGGACGTCGACGGTGTGGATGCGCCCGTCGGACGGCAGTACAGCCTCGAAGAACACCAGGTCGCGGTCAATTTCAAAGCGCGGTTTGGCGGTGAGCACGCCGCCCAGACGCAGCACCACCCAGTCCAGGTCGGACGTCACGACGCACTGCTCGGCCAACGACTTGTGCTGTCCGTACAGATCGGTCGGCCGCACCGGCGTGGTCGCCGTCAGCAGCGAGTCGTCACGATGGGGGTTGCGCGCACCGTAGACCGCGATACTGGATACCTGCACGAATCGCGGAGGGACCGTCAACTGCGACGCGGCCCTGACCAGGGTCGCGGTCGCGCTGACGTTGACGGCGAACGCAAGTTCAGGACGGGCATAGCAGAACGGCGGGATGATCGCCGCGAGATGAACGATGGCGGTTGGGGCGACAGTCTCGAGCAGAGCGGTGACGTCGTCGGGCGACGTGAGGTCGGCCCACCGGATCTGTACCGACGGATGTGCGGCGAGTTGCTGTGCGCGCTTGCGGTGCGCGGGCGCGTCGAGATCAGTGGCGATTACCTGACGGCCCCGCTCGGCCAGGGCGGCCACCACCGCGGAGCCGACCAGACCGAAGGCGCCGGTCACCAGTACCCGCTCGGCCGCACTCATACTGCCCCCACTCGTTTCTGGACACCTGTCTAGGTATTGCTTGTACGGTATCAATCGTCACCGCGGTACGGCAAGCGAGGACGATCTGGTCCGCAATCAACACGTGACGGTCCACTGTCTTCCGATGTGCTTGTCCCGAACGTTCCGCTTTTCCTACACTGGACGGGTGTCTAGAGAAGCGACGTCGCCTGCGACGAGCGACGTCAGCACTGCGCGTCGATCCGACCGGCGGCCGGGTCAGACCATCCGCAAAGTGCTCGACGCCGGGTTGGAGGAACTACGCCAGTCCTCGTACGCCAACCTCACGATGCGCGCCGTGGCTCAGCGCGCGGGCGTGTCGCCGGCCAGCGCTTACACCTACTTTTCCTCCAAGAGCGCTCTGGTCGCGGCCGTGTATCTGCGCTTCCTGCGTGAGCTGCCGTTGCACACCGACGTCAACGACACCACCAAGACCCGGGTCAGCGCGACGATGCGGGACATGGCGCTGGTCGTGGCTGACGAGCCAGAGTTGACTGCCGGGTGCGGCGCTGCCCTGATGGCCGACGACCCCGCCGTCGCACCCTTGCGGAATGAGATCGCGGTCGAGGTGGCGCGGCGGATCGGTGCCGCGCTCGGCCCCGGCTGGCCCGGCGCAGTGAAGTCGACGCTGCAGATGACCTTTGCCGGTGCTCTGATGAGCGCGCGGTTCACCACCTATCAGGAAATTTCCGGGCAACTCGACGAGGCGGTGAATCTGATACTCGGGGCTTCCGTCGCGTAGGAATCCAAATCGGTTGTCTGACAGCAGTTCTGGCTACGGCCCGTCGTCGTCCTCGGGTATCAGCAGTTTCTCCGGGTGGTGGAATGTGTTGATTCGCGGTTGGCCGTGGTCGAGGTGTGCTGGTGGGATCCATTCGGTGTGGCCTTGGGTGTTGGTGCGGGTGGTCCAGCCTTTTTCGGCCAGTCTGTTATCGGGGCCACAGGCCAGGGTGAGGTCGTTGATGTCGGTGCGGCCGGTTTTGCGCCAGGCGGTGACGTGGTGGACTTCGCTGTGGTAGGCCGGGGCATCACAGCCGGGCCTGGTGCAGCCGAGGTCTTTGGCGCACAGCATGATCCGTTGGGCCGGGGAGGCCAACCGCTTGGTGTGATAGAGGGCTTGGGGTTTGGCGGCGTCGAAGATCGCCAAATAGTGGTTGGCGCCGCCGCCGGCCATGCGGATCAGATCGTTCATGGGTAGGCGGGAGCTGCCGCCGGTGCGCGCCCACCCGGCGGCGGCTTCGAGTTCTGCCACGGTGGTGGTGGCGATGATGGTGACCGGCAGCCCGCGATGGCGGCCCAGCTCGCCAGAGGCCAGCAGTGCGCGTAGCCCGGCCAGCAGCGCGTCGTGCTGGCGTTGGGGTCCCGAGCGGGTATCGCGCTGCGCCTCCTCGGCGTCGGGTTCGCGGTCCACGCGTGGTGCCTCGTTTTCCGGGTTGCACATCCCCGGTGCGGCCAACTTCGTCCACGCCGCTTCGATCGCGGCCCGTAGTTCGGGGGTGACCAGCCCGCTCAGGCGCGACATCCCGTCGAACTCCTGCTTGCCCAGCATCAGGCCGCGTCGGCGGGCGCGTTCGTCGTCGCTGTAGTTGCCGTCGGGGTGCAGATAGGCCATCACTTCCTGGGCATAGGTCTGCACTTGTTCGGGGCGAAAGTGGGTGGCTTTGTCGACCAGGTCGGCTTCGGCGTCCAGGCGGGTCAACGCGTCGACCGTGTCGGGAAGATGCGCCAGGAATTTGCGGATCAAGCGGATGTGTTCATCACCGATGAGCCCGGCGCCTTGGGCGGTCGCGGTCGCGGTGAGCAGCGGCGCCAGCGCCTCCCCGGACAGCGCCCGGCGCGCGCCGAGGTCTTTGGCGTCGGCGATGCGCCGGCCGGCTTCGGCTTTAGAGATCCGCAACCGATCCGCCAACGCGCTGCGCAGCTTGCCGCCCAACTCCTCCTCGGCGGCTTGGGCGGCAAGTTGGTTGATCACCGCGTGCTGGGGTGTGCGCAGTTGGCGGGCTGCCCGTTCCAGGCGCTCCAGAGCCCGCATCCGCTCCGGGGTGGTGAACACCTCAAAAGACAACGCGCACAAACGATGCACATCCGCATCGAGCGCGTCAAAGACCTCCACGATCTCTTCACGCGTGCTCGCTGACATACCTCAAATTCTAAGAACCGGCACCGACAACTCCCCGGCCCCGAGGGCGCACCTGTGCATAAACCTGCAACTGTGAATAAGTCGCGGCAGTGATCACACGGGCGTGAGCGGCAACGACTTTCGTGGCTGGAAGACGAACGTCGAGCCGCCACTGAACTTGGCCACCGCGACTTCGGAGAATTCCTCTGCAGCAGTGTCGGTTTCGTGCACGATCGCAGTCCAGTCATCGGACGTGCCGCTGACTTCGACGGTCAGATGCGGATCGACCGCGGCGACGATCGCCTGCAACGGCCCGACCGACTCGGGCGAGACCAGCGCCGGCCACGCAGCGTCGTCGTGTGCCGGGGACCGATGCAGGTGCACGCGGTCGTCTTCGAACGAAGCCGATACGTACAGCGCGGGATTGAACAATGGATGCAACTCCAACACGCGCACCGCACCTTCGACGCCACCCGGCAGACCCAATGCCCGATGAATTCGCTCGGCGGCCAGACCCGCAAGGCCGATGAGCTGTTTGGTGCAGATCATGCGGGTCTTGTCCGCGTCGCCCTGCGCGTGCTTGTCGACCGCCAGGACGAAGGAGAGGTAGAGCAGATGCATCTGCAGGCACACTTCATCGGCGATCCGCACCAACGCGGAGTGCGAGAACGCAGCAAAGTCGAAGTCGGACACCAGCGGACCGGAGTAGTTCGATTGCCCTGGCTCGCTCTCGTCGATCGGGTCGAGTTCGGCTGTCGCTGCGCGGGTTCGGCCGATGATCTCGAGGGCTGGTATGAAACCGACCTCCGGGTACGACTCGTCGATGATCACCGTCCAGGCGCAGTGCGGGTGCCGATCCGCCGGCGTCCTGGGCGGCCGGTGGATCGGACGAACCTGAGCCCTGCGGTTGGTGGCCAGCGCGGTGGCGTCGAACGTCGGGTCCTCGATGTCATGGCACATGCCGCGCACGTACTCCTCGCCCATCGGTTCGACATCCAGCAGCGCACCGCAGTGATCGAGCTGGAACTCGCCGTGCCAACGATCGTGCACCGTGTAGCGGAAGTCCATGAACTGCGGCGGGGCGCCGATGTCGAGTTGCAGGCCCTTGAAGATGGTGATGACGTCGACACCTTCGTACTTCAGCGCTCGCTGCATGCGCTTGGTGTAGATCGGGCTCGCGCCGGCCCATTCGTCAATAGCGATCTGCACCATGGCTTCGCGGCCGAATTGCTGTATGCACCAAGCCATTCCGGATCGGTCGATCATCTGGCCGATCAGCAGCAACTCCGGCACCAGGATGGTGAGTTGGTCACGGGTGAGGGCGGCGTACCTGCTGGTCATACGCGATCCTTCGGTCTGCGTCGTGTGGCGGTCCGGCGGTGACCGCGGGTTCGCGCCTAGTTGCCCAGTTCGACGGCTCGAGCGGGCTGCACTCGGCCCCAATTATGGACAGGTGTCTGATTATCCTTCGAACTCTAGCCGACCGCTTTCCCAACGGCAAGGACGATCGATCCGTCGAAAGCCCCATCCGAACCACCATATGGACTGCTCATTCTGGACAGGTGTCCATCAGCCCCTGGCGGGACGCTTCCTGCGCCAGCTGAATGCGGGAGGCGATACCGAGCTTGGTGTAGATATGCGAGAGATGGGCCTGCACCGTTCGCGGAGATACGAACAACCGGGCCGCGATCTCCTTGTTCGCCAATCCTTCGCAGACCAGACGCGCCACGTCGCGCTCGGCCGGTGTCAGCGACGCCCAACCGGACGCCGGCCGTCTGCGTTGGCCGCGGCCGCGCAGCGCGTAGGCGATCGCTTCGTCCAGCGACAACGCGGCACCCTGCGACCATACCCCGTCAAAATCGTTTGTACCCATCGCATTTCGGAGATCGACAACCGCCGACTGGTAACCGGACTCGTGAATCTTGAAACGGACCAGGCCCATGCCATCGCGGATGTTATCTGCCGCACCGAACAGGCGGGCCGCTCCGGCCGGGTTGCCATTGATGGTGGCTATGGCGGCCAGACATTCCAAAATGTCGGGTATGTGCAGGCGCAGATCTTTGTCGGCCGCCCCAGCCAACGCCAGTTGGGCATCCTGTTCGGCGGCTTCGAGTAGCCCTTCCGCCGTCGCGATGCGAGCGCGGACCGATAGCAACGCCACCCGGTGCCAGCCCACTGCAACCGCGAGTCCCTCGTCGGCCCATTCTCGGGCGCGCGCAACCTCGCCACGCGCCAATGCTGCCTCAATGGAATTGAAAGCACGCTGCGCGATCGCCACCTGGGGTTGGCCGGTGTGCAGGCCCTCGTAGGCGGCCTCGCCGTTGACCTGTGCGGCATCCAGTTCGCCGGCGGCAACATTGGCTTGAGCCAACTGGGCATAGGCCATACCGTGGAAGTATTCGCTCAAATCGGCTGCACCTGCCACTGCGGTATCGGCTACCGCGTGGGCGGCATCCAATTCTCCGTGGTACGTCAGCGTCAACCCCAGGCCCATCCGGGCACTTGCCCTATAGACCTCGTCATGAGTCGCCTCACACTCATTTACTACATCCCGAAATTCACAGATCGCCGCGGCTAGTTCGCCTCGCAACAGATGGGCGTAGCCGATCATGATCCGGCTCTGTCGTGAGCATGGGCGATTACCGATCGCGTCGGCGATGTCGCGCCCCTGCGTCCCCGCCTCGCCCGCAGCAACCGGATCGCCCGTGGTCAATGCGCTATTAGCCTGCCACGCAAGGATCTGGCTCATGGTCCACTGGTCATCCACCGCCCGGGCCAACTCCATTGCCTCGGCGTGGCAGGACTGAGCTGTTTCCGCGTCGTAGTGCTGCGCTCCTGCGATCAATCCGCACGCGGATAGTGTGCGGGCAAGCAATGCCGGATCATCGACTTCGCGGGCAATCTCCACTGCACGCTGTGCTCGGTCCATGGGCTGGCCGATGTGCATGTTCAGGACGGCCTCGTCGGCAAGAGCCCGTGCCCGCACTGCGGGCGCAACGTCGACGTATTGGTCGAAGTCAGCCAGGATGGTGTGGAACCACGCCAAACCTTCCACAATGCGTCCGCGCGACATCCACACCGGTTGTAGCGAGGATGCCAACGCCAAAGCCCGCTCGGTCTCACCGTTTTCCAGATCCCAGCCCAAAGCATTGCGCAGATTGTCCATCTCGAGTTCAACCTGCTCGAGCCGCTGCTCGTAATCGGTGCGCGCCGGGGCGTCGAGTAATGCCGCGATGGACGTGTAGTGGTCGCGGTGACGCGACCGCACCGCGTCGGCTTCGCCGGACTCCCCCAGTTTTTCCAGCGCATACTGCCGCACTGTTTCCAGTAGTCGATACCGGGTGCGACCGCTACTTCCGTCCGCGACCACTAGCGACTTGTCAACCAGCAGACTCAACTGATCCAGCACCTGATACCGCTCGATCTCACCGTCACCGCACACGAATTGTGCTGCCGCCAGATCAAATCCCCCGAAGAACACCGCGAGCCGACGGAACAGGATGCGCTCGGTCTCGGTGAGCAGGGCGTGTGACCAGTCCACTGATGCGCGCAGTGTCTGCTGTCGGCGGACCGCGGTGCGGGAGCCGCCGGTCAACAGTCGGAACCGGTCGTGCAGGCTGTCGACGATTTCGGTCAGCGACAGCGCGCGCACGCGTGCCGCGGCGAGTTCGATCGCCAGCGGCATACCGTCGAGCCGTCGGCAGATCTCGGTTACCGCAGCACCATTGGCGTCGGTGACCGCGAAATCCGGCCGGGCCAGCCGGGCGCGCTGAGCGAACAGTTCGACGGCCTCGTCAGCCAGCGACAGGGATGGCACCTGCCACGTCGCTTCGCCGGTCACGCTGATGGGTTCGCGGCTGGTGGCCAGGACGATCACTCGCGGTGCAGCGCCTAAGATTTCGGATACCAGTGTCGCGCACGCATCGAGTAGGTGCTCACAATTGTCCAGCACGATCAGCAGGTGGCGGTCGCGGAAAAACCGCACCAACGTCTCCATGGTGGAACGCCCCGGATGGTCAGGCAGACCGAACGCGCGCGCGACCGTCACCGGGACCACCTCGGCGGCGGTGATCGGCGCCAGGTCGACGTACCACACCCCGTCGTCGAACTTACCGGCTACCGAGGCGGCCACTTGGACCGCCAGGCGGGTCTTACCCACGCCGCCGGTCCCGGTCAGGGTGACCAGCCGGTTGAGCGTCAAAGCCGTTCGTATGTCGGCGATTTCGGACTGGCGGCCGACAAAAGCCGTCAACTGAGTGGGAAGATGTTGTACAGCAACGTTACTGGAAGTGCGCAACGGCGGAAAGTCGTTGCGCAGATCCGGGTGGCATAGCTGCACCACCCGTTGGGGACGGGCCAGATCCCGCAGCGTGTGAGCGCCGAGATCGGTCAGCCACGCATCGTCCGGGAGTGTCTCGGCGACAAGGTCTTCGGTGGTGCCGGACAGCACGGTCTGACCACCGTGGGCCAGGTCCCGCAACCGCCCCGTGCGGTTGATGGTCGGTCCGACGTAGTTGCCCTCGTCACGAAGACGTACCTCGCCGGTATGCAATCCGATGCGTAACCGGATGGGAGTCAGCGCCGCCCGTTGCAAGTCCAGCGCGCAGGCAACCGCGTCGGACGCGCGGGAGAACGCGATCACGAAGCTGTCACCCTCGCCCTGCTCGACGGGACGAACCCCGTCGTGCGCTTCTACCGCAACCGTCAGCGTCTGATCCAAACGCGCGATGGCGGCCGCCATTTCGACGGGCTGTGTCTCCCACAGCCGCGTCGATCCCTCGACATCAGCCAGCAGCAGGGTCACTGTGCCGGTCGGAAGCCCATTCACCCCAACGTCGCTCCACTCGGTCGTGCTCATGCTAACCAGGATGCGGTGACCGAGATCGCAGAACATCAGCGAAATGGCCTACCTACGCAGTTACGCACGTCCGGCCAATAGGCACGTTGGCCGATGGTCGCCGGCCGTTTCCCCCGGAGAGTGAATCCATTCCGATCCGAGGAGCGACGCCATGCCCACCGATATTTTCGATCTCGCCCTGCCGGCCATCACCTATCACGACGCCCGTGACCCCGACGAGATCCACCGTCTGATCGGGCAGGCACGCCGGCAGTCCCCGATTGCTCAGGGACCGTATGGACCCGAGGTGCTGAGCTATGAGTTGGTCCGCGCGATGTTGCGCGACCCCCGGTTCGCGATGCCTCGCGGGATCGGACTGGCGGTCCAGGGAATCGAGTCCGGGCCCGTCTGGGACCGGGTCTGTCGGCTGCTCATCAGCCTCGACGGTGCCGAGCATCATCGGCTGCGGCGCCTGGTGTCGCGGGCATTCACTCCCCGCGCGGCAGCGCGGATGCGCAACGCGTGCACGAAGGTCATCACCGAACTGATCGACACGTACGCCGCCGAAGGGCACTGCGATCTGGTCACCGACATCGCGCGGCCGTATCCGGTCCCGATCATCTGCGAGCTGTTGGGCGCGCCCCGGCAGGACTGGGAGTTGTTCTCGACCTGGGCCACCGACATCAGCAAAGCGTTCGGGGCCAACGTCGCCGCCGAAGAAGACGCGATCGTGCGGGCCTGGCAACAACTCGAAAACTATGTCGAGCAGCTGATCGCGCGCCGACGGGACTGTCTGGCTGAGGATCTGATCTCCGAACTGATTCGCGCCGAGGAAGACGGCGACCGCCTCACCCATGACGAGATGGTGAATCTCGTTGCCATCCTGCTCAACGCCGGAACCGACACGACCCGGAACCAGTTGGCGGCTGCGGTGCAGGTGTTGTGCGAGCATCCCGACCAATGGGCGAAACTTGCCGCGCATCCCGAACTGGCCGCGCAGGCCGTGGAGGAGTTGATCCGCCACACGCCCATCGTCGTCGGCGCAATACGGCTGGCCACCCAGGACATCGAGCTCGGCGGTTTTCTGGTGCCGGCCGGCACTGTCGTGGTCGCCAACACGGCTTCCGGAAATCGCGACGAGACGGTTTACGACAGTCCAGACCGGCTGGATATCACCCGGGCGGCACCACCGCCCATGCTGAGTCTCGGTGGCGGCGTGCATTACTGCCTGGGCGCACACCTCGCCAAAGTGGAACTCGCCGAGGCACTTCGAGTGATCACCCAGCGCTTGACCAACCCACGGCGCGTCGGTCCGGCCCCGTGGAAAGCGCCGACCGAACTCAGCGGACCGATATCACTACCGATGGCGTTTGACACCCGACACCCCGCATCTTGATCGGCTTCCCCGGTTCGGCAATCCTCATCGAAGGATTCGTGGACGAGCCGAAGGAGGCCGACGTGGCCGGTGTGGGGCAGATCGCGTTGAACAGCGCGCCGGTCTTGGGTGGCGTGATGCTCGCCGTCGCGGCCGGGCAATTCCGGGGGCCGGACTTTCGCGGCCTGATCAAGCAGGACATGGATCTGCTCGACCGGCTCCCTCCGGAAGCCACCGAGCGTCGCGCCGAACTGCAACGCACGATCGACGCCCGCATCGACGACCTGGTCGAGGCGGCGGACCGCGGACGCGCCATGCGCAAGGCAGCGGTGTCGTACCACGGCAATTGGCGCGACATCGTGCTGCTGGTGTGTGTCCTGTTGTTCATCGTGATCTGGTGGGACGTCGACCACAGCCGCAGCAACTGGATGGTGACGTTCATCCTGCTGATCCTGCTGTCGATCGTGACGGCGGCGTACGCGTTGCGCGGTGTGCTGCGGGCGATTGCTTCGTTGCTGCATCGACCAAGCAGCGACGCCGGCTGAGAAATGAAAAGGTAATTGCCCCCCGTCGGCGGCGGTGCCAGGCTGACAACATGACCGAAGCCGAGGGGTTCGTCGACCAGGAGTATGTAGACCAGTCCATCGTCGGTCTCGCCGAGCCGCAACCGATGTACAAAGCGCTGCGCGAGTCGGCCCCGGTGTTCCGGTCCCCGCAGGCGGTGGTGCTGAGCCGGCTTGCCGACATCGAGATGGCGCTCAAGCGGACCGATCTGTTCTCGTCGAACATGGACGCGGTCGATCTCGGCACCATACGTCCGCTGATCCCGCTGCAGATCGACCCGCCCGATCATGCCAAGTACCGGCGCATCCTGGATCCGCTGTTCACGCCACGGGAAATGGCCAGACGCGAACCGCAGGTCACGGCGCTGGTCAACGAGCTGATCGACAACTTCGCCGGTCGCGGCGAATGCGATTTCCACACCGAGTTCGCGGTGCCGCTGCCCTGCACGGTTTTCCTGCAGTTGCTCGGCCTGCCGCTGGACGATCTCGACCAGTTCCTGGAGTGGAAGGACGGCGTCATCCGGCCGGACGGCGCGGCCGACTGGGACGAACGGCATGCGGCCTCAGCGCCAGTGGCGCAACAGATCTACGAATATTTCGACCGCGCCATCGACGACCATATCGCCAGTCCTCGCGACGACGTCCTGTCCGCGATGATCGCGACCCGCTTCAAAGACGACAAGGGCGCAACCCTCACCCGCGAAGAGTTGCTCGACATCTGCTTCCTGTTCCTCATCGCCGGACTGGACACCGTCACCGATTCGCTGGACTGCTTCTTCGTGTATCTGGCCCGACACCCCGAACACCGGCATCAACTCGTCGAACAGCCCGACATCCTGCCGCATGCCGTCGAGGAGTTACTCCGCTGGGAGACACCGGTCCCCGGCGTCGTCCGCGTGGCCATGCAGGACGTCGAGGTCGGCGGCTGCCCCATCAGCAAGGGCGACCGGGTCAGCCCGCTGCTGGGCGCGGCCAACACCGACCCGGCCGAGTTCCCCGATCCCGAATCGGTGAACTTCAACCGCAACCCGAATCGGCACCGCGCCTTCGGAGGCGGCCCACACCGCTGCCTCGGATCCCACCTGGCGCGCATGGAGTTGCGGGTGGCACTACGCGAATTCCACCGCCGCATACCCGATTACGAGATTCCGCGGGGTACCGAACTGAAGTACACCGCCGCGCTGCGCTCGGTCGAGGCGCTCCCGCTGACGTTCCCGGTGGCGCGGTGAAGCACATCGCGGTCGATGCCGACCGCTGCGTGGGCCATGGCCGGTGTTATTCGCTCGCCCCCGACGTCTTCGACGCCGACGACGCTGGGCATTCGATCGTGCGGGTCGAGCAGGTGTCGGGCGAGCTGGAGCAGCACGCGCTGGCGGGTGCGCAGAACTGTCCCGAAGAGGCGATCACCCTCACTCCGTGAGCCCCTCGCTACGCTGACGCAAACCAGAGAAGGGACGCCTGCCCATGGAGCCAACCTCGCTCGATCCGGTCGCCAGCGAACGGTTGTCGCATGCCGAGAAGTCGTTCACGTCGGATCTGTCGATCAACGAGTTCGCGCTGCTGCACGGCGCCGGGTTCGAGCCGATCGAGCTGGTGATGGGTGTCTCCGTTTATCACGTCGGGTTCCAGTTCACCGGCATGCGGCAGCAACAGGAGTTGGGCGTGCTCACCGAAGCGACCTACCGGGCGCGCTGGAATGCGATGGCGCGCATGCAGGCCGAGGCCGACGCGCTCAAGGCGGACGGCATTGTCGGGGTCCGACTGAACTGGCGCCACCACGGCGAGGGCGGCGAACACCTGGAGTTCATGGCGGTCGGCACCGCGGTGCGCTACACCGACAAGCCGGGAGCGTTCCGGCGACCCAATGGTCAGGCTTTCTCCAGCCACCTGTCCGGTCAGGACATGGTGACGTTGCTGCGTTCCGGGTTCACGCCGGTGGCCTTTGTGATGGGCAACTGCGTGTTTCACATCGCCGTGCAGGGTTTCATGCAGACGTTGCGGCAGATCGGCCGCAACATGGAGATGCCGCAGTGGACGCAGGGGAACTATCAAGCACGCGAGCTGGCGATGTCACGCATGCAGACCGAGGCGGAGCGCGACGGCGCGACCGGTGTGGTCGGGGTGCATTTCGCGGTCTCCAACTACGCCTGGGGTCACCACACGGTGGAGTTCTACACCGCGGGAACTGCGGTGCGGCGCACCGGAAGTGGCGAGACCATCAAGCCCACCTTCGTGCTGCCGATGGACAAGTGATGAGTGACCTGGACACCGAACGGGTCAGCCGCACCATCGCGGGCGCGCTGGCCGGTCCCGGCGGGGTCGCGTTGGTGGTCAAGGTGTTCGCCGGGCTGCCCGGAGTGATACATACACCGGCCAAACGTGGCATCTTCTCGTCCAATCCGGAGCGCATCCAGATCGGCGACTGGCGCTACGAAGTCGTCCGGGACGGACGACTGCTCGCCGGTCACATCGTGAACGGGATCGTCATCGCCGAAGACACCCTGCTGGCCGACGCCGTCGGTCCGCACATCACCCGTTCGCTCAGTCAGATCGTGGCACGCTACGGCGCATCGGTCATCCCGAACATCAATGCGGCCGTCGAGGTGCTGGGCACCAGCACCGGATACCGGTACTGAGATCCGGAAAAGGCTGCGCTGCAACCCTATTCGTCACCGTCCACCGGCCGGGCGCGGCGGTCGGGGCACTCGAGCAGTTCTTTGAGCGCATCCGGGAACGCGTCGGCTATCTCCCAGAGATCGGGCAGCAGGTCGGGACAGGACAGGATGCCGATACCGAGTTCGCCGTTGAGCGACATGACGGTGATGTTGAGACCGGCGCCGCCCAGCAGCGGGCCGACCGGGATCATCGAGTCGATCTTGCTACCCAAGAAATACAGCTGCCCTTGCGGTCCCGGCACGTTGGACAGGATCAAGTTGTAGACGGGGCTGGTGCTCAACGGAATTCGCGGCAGTATCCGCATGGCGGCGCCGAACATCGTCTGCCCGCCGAACTCGGTCCAGTCGTGCAACAGGGTCGGGCCCATGGCCGCGGTGTGGTCTTTGGCGGCGTTGTTTCCCGCAGCGATCGCACGAATACGTTCGGCCGGGTCGCTGATCTGACTCTCCATCCGGCAGAACATCCACGTCGTCTGATTGCGTCCGGGACGGTCGGACTTCTCCCGCACCGACACCGGCACGGTGGCGACCAACGGAATGTCCGGCAGTTCGTTCCGCTCTAAGAGGAAGCGGCGTAACACCCCGGCGCACAACGCCACCACCACGTCGTTGACCGTCACCCCGAACCTGTTCTTCACCCGTTTGACGTCTCGCATGTCGAGTTGGGTGTAAGCGATGTTGCGGTAACGCGTCAGCGTGCCGTTGAACGGCGTCGACGGAGCGCTGAACGGTGCGGCCATGGTGCGGCCTTCACGCGCTCGCAGCACCGTCTGCAAAAGCGTCAGCACCGTCGCCGGCACCACCGTCGCCAGTCGCAGCGGTCGCTTCGCGAAGTTCCACAACCCGCTACCGGCAATCTGCAGCGCAGTTGCCGGCCCGGCTCCGCGGACCGGCAAGGGTTCGGGCGCCTCGGGCTGCAAACTGCACAGCTGCGCCAGCAGGTTCGCTCCGGCGACTCCGTCGACCACGGCGTGATGGACTTTGAGCACCACGGTCAATTTCTCCGGGTGTGCGGCGCCTTCGATCACCCACATCTGCCACAGCGGGCGATCGCGGTCCAGCGGCAGCCCCGCGACGTGTCCGCAGATCTCGGAAAGTTCCCGGCGGCCTCCCGGCGCTGGCACCGCGACCCGGTGCAGGTGGCGTCGCAACGAGAAGTCCTCGTCGTCGACCCACACCGGGTGATCCGGATTCAGCTGTGTATCAGCCAGTTTCATGCGGAACTCCGGGACTGCCTTGACCTGCTTGGTCAGCGCAGCCCGCAACCGGGCATAGCTGTAGCCGCGCGGCATCGTCGACGTATCGAGTTCCAGGACGCAGCACACGTTCAACGGTTGCGTCGGTGTCTCCATATAGAGGAAAAATGCATCAAGTCCGCTTAAACGTTCCATTTAGTCGCCTGCTCAATAGATGGCGTGCAGATTTCGCCCGAAGTCCCCGGCTCCCCGTCGAGTCCGCGCCCCGGGGTCCCGCGACGCTTACCCGCTTGATCGATTCACTAAACCGATGGCCCGCGGCCGGCGAGCTGTTCGACTGCCGAGTCGGTCCGGATCCTCGTACGACGGCGGTGGTAGACAACTGACATGACAGCTGGTGCCACCGCGATTTCCATCTTCCACCCACCAACCGATCCCGGCGCTTTCGACCGGTGGGTGGATGGCTACCGCGCATCGGCTCGTCGCGCTGCGGGCTTCGTCGGCGCGCGCCAATCCGTGCGGCATGGCGAAGAGCTGGATCACGCCGTCGCGGTCTCGTTCGACAGCACCGACAGGCTGGACGCCTGGCTGGACGGGGCCGACCGTCGCGATGTCCTCGCCGAAGGTCGGACCCAGGGTTTCGGAAGGTCGGCGGCCGACCTGGTGTTGGCACACGGCGAGCTTCCGCCGGACAGCGCGGCCGTCTTCCTGCACGACGTGGCTGCGGGTAAGGACGCCGAATTCGTAGCCGCGCAACATGATCTGACGCTGGTGAGTTCGGCGTTTCCCGGTTACGAAGGAACCGCGCTGTTTCCGGCGGACGCGTCCGGGCAATGGATGTCGCTGCTCCGCTTCCGCTCCGCCCGGCACTTGAGCGGATGGATGCGCTCCCAGGAACGTCGCCAAGCGTTGCCGCGCCTGCGCGACGAGTTGACCCGCGACTTCGCCGAATTGCCGCGCAGTGCGCCGTTCGGTTCGACCGTCCGCATCGCCGACGGCCAGACGAAGATCACGCCGGGCTGGAAGACGGCGATGCTGGTGGTGCTGTGCCTCTACCCGACGGTGATGCTGCTCTCCGCATACTTGGCGCCCGCGCTCGATCGGCTCGGGCTGGCGCAGTCGCCGGCAGTCTTCGTGGGCAACGTCGTCAGTGTCCTTCTGCTGCAATGGGTTCTCGTCCCGGCCGCGTCACGGCCCTTCAGGCGCTGGCTCGATCCGATCGACGGGGCGCCGCCGGGGATAAGCCTGACCGGGGCCGCGGTGGTGGCCGTGGGCTACGTCGCGCTCGTGCTGCTTTTCTCGCTCATCGGGTAGCTGAAGCGCCGATCATCTCGTGCAACTCGGCCAGCGACCACGGCGGGCTGACGTTGTGGTCGCGGTAGCCCAGCAACTGCGGCTCCGGCCGCTGGTATCGGCCGACGAAACCGCCTGCGGCAACGAAGATCTGCCCGGTGACGTCACGGGCGAGATCCCCGGCGAGGTACCCGTAGAGGGGTGCCACGAATTCGGCGGGAGCGGGGTGCAGCGACGCGCGCATCGTCATCTCGTCGAGCAGCCCGCGGTGGTGCAGGTCGGCGATGTGCGATTCGTATTCGGGTCC
The DNA here is from genome assembly GCF_059813095.1 of Mycobacterium sp. NGS22. NCBI lineage: Bacteria > Bacillati > Actinomycetota > Actinomycetes > Mycobacteriales > Mycobacteriaceae > Mycobacterium > Mycobacterium sp. NGS22. The sequence goes on from NZ_JCALDY010000004.1 coordinate 115,937, forward strand.
GGTCGACAGGCGTGTCCGTGCGCCGGGACACACCACGTTGGCCCGCACTCCGTCGGCTTTCAGCTCCGCGGCGATCGCCATCGTGAGCGCATTCACCGCACCTTTGCCGGCGGGATAGCCCGTGCCCCCGTAGTCGCCGAGGAACGCCGCCGATCCGGTGTTGACGATCGCGCCGTGGCCCTGCTCTGCCATCAGCGGCGCCGCCAGCCGGCAGGTGTGGAATACCGTGCCCAGATGCGAACCGATCAGGAGATCGAACTCCTTCGGGCTGATCCGCAGGATTGAGGACTGCGGCGGTTCTGCGATACCGGCGCAGTTCACCAGGATGTCCAGCCGGCCGAACGAACTCGTGGAGGTCTCGATCAACGCGGCGGCGACCCGTTCGTTGTCGGCCGCCCCGCTGACCGCAACGGCTTGACCGCCGGCGGCGGTGATCGCGTCCACGGTCTGCGCGACGGCATCCGGGTCACGGCCGTTGACCACCACGGAAGCACCCAGACTGCAGAGCAATTCGGCGACCGCACGCCCGATACCGCGGCTGCCGCCGACCACCACCGCGGCCTGGCCTTCCAGCCGCAAGCTCATAGCTTTCCTCCCAAAAATGTTGGGACAGAAATAGTTTCACGCACCGACCGGCTCGAGTTCCTCCTCGGCGGCGACCGGTCGTCGTGGCCACCAGAGAAAGCGGTCGAGCACCACCATCATGGCCGGCAGCACGAACGCGCGCACCACCAGGGCGTTCAGCAACAGCCCGAGGCCTACCGTGACGCCGATCTGCGACACGCTCAACACACTGCTCGGGGCCAGCGCGATCATCGTGATTCCCACCACCACTCCCCCGGCGGCGACCACCCCGCCCGTCGCGGCGAACGCGCGAATGATGCTGGTGCGCAGGCCCGCCGGCAGTCCCTCGCGGATGCGCAGGGCGAACAGCAGATTCCCCCCGGATGCCATGCCGACCATCGACACGAACGCGATCGGCGGTACCGACCAGTGCAATTCGTGCTGCAGCAGGCGGTGCCAGATCAGCACGCTGGCACCGAGGGCACAGACATAGGACGTCGCGATGGTGCCCAGCACCACCAAACCGGCGATCGGACTGCGCAACAGCGCTGCGGAGATGAACAGGATCACGCCGAACGTCAGCACCGCCAGCAGAACCAGATCACCGCCGATGACGTCTTGAAGGTCGCGGGTGACCGGTCCGACGCCGGTGAGTTGGATAGCGGTGGATTTCAAAGTGCCGTCCCGGGTTGCATCGGCAACCGCAGCGGCTATCGCCCGGGCTCGTACCGCACCCTCGTCGCCCCACTCGTGCCCGTTGCCGTAGACGTACAGCCGGGTCGCATGACCGTTCGGCGAGAAGAACTCATTCAGCGCGGGACGCATGTTGGGGTCGGTCAGGATCTTCCGGGAGGCGTAGAGGTCGACGCCGGGGCTGCCCTGGGAGATGGAGACGAGGCTGTGCAGGTAGGTCGGCAGTTCTTGCGCCGACACCGGACGAGGGTGGTTCAGCACCTCCTTCACGCTCGCGGCCAGCGCCCGCGTCTGGTCCATCTGGCCGCTGAGACCCAGCAACGCACTCGGCAAACCCGGTAGACCCGACACCGCTGCCGCGTCGGCGATCTGCTTGGCGAGTTGCTCGGCGGTGTCGACGAGGTTGTTCGAGCCCTCGACGACGGCGCCCGACCACTGCACCGCCTCCTGAGCGGCCGAACACACCGGAGTCGTGCGGCAGCCGGTGATCGCGCCGACGAACCGGCGCAGCGGATCGAAGATCTCGGAGACCTCCGCGGAACGATCCCGGATCTTGGTGACGGCTTCCTGCGTCAGATGAACCGCCAGGCTGACACCACCGATCGCGTAACTACCCGCATAAGCGCCGGACTGAATCAGATCGAGTCCGTGGACCAGCTCGCCCACCGCGGCGTCGAGTTTGACGAAGGTCGTGTCCCGTGCCGCGACCAGGTCGCCGAATTCGTCGAGGCGGTCACCGACATTGCCTCCGGTCGCGGTCAAAGCGGCCTGCTTGGAGACCATTCCGCCCGGGTGACTGGCGGACTGCACCATGCGCACACCCGAGATAGCCATGACCGTGCCGGTGATCTGTTCGATGGCGGTCACGCCGGCGGGATTGCGGATGTCGTGGTCGGTCTCGATCGTGACGACGTTGGGCAGCAGTTGGTTGGGCGGGAAGTGCCGGTCGACCAGGTCGTAGCCACGTCGGGATTCGGATTTGGCCGAGGTCGCGGTGATTTCGTCCCACCCGATCGGCACACCGGGCAGACCGATGATCAGGATCAGCACCAGAATGCCGCTGGCGACCAGAATCGGCGCCGGCCAACGCGCCACCTGGATTCCGATTCGTCGCCACCGGCGCCTGAGTCGTTCTGCCTGCGGCGGTCTGATCAGGTCCGCCCGGCCGGCGAGCGCGACGATGGCCGGCGTCAGGGTCAGCGCCGACAGGCCCGTCGCGAGCACGCCGATCGCGCACAGAAATCCGGTCGTGGCGAACATGCTGATCCGGGACAGGCTGAGCCACGCCAAGGCACCCAACGGCGCGACGACCATGATTATCGAGCCCACGATCGCCGGCGCCACCGCCCGGTACGCGTCGGCCAGCGCGTCAACCGGCGGGAGATCCTGTCGTCGGCGTTCGTGGTAGCGCCCGATCAGAAAGATGGCGAAGCCGGTCCCTGCCCCGACGGCCACCGCGACACTGACCGACAGCGAGAACAACGAAATGCTGATGAGCTCCTGGGCGGCAAGATGGGACACCACCGGCTTGGCCACGGCCAGCGCGACGATGACCGACACCAGAGGCACCATCGCGGTGATCATCGACCGGTAGACGATCAGCAGCAGGACGAGCAGCACCACGACAGTCGTGGCGGTGATGACCTGCGTCTGCCGGTCGATTGCCTCGAACTCGTCCATGATGGTGGCGCCGGGTCCGCTGACGTAGACACGCAAACCGTCGGGCGGGTGCGATTGCGCGACGACCGCGCGCACCGCGTTGATCGAGTCGACGGCTTCCGAGGTGCCGATCATGCCCACCAACCGCAGGGGCGCGGTCATCACATGACGGTCCTCGCTCATTGCCGCGTCCGCCGTGACCGGTACCTGCCACCAATCCGTCACCTGCAGGACGTGCGCGGTGTCCGCGCGCAGGGCCGCCACCAGCTTGTCGTAGAACGCCCGGTCCCGGTCGTCGAGAGTTCCGTTGCGCGCCAGGATCAGGTAGTCGACGTTGTCGGTGGGCGCTTGCTCGAAGGCCGCCGCCGAACGCTGCACCGCCAACGATGTGGCGGTGCCCGACGGCATGAACGTCTGGTCCTCGTCGGCGACGACCTGCTCGAGCGGCGGAGTGAGGCTGTTGCCCGCTACCGCCAACAGCGCCCAGACACCGACGATCAGCAGCGCAAACCGATAGATAAACCGGCCGATCAGCACGTGAACCTCAGCCGCGCCGCGCCAGCGGTGTCACGCGGCGCCTCGTAGGAGTGCAACTGGTGCATCACCTTCTCATTCAAGACCGACCCCCGGACAAAGTCGGCTAATTCAACCACCACCGTAATCAGATCGACAGTGGTTTCGCGGTCGACGCAGCCGCTGTCGTCAAACCCGGGCGTATCCGGGCTCGATAGGGTCTTGCGTCATGGGTGCCGGGCAGTTCCTGTGGCGACGGGTGCTGGCCTTCGACCGACTCGGTTCCCGCATCCCGCAGCTGATCCAAGTCTGGCTGTTGGAGTTGCTCTTCGCGCTGCCGTTGATGTTCTTCATCGGAAAGGTGATCGACATCCATGGCGCTTTCGGGGTGCCCGGCACCGGTGAACGACTCGACACGGTGTTCTGGGGAGCCCTGGTCGTCGCGCTGATCTTCGGGGCGCTGTTCGTACGGTCCTTGGTCAAGCCCCGAATGGTCGAGGGATCCTGGACGCCGACGGTCCACGCCGACGTGGGGCCGGTAACCGTCTACGGCGGCAACCGGGCCTGGACGGTGACCTATCCGTTTCTGACCAGCCACCCGTCCTACGCCCTGCTGTTGCTGCTCACGGCACCGATCCCGGCCGTGATGGTCGCCGCGACTGCCAACCAGGGCGACAGCACGTTCTACTTCCGGGTCTGCGGCATCGTCGGACTCGCCATCCTCGCCGTCATGGCGCTGGCGCGCATCCTGTCCTGGTACGTCTTCCGGTTCGGGCGCCGCGACCTCGACGAGCAGCTTGCCGGAATGCCGATCTCGCAGGCCCGCCTGGGTTGGGAGATCGCGTGGAAGCCGGTGCTCGTCTTGTTGGCGATGATGTACGCGATCGTCTGTGTCCCGCTCGGCGTCATGTGGGTCAAGGAGCAACGCACCATAGCCGCCTTGCCCGTCGTCACCGTCGTCGACGCGCAGCATCCCGGCGACTACCGGCGGGTGCGGGGGACGGTGACGTCGGGTCCGATCTATTGGGCGCCGCGGGGCACCGGCCGAGGCGGCAACAACTATGCGGGCGCCGGCGTGCTGGTGCGGCTCCCGTCCGGCGGTGACGCATTGTTGCTGGCCGAGGCGTTGTCGGTGCCCGACTTCCGGGGTGTGATGGCCGACGTCCGCGGCGGGGCATTGCAGGCCACCGGGAAGGTGGTCGACGACATCACCGCCGAGCAGCGGCGATATTACGGCTTCGACGAAAGCGCCTTCCCCCAGCCGACATCCGCGGGCCGGGTGATATTGCTCCTGTCGAATCCTTGAGCCGTCCCGAAAACCGTTCTACGACCTGCTGACCGGGTTCGCCGCGCAGCGGATCTACGCCGCGAAACGCCCATCTCGCTGCGGCGTTTACCCCCGTTCTCGAAGCCGAGTGTCGTAACGTTCTCACCGGTCCCGGGCAGACCACGAGAAACGGCACCGCATCATCGAAGGGGGCCAGCGGCATGCGCAGGCCAGTCATCGTCGTCGCCGCCTGCGCCGCACTGCTGGCGGCCGGGTGCAGCGGGTCGAAGAACACCTCGCACCATTCCGACGACAGGTCGCCGGCGGCCGAATCGGCGGAGACTACGTCTATCACCGCGACCAACGAGCCCCCGGTGGCGGCCAAGATGACAATCCGCTACGAGGACGCCACCACCCCCGAGGCGCAGCGCGGCCGCCAATTGATGGTTGACGCCAAGCTGCTGGAGAGCGTCGCCGGGCACGTCAACGACACCCTGAACCTGCCGCACGACGTCGGGGCGGTGGGCAAACAATGCGGCGAGGCCAACGACTACTGGGACCCCAACCTCAACGAGATCCAACTGTGCTACGAGGACATCCAAGAGAGCGAGGCGCGATTCGCGCGATTCGAGAATCCCAATCCGGCGCTGGCTGCGGTCAACGCGACGATTTCGGGGTTCTATCACGAGCTCGGCCACGCCACCCTGGCCATCTACGAGCTGGCGTTCACCGGGCGGGAAGAGGACGTCGCCGACCAACTGTCGGCCTTTGAACTGCTGGACCCCGGCGCGGACGGAAAGCCCTACCCCAACGGGGTGCGCATCGCGACCGACACCGCGCAGGACTGGAAGCTCAGCGCCAGGGAGGCGGGCGATGCGAACGAGCTTCCCTTCTGGGACGGGCATTCGATGGACATCACCCGGATGTACAACTGGGAGTGCTGGATCTACGGGTCGGACACCACCGCCAATGCCGACATCGTCAGCTCCGGAGACCTGCCGGAAGACCGCGCCGGCAATTGCGAGGAGGAGTTCCGGAACATGTCGAAGGCGTGGCACCAGATGTTGGGGCCGCATCTGAAGAAGCCCGGCTAACAGCGTCAGCAGCGACACCAGTTGCAGCCGTGTGAGCGTGAAGCCTGGGTTTTGAGCGTGAATCCTGGGCGTTGAGGGTGAAGCCTGGGCGGGATTTTTGCCGATTTCCCCGCCCTGGGCTCACTCTGAAAGCCGTGACTTCACAATCGAATCCAACGATTCACACCGAAACCGTGCAGCGGCTGACGCGCCTCACCCCGCGGCAGGAAACACGCTGGAACTCATCACGATCCCCTCAGCGTCAGCGTAATCGCCGCGTCCTGGAGCAGCTATAGCTCAGCGCCGTGCTGATTTATCTTCGGCCAGAGCTACTTCGAGCAACTCACCAACCCGGTGCCGCTCCCACAGGTTGAGCAGATTCGACAACATCTGCAGTGGCGCGCGAACACTTTCGTCGTCCCTGATGCGCGGGTCCTTGCGACCAACGGGAACGTCCGCGCCGAATCGCTTGCCGATCAACGCCGGCACGTCCAGCAGCCAGGCGACACCCATCGCGGCCGCATAGAGCAGGGTGTGGCGGCGCAGCCTGTCCGGGTCCAGCTCCGGTCCGCCGTGACCGCGGACTTCGTTGGCGACCAGCCGCAGCAGCGCGTCGAAATGATCGTTCCACAAGTCGGTTTCGGCACCCGACATGGCTCCCCAGATGGCCATACCGAGGTTCATCTGGCCGACACAGCCCCAGTCCAGTAATCCGCAGCGCAGCACGCCGCCGGGGTCGCGCCAGAACCAGGCGTTGTCCACGTTGGCGTTCCAGTGGCATAGCGCAACGTAGTCGGAGTCGTTGGCGAGCAATCGCATTACGGCGGTCTCGTGCTCGGCGATGCGTGGCACGTCCTCGCGCAGCCGGGCCACAAACATCGGATCCGTCACGTTCGCGGGCAGCAGCCCAGGCGCGACGTCGACGAAATCAGCCAGCTGGGACAACCTGCGTTTGAGCTGGTCCGTGCTGAGCACACGGCGCTCCCCCACCGTGGCGCCCCGTACGTCCAGCGGAAAGTGTGCGGTCAGGTATGCCGGCAACCGACCGGAGCGGTGAGTTCCCGCCAGCCGGGCCAGCGCGGCCAACAGTGCTCCATAGTGTTCGGCGGGCGCGGGCATCTCGTAGTCGAGGCACTTGTGATAGTGACGCTCAATCCCGTTGCGGCCGAACTCTATCCGCTCGGTGATCAGAATCCCGGTGCCGCTCGCCCGCTGATAGTCGGCAAACAGCGCGTGCGGCACCGAGATTGGGAACGCGGGTGCGCGGGACAGCGCCGCGAACCGTACTTCCGGTTCCATCTGCGTCTTGCCGCGATCCCGAATCGGGTTGCGCAGATCACGGGAGAACTTCACGAACAGCTCGGTATGCAGCGCCGGGCCGGGGCTGGCGTATTCGACCGACAGTGCCACTTTGCGTCCGGTACTGCCGGCGTCGATCTCGTCGAATGCCGTGACGTCGGTGACGAAGTTGTCGGCCGCCAACGCACCTGACGCCCGGAATGCGTCGGTCAGGAACCGTGGGCCGCTGTCACGTAATGCGCTGGGCTCCAGGGGAATCAGCAGCCCGCTGTCGTCGCCGGGGATCCATCGGTCGTCCATCACCAGGTCTGCTCGGCCGCACGTACCAGCATGTGGTTGACCGCCACCCGACGGTCACGAGTGACCATGTACAGCACGGCATCTGCGATGTCCTCCGGAACGAGCTTGACCATATCGGCGGTTTGCCGCTCGAACGCGTCGCGGGAGGGCGGGGCCAAATGCGTGAAGATCTCGGTGTCGACGGTCCCGGGTCCCACCACCCCGACCCGGACCCGTTTGGCGATCATCTCCTGCCGGATGCCCTCGCTGAACGCGTTGACACCAAATTTCGTCAGCGAGTAGACCGCCGTGCCCGGCCGAGCCACCCAGCCCGCGGTGGAGCTGACGGTGACCAGGTCGGCCACCCCACGCGGTGAATCCGCAGCCGCCGCAACGAGATACGGCAAGGCCGCACGGGTGACGTACAGCACTCCCTGGACGTTGACCGCAACCATGTCGTCCCAGTCCCGCAGTGATGCCTCGGTCGCGGCTCCCGGCTGCATCAGGCCGGCGTTGTTCACCACGATGTCGAGCCGGCCCAGCTCGGTCACGGCGCGTTCGACGGCGGCGGCTACCTGCTCGGCATCGGTGACGTCCGCGGGCACCGGAAGTGCTGTGCCGCCGCTGGATTCGATTTCGGCCTGCAGAGCCCGCAGGCGGTCGGCCCGCCGCGCCAACAACGCCACCGCGGCGCCTTGCGCGGCCAGCGCTTTCGCCGTCGCAGCACCGATGCCGCTGCTCGCGCCCGTCACCAGTGCTGCGGTGCCGGCCAGTTTTGCCGTCATGTTCGGGCATCCGATCGTGGTTCGGTGCGCACGATCTCGCGCAGCACATATTCGGTGTCCTCGCCCAGGTTCGGTGCGCCGCGCGTGATCTGCGCCGGGTCACGGGCCATCCGCCAGGACGGTCCCACGATCGGGCGCTGACCCTCGCGATGATCGCTGACGAACCGGTACAGCTCGCGGTCCCAGAGCCGTGGGTCGCTGATCACATCCAACGAGGTGGCGCTCTTGCACGCCGCGACACCCGCTTGGCGCAGCCGCCCGCTGAGTTCGGCGGCTTCGTGGTGTCGGGTAAGCAGCGCGATTTCGGCATCCAGCTTCTGCGCGTGCCGGAGCCGATCGCCCGACGTCGCGTAGCGCGTCTCGGTTGCCAGCAGCGGCGCATCGAGCACCCGGCAAAACCGTTGCCATTCGGCGTCATCGGCTATGGCCACACTGATCCACGTGTCGTCCGCGCACGGGTAGCAACCGTGCGGGCACATGTCGGGGTTGGTGTTGCCGACGGGTCCGAGCGGCTTTCCGGTGAGGCTCTGTTCGAGCAGGCTGTCCCCGATCATCGAGGACAGCGTCTCGACCGCCGATACGTCGACGAATTGACCGGTGCCGGTGAGTTCGCGATACAGCAAGGCCACCACGGCCGCATAGGCCGCGGCCGCACCGACCGTGGAGTCGCCGTAGCGCATGCTCATCCCGAGCGGCGGACCACCCGGGTAACCCACCAGCGCGGCGAGCCCGGCCAACGCGGCGAAACACGGCGCATACCCGGTCTGATGCGCTTGCGGACCGTCGTTGCCCCACATTTTGATCGATACCGCGATGATGTCCGCATTGATCGCCGCGAGATCCTGATAACCGAGACCCTGGCGCTCCATAGCTCCAGGGCGCAGGTTGTTGATCACGATGTCGCTCTGCGCGATCAGCTCATGCAGGCGCGCCCGTCCGTCCGGCGTCTTGATGTCGAGGTCGACGCTGCGGATCTCGGGGTTGATGCTCAGGAAGTAGGGTGCGTGGTCGATGTCGGTCCCCCCGTAGGCGCGCATCTCCTCGGGACTGCTCGCGGTCTCGACCTTGATCACTTCGGCACCCAACAGCGCCAGCAACTTTCCCGCGTATGGGCCGGCCCACACCTTGGTCAGCTCGACGACCCGCACCCCTTGCAGTGGTCCGCCGCGCTCCGTGCCAGGCCGGGCGGGCCGCGACCGCGGCGCCGGTCCGACGCGGCGATCGGGGCGGTGCAGGATCTGATCGGTGTGCTGCCCGAGAGTTGGTGCGGCGGAGACGAGTCCGGCAGGAGAGGCACTCAGCGCATACGGGACGCCAGGATAGGATCCGGTGCCCAGCACCGGGTGCCGCAGCGTTCGGAAGAAGCCGCGGTGCCGGTACTGAGCGGATCGACGCAGGTCCTCGGCGTCGTTGACCGGGACCAGCGGAACCCCCAGCCGCTGTGCGCGTTCGGCAGCGGACTCCTTGTCCAGGTTGCGAACCCATGCGGCGAATCCACGCTGGAAAGTGTCGACCTTCGCGGCCGTCACCGAGAACTCCAACCAGTCGTCGTCGAACTCGTCCAACCAAACCGGGTGGTCCAGCAACGCTTTGATGCCCAGCCAGTGCGCGCGGTTGGTCACGTACAGATAGACGAAGCCGTCCGCGCACGCGAAGAATGACGCCGGGCCCCGCTGGTCGTAATCGCCGCGGCCACCGGTGGCGGGATCCTCTCCGGCGAGGAACCGACCGACAATGCAGTCGGCTCGCGACACCAGCACGGCCTGTGCGGAGATGTCGATGGACTCACCCTGGCCGCGTCGCAGCCGTCGCAGCAGTGCGGACACGACGCACAATGCCGCGTCGAGCCCGGCCTCATAGTCGGCGAGAAATCGGCCGGGACCCTGCAGCGGCCGCGCGCCGCGGTCGGCGTGACTCGGGGTGTGGTAGCCCCAACCGCTGGCGTGGAACACGTTGACACTCTTGGCGTTCTCGAACTCTCCCACGCCGAACGGCGTGATCGAACAGCACACCATGGCTGGGTGCCGGGCAGCGAAGTCCGCGGCGCTCGCGCTCAGCACGACGTCCGCTCCGCCGATCAACCGCTCCAGGCGGTGCATACCCGCGGAATCGGTGACGTCCAGCTCCACCGAGTACTTGTTGGTGTTCAGGTAGCCGAACAGCGCACTGCCGTCGCGTGTTTCGGCGACGACCGGTGACATGACCCGGGTGCGGCTGCCAACCCCCGGCGCTTCGATCTTGACGACCTCGGCGCCGAAGTCCGACAACAACTTTCCGCAGTACTCGACCGCCACCGAGTCGTCCAACTCGACGACGACGATGCCGGTCAAGGCCGACACGGCGATCAGGGCTTCTGACGACCCGATCGGCTCAACCGCCACTCCGGGGGAAAGTTCATGTCGTTGTCTTTGACCACATTGTTCAAACCCTTCTCGAAGGTGCCGGCGGTCAGGTCGACCTCTTGCGCATCGTTGGCGATCATCGGCAGCATTCCTTCCACCATGCCGGTGAGCAGGCTGCCGAAGTATTCACCCTTGTGCTGCTTGTAGAGCTCCAGGAAAGTCTTCTGCACCGCGACGGTGTCGGTCGGGCGGGAGCGCGAACAGGCGAGCGCGTATTTCTCGGTCTCGGCTTCCAGCTTGTCGCGGGGCACCACGCTGTTGACGAATCCGCAGTCGTACATCTCCTTGGCGCTGAACGGCCTTCCGGTGAACAGCATTTCGGAGAACTTGCGCAGCCCCATGGTTTCGGCCCACCACCACAACCGCGGACCCCAGCCCACGTAGCGGAAGGCGGGGTGACCGAAAAGCGCGTCGTCCGAGGAGATCACCAGGTCGGCATCGCCGGCCTGGTAGAAGTGCCACCCGTAGCAGTAACCCTTCGCTTCGATGATGCTGATCTTGCGTAGTTCTTGAAGCGGGCGGTTTCCGGCTCGTGCCTTGGCGTAGAAGTCGGTGACGGTGGACAGGTACCGGTACGACCCGCCCGGTGGGTATTTGACATCATCGTCGTTGATCGCGAGTTCGTGCAGCAACGGCATACCCGGGTTCTCGAGCATCCCGCGCTGTTCGGGCAAATCCCCCCCACTGCCGAAATCCTCGCCCTCACCCCGGATCACCACCACCTTGACGTCGTCGTCCACGTTGCATTTGTGGATCAGGTCGGCGTAGTTCTGCCGCATGCCCAAGGTGGTGGAGTTCTGGGCGTCGGGACGGTCGAAGGTGATGTAGGCGATCCGGTTCTTCACATCCTTTTCGAACTTGATGTACTGCTCGGCTTCCTTCTTCATCTCTTCGTAGTCGTATTCGGGCATGGGTTCTCCAGTTCTGTTGCGGGGTTGAGTCAGGGATTACTTGAGCAGTGCGCCCGCGTCGACGGGCAGCGAAACACCGGTGATGTACCGGGATTCGTCTGAGGCCAGGAACAGCACCGCGTTACTGATGTCGACGGCCTCCACCCACGGCACCGGCAGCGTGTGCGTCATCTGGGAGAACGGCGCGAAGTCCTCGGGTCCGGGATTTTCCAGGTCCGGCCGAAACAGCCGAAACGTCACCTCGTTCATCGTCATCGGGGTGTTGACCTGGCTGGGGTGCACCGAGTTCACCCGGATCATGTGCTGACCCAGTTCGACGGCGAAGCTGCGCATCAGACCCATCACACCGTGCTTGGCGGCGATGTAGTGGCCGGTGTAGGCAAGCGCCTTGTGCGACCCGACCGAGCCGGTCAACACGATGGAGCCGCCCCGCTTGCCGGCGATGATATGTGGCACACCGGCTTTCACGGTTTTCCAGACGCCGGAGAGGTTGACGTCGATCATGTCCTGCCAGACGTCCTCGCCGATCTTGTGCAGCTTGTTGCCGAAGGTGCCGATGCCTGCGTTGGCCACGACGACGTCGAGCCTGCCGAGTTGCTCTACCCCACCGTCCACCGCCGCCTTGAGGGCGTCGTAGTCGCGGACGTCGACCTGGGCGGTCACGATGCGCCGGTCGAGTGCCCTTACCAGGTCGGCCGTCTCGGCGAGATCGTCCGGCGTGGCATGAGGGTAGGCGAGATTCTCGATGGGTCCGCAGATGTCGACCGCGATGATGTCGGCGCCTTCCTGGGCCAGGCGCACCGCGTGACTGCGGCCCTGGCCGCGCGCGGCGCCGCTGATGAGCGCCACCTTCCCTTCGACCCGACCGGTCATCGAGACACCTGCGCCGGCATCGATTCCCAGCCTCGCACCGTCGACGTCGGGCTGAGATGCGCGTTCGTGAGATCGACCTCCCACTCGGGGAAGCGTTTCAGGATTTCTTCCAAAGCAATACGTCCTTCCAGGCGAGCCAGGGCCGATCCCAGGCAGAAGTGGGTGCCGACGCTGAAGGTGAGGTGCGGACGAGCGGGGCGGTGAATGTTGAATTCGTCGGCGTCAGGCCCGAATTGGCGCAGATCCCGACATGCGGCGCCGATCAGCATCATCATCACCGCGCCCTCCGGCACCGTCTGTCCGTGCCAGGTGACGTCTCGGGTCACGTACCGCGAAACATGCGGAGCGGGCGGCTCGTAACGAAGCAACTCCTCGATCGCCTGCGGGATCAGTCCGGGATCCTGGGCCAGCTCGCGACGCTGGTCGGGATGCTCGGCCAATACCTTGCCCGCCCAACCGATCAGCCGGGTCGTCGTCTCGTTGCCCGCTCCGGCGACCACATTGAGATAGACCAGGATTTCGTCTCGCGTCAGGTGCCGCGTGGTGCCGGATTCGTCGACGAACTCGACGTTGAGCAGTTCGGTCATGATGTCGTCGGACGGATTGTCTGCGCGCCAGTCGATATAGGCCGCGAACTGCTCCCCCACCGACACGCCCTGTTCGGCAGCCCGCATCGGTTGGCCTGCTTCGGTGCGCAGCTGGGCGTTGCCCCGGTCGCGGATGTATTCCTGATCGTTCTCGGGAATCCCCAACAGCGCGCTGATCACCTTCATCGGCATCTGAGCCCCAAGGTCGGTGACGAAGTCGAACTGACCGGTGCCGATACAGGGATCGAGGCACTGCGCGCAGAAGTCACGGATCATCGGCTCGAGTGCACTGATCTTGCGCGGGGTGAACATGCGCGACAACAGCTTGCGGTGTACGTCGTGAACCGGCGGATCCTCGAAAATCAGTAATCCCGACGGGATGTCGAGGTTGGCCTTGATCAGCTCCAAGATCGCACCGCGCGCGGAACTGAAAGTGGCGTGGTCGACGAGCGCCTTGTTCACATCGGCGAACCGGCTCAGCGCAAAGAAGTCGAACTGCGCGTTGTAGTAGAGCGGCGCCTCTTCCCGCAGCCGCGCGAACATGGGGTACGGATCGGCGATCAGGCCGACGTCGTAGGGGTCGAAGCGGACCTGGCTGTCGGTGCTTGTCGTCACGAAAGCTCTCCTACCACTGGCGTTTTGACCCGACCCGGGCTGCGGGCTTGGTCATAGAAAGCCATTCTCTATACTCGTAGAGAACCACACGTCGGGTGCCGTGGCAAGACCGAGTCCGCGCATCTAACCCGGTGCTTTGGTGTTGCGGCGGCGAGGCGGCGGGGGGTCGCCGGCGCCGGTCAATTGGCCCTTCATCGGGCTTTTGAGAACACCGCTGGCGATGGCCGCCAGGATCCGGTCGAGTTGCTCTGCGCTGTCGATGATTCGGTCGCCGTGGGCGAAGCGCAGCAGCAGACCGTTGATGAAGGTCAGCGTGACGTTGCTCAGATCTTCCACGACGGCCGATTCCAGCTCCGCCCCATGGGGCATCAGCTGCACCAGGATTTCGCGGTGCAGCTTGGTGAACGCGTCGGTTCCCTGCGCCAGCGTGGCCGCCAACTGAGGATCACGCGCGGCCTGCATCGTCAGCTCGTATCTGGCCCGGGTCCGGGACAGTTCCGGCTCCCGGCCGGACTGGATCACCACCTGCGACAGCAACGAAGGCGAGCGCTGGGCACGGCCGGCGTCGGGATCGTCGGCCACGGACTGCAAGTTCGCCAGATCCAACTCGGCCAGGCGTTCGGCGACCGCGAGCAACAGCGCGGACCGGGTCCGGAAGTAGAAAGACGTCGTCCCGGCGGGCACCGCCGCTTTGCGGTCGACCTTCAGATGGCTGAGCCCCTTGGCGCCGTCATCGGCCAACAACTGGATCGCCGCGTCGCAGAGATCACGGCGGCGCTCGGCGGGATTGGGTTTGCGGCGCTTATCCACGGCGCCGTCGACGGGGTTGTCGCACGGGTGCACTCTACATTAGTAGAGCCACCCCGCGACAGATGTGCGTCGATCAGGCCGAACTCAGGTGCAGGGAATGCCGTGCGGTCCGCCGATCCAGTGTCCAGGCGGCGACTGCCACGGGCAGTATTGCTTGACCTGACCAGGTGCAGGCTTCCATCCGTCGACCTGACCCGGCGGAATCGGCGGGGGTCCCGGCACGTGCGGTTTCGCTGACGCCGTCCCGATGCCCATTCCCATCGACCCGGCGACCAAAGCGCCGCTGATCAGGGCAGTTCCAGTGATCTTCTTGATGTTCATTACCGTATTCCCTTCGGCTCATTCAGCGGTTGCGACGAGCCTTGTATTCGTGGGGTACCCGAATGATCCGCGGCCGAATCGTGCCGGGATGGCGTGCCACCTGGTGGTCGAGATCGAGGGTCCACAACAGTCGTTGGCAGCGGTCGGGGGTGAGTCCGATCGACCGGCTGCGGCCGCGCCCCGGCTGCTCTCGGAAATTCGTTGAAGGATCAGAGGATTCGCGTAGCGTTCACGAACGGCGCGCGAAGGCCGGTGCATGCTCGGGCAGCACACCCACCCCGATGAAGTATGCCGGCACCACCGACAGCCATGGCAGCCGTTCGATCACCCGGAACAGCGCGGCCGGCGGCGCGGGGTCCTCGCCGCGCAGCAGCGGACCGAGCAGCCCCCGGTGCAGCATCCGCTGCACGAATTGGGTTGTCGCGGTGGGAAACACACGGCGTCGCCGGACCGCCGCCAGGTGACGGCCGGTGACCCGACGTCGTAGCAGCGGCTCGGCCAGGATGGTGGCGGCGGCCACGGCGTCCTGTACCGCCAGGTTGATCCCGACTCCCCCTAGCGGGGACATGGCGTGAGCGGCGTCACCAATGCACAGCAACCCGTCGCAGTGCCAGCGGCGCAGTCGATTCACCCGGACGTCGAGGTGCTTGACGTCGTCCATCGACGCGAGTCCGTCCACCGAGTTCGCTGAACCAGAGGCCTCGGGCACCAACTCGGCGACGTCGCGACGGAAGGCCTCGATACCCTGCGCGCGCAACTGGGCGTCGGTGCCCTTGACTCCGATGTAGGCGATCTGGAAGTAGCCTTCGCGCGGGATGACACCCAAAGCTTTTCCCGGGCCGGTGCGCGGCAGGAAGGAGAATTCCGTGTCGTCGTCGCGCGGCAACTTGAACCACCACACGTCGAACTTCACCGGATAGTCGTGGGCGGGCAAACCGGCTTCCTGACGCGCGATCGACCAGCGGCCATCGCAACCGACGGTGAGGTCGGCGCGGAGTTCGCCCGGCCCGTCCGGGCCTCGGTAGCGGACTCCGGCGACTCGGCCCCCGTCCCGGATCAACCCGGTGACCTCACTGTTCATCCGCAGCGTAAAGGTGGGTTCGGCGCCGGCTGCCTCGGCGAGCAGGTTCAGCAGGTCCCATTGCGGCACCATCGCGATGAACGGGTGCGGTTGACGCAGCCGCTCGAAGTCGATGTAGGTCACCGAGCGACCGTCGGATCGGAAAGCGGCCTTGCGCACCTCGGTAAAGGGCAAGGCCGAGAACGACTTCCACAATCCGAGCTCGTCGAGTAGCCGCATCGTCGAGCAATGCACGGTGTCACCACGGAAGTCGCGCAGGAAGTCACCGTGCTTCTCCAGCAGCGTGACGTCCACACCCGCACGCGCCAGCAGGAGACCCAGGACCATGCCCGCCGGGCCGCCCCCGATGATTGCGCACGTCGTCTTCTCCGCCATTGCCGCAAGCATAGGCGGGCACTGCCCGAATGTGGTCCCGTCTACCCCCATCCGCCGACGTTGTCATAACATCACATCCGCAATGTTTTCCACCTCGGTGTCCGCGCGATGATGTCGCGGCGAAACGCTCCGACCCGGCCGGCGCACGGCAATCAGATCAGGGCCCAGCGCACCCGCGCGATGGTGATCGACGTGACCGTCCAGATCCTGCTCAGCGAAGGCATCGCCGCGGCCAGCGGCAGGCACATCGCCGACACCGCCGGGGTCACCTGGGGAGTGATCCAATACCATTTCGGCGACCGCGACGGTTTGTTGATGGCGGTGGTAGACCGGGGTTTCGCCGAATTGCTGGACGCACTGAAATCGTTGCCGCCCGCCACGCCCGGCACTCCGACACGGCAGCGGGTCAGCGCAGTGGTAACCGCTGCCTGGCAAGCGATGTCGAGCCCCACCGCACGCGCGGCCACCGAGATCCTGATCGGCACCCGCGCAACCCGCGGCGCCACGGCGACCGGGCACATCAAACGCCTGGGCAAGGCTTTCAGCACGCTGGGCGCAGCGCTGGACCGCGACCTGGACCCCACCCAGAGCGCGGCCATCGGTGGGCACCTGCTGACCACGTTGCGCGGTATGGTGGCCAACCAACTGGTCATGCACCGTCCGGTCGACACCAGCAAGGAACGTCGCGTGCTCGTCGACATCCTCAGCAGCTACCTCGAGCTGCAGCACAGCGCGACCCGACAACGGACGGAACCGAATTCATGAGCGACACGATCCAGGCACTGCTGCGGCAGCGGCTGTCAGACTCCGCGATTGCAGTGAAATACGGTGAGCTGCAATGGACTTGGAGTCAGTACCTCACCGAATCGGCGGCGCGGGCCGCGGCGCTGCTGGCGGCCGCCGATCCGGACCGTCCCATGCACATCGGGTCGCTGCTGGCCAACACCCCGGACATGCTGACGCAGTTGGCGGCCGCCGGGCTCGGCGGTTATGTCCTGTGCGGACTGAACACCACGCGACGGGGTGAGGCGCTGGCCGCCGATGTGCGGCGGTCGGACTGCCAGATCGTCGTCACCGACGCCGAGCACCGGGGGCTGCTGGACGGGCTGGACCTGGCCGGGGCACGGATCCTGGACACCTCGACAGCGGAGTGGACGGACATGGTTGCGGGCGCCGGCCCGCTGGTCCCCCACCGTGAGGTCGAGATGATGGACCCGTTCATGATGATCTTCACGTCCGGGACCAGTGGCAACCCCAAAGCCGTGCAGTTTCCGCACCTGATGCCGGTGTTCTCCGGGCGCAACCTGGCCGAGCGCTTCGCCCTGACCTCTGCAGACACCTGCTATGTGTCCATGCCGCTGTTCCACTCCAACGCAGTGGTCGCGGGATGGGCGCCCGCAGTGGCCTCCGGCGCGGCGATCGTGCCGGCGAAATTCTCGGCGAGCCAATTTCTCGACGACGTCCGCCGGTACGACGTCACCTACATGAATTACGTCGGCAAACCCCTGGCCTACATCCTGGCCACACCCGAACGCGACGACGACGCCGACAACCCGCTGCGAGTGGCGTTCGGTAACGAGGCCAACGAGAAGGACATCAAAGCGTTCGGCAGCCGCTTCGGAGCCCGGGTCGAGGACGGTTTCGGCTCCACCGAGAACGCGGTCATCGTGGTGCGCGAACCGGGCACCCCGTCGGGCTCGATCGGCAAAGGGATGGCCGGAGTCGCGGTGTACGACAGCGACACCGTCACGGAGTGCCCACTCGCCCGGTTCGACGAAGACGGTGCGCTGGCCAACGCCGACGAAGCGGTGGGCGAACTGGTCAACACGACGGGTTCGGGCTTGTTCGCCGGCTACTACAACGATCCCGAAGCCAATGCCGAACGCATGCGGCACGGCATGTACTGGTCCGGGGACCTCGCCTACCGCGATGCTGAGGGCTGGATCTACCTGGCCGGGCGCACCGCCGATTGGATGCGGGTGGACGGGGAGAACCTGGCGGCCGCGCCGATCGAGCGAATCCTGTTGCGGCACAACGCGGTCAACCGGGTGGCAGTGTATGCCGTTCCGGACGAGCGGGTCGGTGATCAGGTGATGGCCGCGGTGGTGCTGCACGACGACGGCGCCTTCGACCCGGAATCCTTCGAAGCGTTCCTCGACGAGCAACCCGATCTGTCGCCCAAAGCGCGCCCGCGCTACGTCCGAATCGCTGCCGAGCTGCCCAGCACCGCCACCCACAAGGTGCTCAAACGCCAGTTGATCGCTGAGGGCACCGCGATCGGGGCGGACGAAACCCTCTGGGTGCGCGACGAGCGGGGCACCGTCTACCGAATGATCGGTTGATGACGGACGATGGCCGGGTGACCGACTCCAGCGCGACCCGGGTGGCCGTCTACTTCGACTTCGACAACATCGTCATCTCCCGCTACGACCAGGTCCACGGTCGCAGCACATTCCAGAAAGACAAAGCAAAGGGACTCGACAAGGAACGGCTGCGGGTCGCCACCGTCGACCTCGGCGCGATCATGGACTTCGCGTCCTCGTTCGGCACGCTGGTGCTCACCCGCGCCTATGCCGACTGGTCAGCGGAGGTGAACGCGAACTACCACGGCCAGCTGGTCGGGCGCGCCGTCGACCTCGTCCAGCTTTTCCCGGCAGCTGCCTACGGCAAGAACGGCGCCGACATCCGGCTGGCAGTCGACGCCGTCGAGGACATGTTCCGGCTGCCCGACCTCACGCACGTCGTGATCGTCGGCGGCGATTCGGACTACATCGCGTTGGCGCAGCGCTGTAAACGGTTGGGTCGCTACGTTGTCGGCATCGGCGTGGCCGGCGCCAGCAGCCAATCGCTGGCCGCCGCCTGCGATGAGTTCGTCACCTACGACGCGCTGCCGGGGATCTCGACCGCGCCCACCGCACCCCCACCACGCAAGCGCGGACGGCACGCAAGTCCGTCCGAACCCGAGGACGAGCCGCCGCCACCGGACCCGCAACTCGCGGCGACCGGGCTGCTCGAGCGGGCGCTGCGGATCGGCCAGGAGAAGGACGACGCGGACTGGCTGCACAACTCCGAGGTGAAGGCACAGATGAAGCGGATGAACCCGTCATTCAGCGAAAAGTCATTGGGCTTCAAGTCTTTCAGCGATTTCCTGCGGTCCCGCAGTGACCTCGTCGACCTCGATGAAAGCACCACCACGCGGATGGTGCGGCTGAAGGGCTAGCTGTCGATCTCACCGGCGATCGCACGTTCGATTGCGGCGCGAGTGGCGTCGGGGAGCACGATGAGGCCGTCGAGCTCGGTGCGCGCCAATCCGTATGCATGCTGGCGTTCCTGGGCTGTCGCGCCGCTGTCTGCGGCGACCCGAAGCAGGCTTTGCGCCCGGGCCAGCCGTTGGTTTTCCTCGGCGGAGAAATCGCTGCGTCGCCGGCGGGTCGCTTCGGCTTCCGCGGCGTTGAACGCGGTGACGTAATCCTCGACGGCCTCCAGATACTGGCGCGCGGCGTCGCGGTCGTCGAACAGGTCTTCTGCCCGCAGCGGTTTGTGCAGGTCCGCACGCAGCCTCGCCTTGTGGAAGCCGGCGGTCAGCGGATCCCGCAGATCGGTCATCAGCGGGTAGTCCAGCAGGCGCGACGCGTCGAGCTCGTACTCCAACCAGCGTGCGTCGGTCTGCTCGTGCGCTTCCAGCGCGCGCCGGATCGCCCGCCAGTGCGCCGCGGGGTTTCTCGCCGAGACGCCGCCCAGGTCATCGGCACCGGCGTTCTGGTCCGCGGTGTCAGCGTTCTGCGTCGCCCGACGGTTCATCGACGAGATCGCCTTGATACCGGCCGCGATCAGGCCGACCAGCGGCAGCATCAGCAACAGCAGCTCGAGTAACCGGAACAGCACGCCCACCAGGCCAGGATGCCATCACATTTTCACCGCTTGTGGGTCTGTCCGGCCGCGACTTGGTCCGCTGCCTTCACGGCTATGTTTCCGGCCAGACGTGAGGCAACTTCTGGGGCGGTGGCGGCGAACTGTCCCAGCAGTCGCTGCTGCAGTGGCGCGACCGTCACTTCGCGCCGATTGCGTTCGATGGCGGTGACCACACCGGCGCCCACCTGTTCCGGTGTCCCGGTGCCCATCAACGCCGGCGCCGGGGCGCCGGACTCGGCGAACATGCCTGCGTTGCCGATCATGCCGGGGCTCACCACCGAGACGCCGATGCCTTCGGGGCGCAGGTCATCCCGCAGGCAGAAAGCGAAGCCGCGCAGGCCGAACTTGGTTGCCGCGTACCGCGACGCGCGGGCGGTAGCCGCTTTGCCGGAGATCGACGAGATGTAGACGAAGTGGCCGGACCCGCGTTCGACGAACGCCGGGATCAGTTCGCGGGTCATCTGCACCGGCACCTCGAGATTGACTCGCAGGGCGCGGTCGACCTGCTCGGCGGTGTAGCTGTCCAGCTTGCCCGAGGCCGGCAGCGCCGCGTTGGCGACCAGCACGTCGATCGGGCCGGCCGCGCCGAGCAGAGCCAGGCCGGCGCCGGGGTCAGCGAGATCGCTGACGATCGTCCGGTGCCCATCACCGACGAGCGAGGCCGACAGGTCGTCAAGTTCTTGCTGTTTGCGCGAACTCAGGATCAGACGGGCGCCCCGCTCGGCGAGCGCATTGGCGATCGCGCGGCCCAGGCCGCCGGTCGCACCGGTGAGCAGAACTGTCTTGCCGGTGAGCTGCATGACAGTGACGCTAGTCGATGGGCGGGTACGGGTCAGTAGCCGAAGCGGTTCAGCACGTCGTAGGAGGATCCGAAAATTCGCGAAAGCCCTTTGTAAATCAGACGTACCGACCGCACCGGAATCCTGTCGTGGTCGGCGAGCACCGGCCGGCGCTCCAAAGCATGCAGTCGCGGATTCCAGGCTTCCAAAGCGCGGATGTCCCGGATTCCCCACTTGACGATGCCCTTGGTGAACACCCTGGACAACACCGGCCCGAACGGTGAGACGGTATCGAAAAGCATTTCGCCGCTGGCGAATTGATCGGTCAGGCGGCTCAGCAACTGGCGGACGTCGCGTTCGGGTAGATACATGAGCAGTCCCTCGGCGACGACCAGCGTGGGCCGTCCGGTCGTGATGTCAGTCAACCAGTGCGGGCTGGTGACCGACGAGCCGATCATGCGGTACCGGTCGGTTTCCTCGTAGAGTCGACGACGCAACGCGATCACGGAGGGTTGGTCCAGGTCGTACCAGTGCACGGACTCGGGCACGGCGAGCCGGAACGCCCGGGCGTCGAGGCCACAACCGAGATGCAGTACGACCGCGTCGGGCTCTCGTTGCAAGAACGCGGCGCACCAATCGTCGATCCGTTTGGCGCGCAGGGCGACGGTATATTGATTCACCGCGGGCAGCATGGTGCGGCGCATCCGGTCGAAGTCGTAGGTGATCCGGTTCACGGCCGCGGCAGCCTCGTGGTCCCCCAGAATGGTTCGCGGCGAACGGCTTTCATATGCCCGCAGGTACAGTGTCACCAGGTTTGTCCACTCCACCGACCCCCACGGGACGGCACTGAAGTCGACGTGGTCCGTGTTCAGCATGTCTTCCCCCTGCCAGCTCGACCCAGCGTAGCGACCTGCTCGGGTCCGGCGGCCATACATCGACTGTCATGCGTATGGTGGACCCGTGCCGGCGGGTGTGCCACGATTACCCGCGGCCGGTCCCAGATAGGAGTTTGGATGTCAAACCGATTGACCGACAAGGTCGCTCTCGTCAGTGGCGGCTCCCGCGGGATGGGTGCCGCGCACGTCCGGAGGTTGGTGGCCGAGGGAGCCAAAGTGGTGTTCGGCGACATCCTCGACGACGAGGGCAAGGCCGTCGCGGCCGAGGTCGGCGACGCGGCACGCTACCTGCATCTCGACGTCACCGACCCCGAGCAATGGGATACCGCCGTCGAGCTCGCGGTGACAGAGTTCGGCCGGCTGGACATCCTGGTGAACAATGCCGGCATCATCAACATCGGGACGTTCGAGGACTACGCACTGTCGGAGTGGCAGCGGATCCTCGACATCAACCTGACCGGTGTCTTTCTCGGCATCCGGGCCGTCGTGAAACCGATGAAGGCGGCCGGTCGCGGATCCATCATCAACATCTCTTCCATCGAGGGTCTGGCCGGCACCATCGCCTGCCACGGCTACACCGCCACCAAGTTCGCGGTCCGCGGCCTGACCAAGTCCGCCGCGCTGGAGCTCGGCCCGAGCGGTATCCGGGTCAACTCCATCCATCCCGGACTGATCAAGACGCCGATGACCGAGTGGGTGCCCGAGGACATCTTCCAGACCGCGCTGGGGCGCGCCGCCGAACCGGAGGAAGTCTCCAGCCTGGTCGTGTACCTGGCCAGCGACGAGTCCAGCTATTCCACCGGCTCGGAGTTCGTCGTCGACGGCGGCTGCGTTGCCGGGTTGGGGCACAAGGACTTCTCGGCGGTGGACACCGCCGAGCAACCCGAATGGGTCACCTGATCTCAGAAGGCTTCGGGGTCGCGCTGGACTTCGGCCGGCACCGGATGCTGATACAGCCGTGAGGCGTTCTGCCAAGTGATCTTGCGGATCACGTCGTCGGGCAACCCACCGATCTGTTCGTGGATCGTCTGCTGAGTGTGCGGCCACGTCGAGTCGCAGTGCGGATAGTCGGCCTCCAGCATGATGTTGTCCACCCCGATGCGGCCGTACTGCATGAACGACGACTTGTCCTCTACCGCGCAGAACCAGAAATTGCGCGTGAAAACCTCGGCGGGAGTCAGTCTTTCGCCCAGCGCCTGCCAGGTGCCGTACATCTCGTGGTAGCTGAGCATGTGGTCAAGGCGGTCCAATAACCCTGCCACCCAACCGATTCCGCCCTCCGACAGGCAGATCTTGAGGTCGGGGAACCGGCTGGGCAGACCCGAATACAGCCAATCCACCGCCGCTGAGATCGCGTAGGCGAAGAACAGCACGCCTTGTACGTCCGGCGGGGCGTCGGCGGTCGTTGACGGTGACGAACCGGAGGACCCTATGTGCAGGTTGACCACCGTGCCGGTCTCGGCGCACGCCGCCATCATCGGGTCCCAATGCCTGGAGTGGATACTCGGCAAGCCGAGCATGGCCGGGTTCTCGCTGAACGTCACCGCGTGGAAACCCCGTTCGGCGTTCTCCCGGATCATGGCCGCACCCAGCTCCGAATCCAGCAGCCAGGGCAGTTGACACGGAATGATCCGGCCGGGATAGGGGCCGGCCCACGCCTCCAGGTGCCAGTCGTTCCAGGCCCGCACCGCGGCCAGGGCCAGGTCGCGATCCCCGGTGACCTGCTGCAGGCGCTGGCCGGCGAATCCGGGCAGGAACGACGGGAAGTTCAGCGACGCGTAGATACCGTTGAGGTCCATGTCCCGGACGCGAGCGTGGATATCCCAAGCGCCCCTGCGCATTTCGTCGAATCGGACCGGTTCGAACCCGTACTCAGAGACGGGCCGCCCCACCACCGCGTTGAACCCGACGTTGGGCAGTATGTGACCGTCGTAGACCCACGTCTGTCCGCCCTCGGGGGTGTCGACGACCTTCGGTGCGCGGTCGGCGAACTTGCGCGGCAACCGCCCGGTGAAGGTGTCCGGCGGCTCGACGATGTGGTCGTCCACCGAGATGACCGTGTAGCGGCGTTGCGCCCGAGGCGGATCCGGCAGCAACGTCACCGACCGGTCGGCGCCGGTCTTGGCGGTGGTGAAGTTCAGGTCGGCGGCCAGGTCGTCGATCGATTTCATGCCGGGGTCTCCTTTAGGTGGCGAGCAGACGCAAAAGCACCCCAATTCGGTAAGAATTGGGTGCTTTTGCGTCTGCTCGCGCAGGGTTAGGTGAGCACATCGGGGTCGGCTTTGATCGTCATGCGTGCTGCTCCCGCCCAGTAGACGACGGCGGCACGTTCGATCAGCGAGGCCTGCATGCCCTTCATGTCCGACCACTTCATCTCCGACGGCGATCTGCCGGTCAGCAGGACGTCGTAGGCCAGCTTGCACACCCGCTCGATCGACGCCGCGCGGTAGACGGCTTCCGGCAGGGTGCGTCCGGTGGCGATGACCCCGTGGTTGGCCAGGATCGTCAGATTCGCCCCGCCGATATGCGCGGCGAGATCGGCTGCGCGAGAGGGGTTGTCGACTTCCCCGTCGTAATCCTCGACGAGGCACAGATCGTCCAGGAACAACGCACCGGTTTGATGGACGAGTTCGGGAAGCCGGCCCAGAGCCGCCAGCACGCACACGTAGTACGGGTGGTTGTGGATGACGACCCGAGCGTCGTCGCGTACCCGGTGCAGTTCGGTGTGGATGTGGATGGCCGGGGTCACGTCCCAGCGGCCGCGGATCACCCGCGCGTCGGCGTCGACCGCGCAGATGTCGGAGGCGGTGAGTTCCTGCCACCACAACCCCCAGGGGTTGACCAACATCTCGCTCTGCTCGTCGGGTTGCCAGGTGATGTGACCGGCCATGTTCTCGGCGAACCCGATGGACGCGAGGTGACGGAAGGCTATCGCCAGCGCCTGTTCGTCGGACAGTTCGACGCCGATCGGCGGCACCACCGAGGGCGCCCACACTTCCAGTCCGCCCCGGCGTGCGTCAGGAGCATTCATCGGCGGCCTCCATCCTGCTTCGGATATCCTCGCGGAGCTGGCCTTTGGCGACCTTACCCCCGGACGAGCGCGGAAGCTCGTCGACTACCACGAGCCGCTCCGGCAGCAATTCCTTCGAGACTCCCAGCGCCAGTAGATGTTCGACGAGGTCGCTCAGTACGAGGCGACGGCGGCCGACGAGTTCGACGTAGAGACAGACCTTTTCGCCGAACACCGGATCGGGCATGGCAACCGCCGACGCCCCCGCGAGTGCCGGATGGGTCATGGCGGCGTCTTCGACCTGGGCGGCGCTGATGTTCTTGCCGCCCCGCAGAATGAAGTCCGAGGTTCGTCCGGTGACTGTCAGGTAGCCGTCGGCGTCGATCTCGCAGATGTCGCCCATCCGCATCCAACCGTCGCGGGTGAACAATTCGTCGTGGTCGGTACCGCCTTCCAAACCGCCTGCCAAACCGCCTTCCAACCCGCTGAGGTACCCGAGGCTGGTCGCCGGGCCCCGGCAAGCGGGCTGGCCGCGGCCCGTGTGGGTGACGTCGAGGTCACCGTCGAAAAGACGTACCGACATTTCCGGGATGATCCGCCCGCCGGTTCGCAGGCGTTGTTGCTGCGGGTCGTCCAGCGTGGTCCCGCTGAGCACTCCGGTCTCGTTGGAGCCATAAAACTGCAGAATCTGGGCGCCGCTGAGGTCCTCGAACTCCGCAGCGGGCCGGTACGGCAGCGCCTCGCCGCCGGTGAAGACCACCCGCAGCGAGCTCATGTCGTGCCCCCGGCGATCCGGGTCCGCCATCAGCATCGTCAATTGCGTACTGACACAACATAATACGGTGACACGGTGTCGGGCTATCGCTTCGTACACCGCAGCGGTGGTGAACCGCTCCAGGATCACCGTGGTCGCACCCAGGTGAATCGGGGTGGTGTGGCTGGTCCATATTCCGAATCCGAACGGCATCGGGATCACCGGCAGGATTACGTCGTCGGGGGTCAGCAGCCCGTGGGCGACGGCCTTCCGATGAAAGTAATGCCAACGGTTCTGGGTGTGCACCACGCACTTGGGTAGTCCGGTGGTCCCGGAGGTCGAGTTGATCAGAAAGACGTCGTCGGGTCCCAACTGAGCGGCAGCCGCGACGGCACCTGGGCGCACGTCCGGGTCCAGACGCAGGTCGGGGCGCAGGATCAGCACCGGCAGTCCCACCATGGTGGCCGCATCAGTCGCTGCCGCCCCGCGCGGCGGATCGCTGATCAGCAACGTGGGCTGCGTGGCACGCAACAGATGAGCGCCTTCCCGCACGCCGGCGCGCGCGCCGATGCCGACCACGACGGCGCCGCAGCGTTCGACGGCGACGAACAACACGTGGATGGCCGCCGAATCACCGTGCCACACCGCGACCCGGTCGCCGGGCCGGACCCCGCAGGCGACCAGCCGTCCAGCCAAAGCGGTTGCCGCGGCGTCGAATTCGTGCCACGTCAGCGCCGCTGCCGCACGGTCCTGCCGCGAGTCGAGGTACGCCGTGCGCTCCGGCGAGTGCTGTGCGTGACCGCGCACCGCTTCGGACAGCGTCGTATCCGACCACCAGCCCGCCGCGCGGTAGCGGGCCGCGTCTGCAGCCGCGTACGCGGGCGATCGCGCCATCGTCAACGCGCTGGCGTGCATAGCCATGATGATAGGAAACGACGTCCGGGGCTGGTGGTCCCGGAGGCGCATCCAGGTTCAACTTTCTGACCGGTGAATTTATCGGGCTCCAAGGATTTATAGAGAATCCTTTAAGACCGTTGCCGAAGTCTGATGTGGCCCGCCACCAACCGGGAGCGGGCTGACCTCATACAGGAGTTCAGGCACCGTCATGGCCATTGTCGACTCGCCGGCACACCATCACGCCCATTTCCCCGGATCGCACCATGCGCCGCCCGGACCAGCATCGGGCCCAGTCGGCTACCGCGATCAGCCGGTTCGCCACCCGTGGGAGATCGGTCTGCTGGTCCTGGTCATCTTGACCAGCGTGGTTCTCTACCTGATCGCGATTGCCGTAGTGGTATCCGGCAAGACCAGTCTGCTGTGGCTTTCGGTGCTTGCCACGCCGCTGGCGCTGTTCCTGGGCCGAGGATTGAACTACGGCCGGCAACGCACCAACGGCGTCAAAATGTCGCCCACCCAGTTTCCGGAAGGCTACTGGCTGGTCGTCGAAGCGGCACAGCGGTTCGGTCTGACCGAAGTCCCGGACGCCTACGTCGTCTTGGGCAACGGACAGATCAACGCGTTCGCCAGCGGCCACGGCTTCCGCCGGTATGTGGTGGTGTACAGCGACCTGTTCGAGGTCGGCGGCCAGGCTCGCGACCCCGAGGCGCTGGCTTTCGTGATCGGTCACGAGGTCGGACACATCGCGGCTGGGCACGCCTCCTACTGGCGACAGCTCAGCCAGTTGGCCATGAAGGTTCCGTTCCTCGGTCAGGCGCTGTCCCGGTCGATGGAATACACCGCCGACAACTACGGCTACGCGTTCCGCCCGGAGGGCGCCCGCCGCGCCATCGGGGTGCTCAGCGCCGGTAAGTACCTGCTGCGCTGGGTGGACTTCGACGGGATGGCCGACCGGGCCAGCACGGAGACGGGGTTTTTCGTGTGGCTCTCCAACATGATGGCCTCCCACCCGGTCAACACCTGGCGGGCATCGGCCCTGCGCAATCGCTCCGCCGCCGGCTCGCTGTTCCTCCGCCCCAAGCAAGCCGCCCTTCAGCCGACCCACTGGACGGCACCGCAGCACGGCAATTGGGCGCGCTAGCCCGATAACACCAGACCGGGTCGGGTCCGGGCTGCCGAGCGGCGCCACGCGACGGCGTCGCTCGGTAGTCGTCGGGACGCACCGGTCAGCGG
This sequence comes from Mycobacterium sp. NGS22, assembly GCF_059813095.1. Lineage (NCBI taxonomy): Bacteria > Bacillati > Actinomycetota > Actinomycetes > Mycobacteriales > Mycobacteriaceae > Mycobacterium > Mycobacterium sp. NGS22. Next base: position 143,525 of record NZ_JCALDY010000004.1, read on the forward strand.
AGCGCACCAACGGGTAGACATATCAGCATGACTTCGGACAAGCATGACCTGGCCGTGCGCATGGCCAAGTTGGCGCAGACCATAGCCACGCCGCGCACCATCGAGCAGATTCTGAGCGACGTCACCGCGGCTGCTGTGGAGCTGATACCCGGCGCCGACACGGCCGGAGTGCTGCTGGTCCACCGCGGCGGCACCTTCGAATCGCTCGGCGATGTCACCGAGCTGCCCGAAAAACTCGACGAACTGCAACACCGCTTCCAAGAGGGCCCCTGCTATCAGGCCGCGCTACACGACACGATCGTGCGGACCGACGATTTCCGGACCGAAGAACGCTGGCCGCAGTACTCGCCGGCTGCCCTCGAACTCGGCGTGCTCAGTGGGTTGTCCTTCAAGCTCTACACCGCCGAACGCACCGCGGGCGCGCTGAACCTCTTCGGGTTCGAAGCCGGCGTCTGGGACGCCGAAGCGGAAACCATCGGCACCGTGCTCGCGGCGCATGCCGCCGCGGCGATCCTGGCCGGACGCCAGGACGAGAACATGCAGGCGGCGCTGTCCACCCGAGACCGCATCGGGCAGGCCAAAGGCATCATCATGGAGCGCTACAACGTCGACGAGGTACGTGCGTTCGAGATGCTGCGCGCCCTGTCCCAGGAGAGCAACTCCAAGCTCGTCGACATCGCGCAACGGGTCATCGACACCCGCGGTGGCGGCACCGCCGAGTGATCAGCCGCTCTTCAGCCGGATCTTCCAGCGCACGAAGCCCAGGTAGAAGATGCTCAGCACCACAAGCATCGCCATGTCGAAGATCCAGGCGCCCGCGGTGTGTTTCCAGTGCGAGTCCTTCGGCACCTGCGGCACTGGACACAACGTGGTCAGGTCGATGGTGGAGGCCGACGCCGCGAAGCCCCATCGCGCCGGGGTGACCCACGACATCTGGTCCAGGCCCATCCGGTTGGTCACCGGGATCATGCCGCCGGAGAACACCAGCTGCGACATGACTGCCACCACGAGCAGCGGCATGATCTGCTCGTTGGACTTGGCGACGGCCGACAACACCAATCCGAGCATGGCCGACGCGACCGTGGTTGCCGCGATGTCGACATAGAGCTCCAGCGCGGCACTGCCCAGCACCGAGGCGTCCACCTTGGGTCCGGGCTTGCCGAGGAGCGCGATGATGGTCACGATCGCCGACTGGACCAGCGCCATGACGGTGTACACGCAGACCTTGGCCAGCAGGTAGGCGGTGGTGGACAGGCCCACCGCCTGTTCTCGGAGGAAGATCGCCCGCTCGCCGATCAGGTCGCGGATGGTCAGCGCCGTGCCCATGAACACCGCACCGACATTGAGCAGCACCAAGATCTGAGCCGGCTCGGTGGGAGCGTCACTCGGATTGGGTGGGGCCATGTTCGGGGCATTGAAACCGACGTCACCGGGCACCGACATGGACAGCGCACCCATGATGAACGGCAATATCGCCAGGAAGATGAAATAGCCGCGGTCGGAGATGATCAGCCGCAGCTGACGTCGGGCGATCGTGGAGAACTGCCGGAGCAGGCTGGTATGCGCCGCCTCACCCAACTCGGCGGGTTGCTCGGTGGGCGGCACTGGCGGTGGCGGACCGGTGCGTTCCAGGTACCGGGCCTTGGCCCCGTCCGGGTCGTCGGCGACGGTGCTGAAGATGTCAGCCCAGTTGGTCGTGCCCATCGACGGGCCGATCTGGCTCGGCGGCCCGCAGAACGCGGTCTTGCCGCCCGGCGCCAGCAACAGCACCTGGTCGCAGACGTCGAGGTAGGTCAGCGAGTGGGTGACGACCAGGACCACACGCCCGGCGTCGGCCAGTTGCCGAAGCATCGTCATGACCTGCCGGTCCAAGGCCGGGTCCAGACCCGAGGTCGGCTCGTCGAGGATCAGCAGCGACGGACCGGTGAGCAATTCCAGCGCCACCGAGGCGCGTTTGCGCTGACCGCCGGACAGCTTGTCGACGCGGGTCTCGAGGTGCTTGGTCATCTCGAGTTCCTCGAGCACCCGGGCGACCACCTGTTCGCGGTCTTCCTTGGTGGTGTCCGGGGGCAGGCGCAGCTCGGCGGCGTACATCAGAGCCTGACGCACAGTCAGCTGACCGTGCACCACGTCGTCCTGCGGCACCATCCCGATCCTGCTGCGCAGCGAGGCGTATTCGGCGTGCACGTTGTGGCCCTCGAAGGCCACCGTGCCGCTGGTCGGGTGGGTGTAGCCGGCGACCAGCTTGGCGAAGGTCGACTTGCCCGCACCGGAAGGACCGATGACCGCGGTGAGCATCCCGGGGCGTGCGGTGATCGAAATGTTGTCCAGCAGCGTCTTGTTGCCCTCGATCGTCCACGTCACCCCGCGCACGTCCAGTCCGCCGGTACGGGTTTCGAGCAGGCTCTCTTCGCGACGGGACAGGACACCGTTCTCGAAGACGAGGTCGATGTTGCCGATCGTGACGACGTCGCCGTCGCGCAGCACGGCGGACTCGACCCGGGTGCCGTTGACGAAGGTGCCGTTGATGCTGCGGTTGTCGCGTATCTCGATGCCGTTGGGCGACGGGATCAGGGTCGCGTGGTGGCGGGAGGCCAGCACCTCGGGGATGACGATGTCGTTGTCGTCGGCGCGACCGATCTTGATGGCGTTCGGCGGCAGGTCGCCTCCGGCCTTGCCCGGCCGCAGGATCTTCATCATCGAAGTCCTGCCGCCCACGTCGGCCGTGCGGCCGATCACCGGCGGCGGCTGCGCTCCGGCGGCGGGACGGTAGATGTGCGGCGACGAACCCGGTCCGCCTTGCTGCGGGTGCATCGGTTGCGGGCCGGACGGGTAGCGCGGCTGCGGTCCCGACGGCGGCGCCGCGGGCATCCGTGCTGTCGACGGGGGCGCCGGCGGCTGTCCCCAATTCTGGCCGCTCTGTTGGGAAATCGGACCGCTGGGCCGCGCCGGTATCGCCATTGCCGTCGTCGGCGGCGGGCGCCCCACCGTTCCCTGGCTCCGGCGGCCCACCTCGAAGTCCAGTGCCGGGCCGTCCGGGTTGCCGATGTTGACGCGCTGCCCGTCCTGTATGTCGACAACCGGCACACGTCGGTTGTTGACGTACAGCCCGTTGAGGCTGCCGTTGTCGATGGCGACCCATCGGCCCTGGTCAAACCGCAACAACAGGTGCACGCGGGAGATGAGGGGGTGTGCGACGCGGACGTCCGCGCGCAAGTCACGCCCAATGACTACGTCGTGGCCTGCTGCGAAGGTGCGTTCGGCTCCGTCATACCGCACGGTCAACACAGGCGGGGCAGCTGTCTGGGTCATCGCAGACAACTGTATCGGCAGGTTGGTCGTTTGCAGAAGGAAGACGTCAAATATGTGTTACCGATGCTGCGGCGGCCGATCAGCGGCGCGGCGCGTTGCCTCGGCGGATCTCCTCCAGACACTGCAGCCGCGTCTGCCCGGTCTGCTGCACGCAGACCTGAACCGGGGTCTCTTGCTCACTGGGCAGCGGCGTCTCGTTGGGTCCCGGAGCCGAGGTGACGGTGGGACTCGCGACGGGCCCCTCGGTCAGCGACCAGATGCCCTTGTCCGGGTCCTGCACGCCCTGCAGCGGCGAGCAGAAAGCGTCGGCCTTGGCCCGTGTCTTTCCGACGCTGCCAAGCGGGTAACACTCCGCACCGATCGCGACCACCGGTATCGGTTCGACGTTTCCCGGGGTCGGTGTGCCGGCGGCTGCGGAGGTGGTAGCGGGCGCCGACGGTGCCGCGCTCGCCGTGGGTGTCGCGGTCCGCGAAGCGGTCGCGGCCCGCTCGTCTTCGTCGGCACGCAGGAACTCCCGCAGCCCGAAAACAATGGCGATCACCAGCAAGATCGCCAGAACCCCGGGGACCAGGACGGCGGGCCGCAGCAGCGATCGACTCGATGGCGGCGACGCGACCGCGGGCAGGGACAGGTTGGTCTCGTCGGCGTCACCGGTGTCGCCCAGGTGATGGCCGAGCGCACGCGCGAAGTCGACGCACCGCAGGTAGCGGTCTTTGGGATCTTTGGACAGCGCCTTGCTGAACACCGGATCGAGATCGGCCAGGGAGGGACGCCGTTCGCCGATCGGAGGGGGTGTCGCGGTGAGATGCTGACTGATCACCACCGCCGGGTTCGTGTGCTGGAACGGGGGCGACCCGGTGAGCAGCTGGTAGGCCGACGCCGCGAGTGCATACTGGTCCGCCCGGCCGTCCAGGTCGTTGCCCATCAGTTGTTCGGGGGCCGCGTAGGCGACCGTGCCGACCGTCATGTTCGTGGCGGTCAAGCCGGTCGATTCGCCCACCAGGCCGGCAATCCCGAAGTCGGCCAACAGGATTCGTCGAGCCGGTGAATCGGGCTGGGCAATGAGCATATTGGCGGGCTTGACGTCGCGGTGCATCATCTTGTGTTCGTGCGCGTAATCCAGCGCCTCGGCCACCGCGGTGATGATCTCGACGACCTCGGGTCCCGGCATCCCGTTCGGATAGCGTTCTTCCAGCAGAGCGCCCGCGTCGGTGCCGTCGACGTAGTCCATGTCGATCCACAGCTGCCCGTCGGTTTCGCCACGGTCGTGCACCGCCACGATGTGCGGGTGCCATAGGGCCGCGGCGGTCTCGGCCTCGCGATAAAAACGCTCGCGGTATTCGCTGTCCGCGGATACGTCGGCCTTGACGACCTTCAGCGCATCCTGGCGCGGCAGTCTCGGGTGCTGAGCCAGATAGACCTCACCCATTCCGCCGGATCCGAGCCGCCGGACAATGGTGTATCCGGCGAACGTGGAGCCTTCGTCGAGCGGCATGGCGGCATAGTAGCCTGCGGCCACGTTGCGCAAACCCAGTCTCGGCTGCGGCGCCGGCATCCGCGTTCTGGTGGGCCCGCGCCCGGAAGCGACCAGCCAACTGGCCGGGTTGAGCGGGGCACCGCGCGGACGAGAACGCAACAAAGGTTTGGTTGTGGGTTTGACCTGCACAGAAGTCGGGGAATCTGCACAGGGCAGCCCAGCCGCGAGCGCGAGGCTGGGCACGCAATACACCGACCTACACGCAGTGAACGTGTGGTACCCGCGTGTCGATTGCAGGATCTCTCATAATCATTGCTATGCAACATATTTCGGATCTTTGTTTTATCTGAGTGAACAACTGTGTACTGTTGGACCCATGGCGGAACGCGGCGCTCAGCCTCAGGTATCCCGTGGCCGTAGGTTGTTCCTGAAAGCTGTCCGGAACTTATTCAAGCCCCTACAGCCCGACGACTACATCGAGATGATCAACCCGTTATGGACAACGAAGGAGTTGCGCGGGAAAGTCGAGCGGGTCGAGTCCCAGGGCTCGGAAGCCTCGAGCGTTCTGATTCGCCCGGGTTACGAGTGGCCCGGCCATAAACCGGGCCAGTATGTGCGGCTGGGTCTCGTCATCGACGGGGTCTACCACTGGCGCGCGTACTCGCTGACATCTGATCCGGAACCCGTCGACGGTCTGATCAGCGTGACGCCCAAGAAGGTGGACAGCGGTGTGGTGTCGCCGTATCTGGTCGAGAAAATCCGGCCCGGGGAACTGGTGCGACTCGGCGAGATCGAAGGCGTGTTCACACTGCCCGAGCCCTTACCCGACAAGATGCTGTTCATCAGCGCCGGCAGTGGCATCACGCCGATCATGAGCATGCTGCGCAGCCTCGATCACCGCGATGAACTGGGCGACGTGGTGCACATTCACTCCGCTCGCACCCGCGAGCAAGTGATGTTCTTGTCCGTCCTCGAAGATCTCGACGGCCGTCACGAGAAAATGCGACTGGACATTCGCCTGACCGGAGATCGCGGCCGACTCGAACCCGAGGACCTGGATGAGGAGTGCCCGGACTGGCGCGAGCGTGAAGCGTTCTGCTCGGGACCGGAAGAGATGCTCGATGCGCTGATCGAGCATTGGGAGAAAAACGGCGATCCGGATCGCCTGCACTTCGAGCGATTCCAGCCGAAGATCGGCGGTGACGCCGGCGACGGCGAAGGCGGCGAAGTCAACTTCCTCAAGAGTGACAAGACGGTCGAATGCGACGGCGGCACATCCATTTTGGAAGCAGGCGAGAACGCCGGCCTGGAACTCGCGTTCGGATGTCGCATCGGGATCTGCCACACCTGCGTGGGCACCCTCAAATCGGGAAAGCTGCGTGATCTGCGCTCCGGTGACATCAGTGAACCCACCGAGCAGGAAGTTCGGATCTGCATCAATGCCGCCGAAGGCGACGTCGAACTAGAACTGTGATCGAAAGGAACCGCAGTGACTTCTACGGTGCAACGTACCGAAAGCCCGTTCGCCCATTTGGGTGAACAAGAGCGAGAGAAGCTGGGTAAAGAACTCGACGCGATTCACGACGACGTGTTCGCCGATCTCGGTGACCGCGACCGCCGGTACATCAAGTCGGTCATCACCGCCCAGCGCCAAATTGTGGTGGTGGGCCGGGTCCTGCTACTGGCCTCTCGATCTAGAACCGCGTGGGTCGTCGGCACGGCGTGCCTGGGGCTGGCGAAGATCTTGGAGAACATGGAGATCGGGCACAACGTGATGCACGGTCAATGGGATTGGATGAACGATCCCGATATTCATTCTTCGAAATGGGACTGGGACACCGCCTCAACTGCGGAGTCATGGCGGCACTCGCACAACTACATCCATCACACGTACACAAACATCCGGGGCAAGGACAAGGATCTCGGCTACGAGATCATGCGTATCGACCCCAACCAGCGTTGGCGTCCGTACTACCTGGGGCAACCGCTCTATAACTTGCTGCTCACCATCTTGTTCGAGTGGGGTGTCGCCGTACACGACATGGATATCGAGGCGATCCGGGCCAGGGAGAAGCCGTGGTCGGAGGTGCGCAAGGACCTGAAAGGCATCAGCGTCAAGGCGCGCTCGCAGATCATCAAGGACTACATCGGATGGCCGGTAATCAGTGCGGGCGCATACGCCTTGGTACAACTGGCCTTCGGTGGACAACTCGAACCGCCGGCGGCATCGCGACTCGGCCGGCGTCTTCGCAAGGTTTCGGGCACGGGACGGGTGGGCGCGGCAGCCACATTCTTCGACAAGGTGTTACCCGGGGTGGAGAGCACCTACCTGCGCACCTTGGCCGCCGACGTACTGGCCAATGTCATCCGTAATGTGTGGGCACACGCCATCATTTTCTGCGGCCATTTTCCCGACCAGACCTACACGTTCAGCGAAGAAGAAGTCGAGGACGAGACGCGCCCGGAGTGGTATTTGCGCCAGTTGGTCGGCGCGGCCAACATCGACGGCAGCCCGCTGTTCCACGTGATCAGCGGCAACCTCGGCTACCAGGTGGAGCATCACCTGTATCCGGATATGCCGGCCAGTCGGTACTCCGAGATCGCGCCGAAGATCAAGGACATCTGCGAGCGCTATGAGCTGCCCTACAACACCGGGCGGTTCTCCAAGCAGTGGTTCATGGTGCACCGCACCATCTTCCGACTGGCGTTCCCGGGCGGGAAGCCACGGCCGAAGCCCGGACCGTACCGCAGCGGGGAGCGGTCCACCCCTCGCCACGAATACAGTGAGGCAAATCGTTCCCGCGAGCGGGTCCCTGCCGAGCACCCGGACTCCGGCCCCGAGCACGAGTCGAGCGGCGTGGAGGTGCAACCGCCGCCGCGCGGCAAGGAGTGACTCGCTACCCCAGCGTGGTGTGCATCAGCATCACGTCGTATGCCGACCACAGCGAGAGGTTGAAGTACACGTCCTTGCCCGTCGACCAGGGATGCATCATCGGCGCGTAGACCCCGCCGGGCATCTGGAAGTTCGAAACCAGCAGATGCTCCGGGCTGTACGGTCCTTGTGGCGCCGGCGCGGTCCTTGCCACGACGTCGTTGGCGCCGTTGGTGTACATCACCAGGTACTGCTTGAGGTAGGTGTTGTACTGGGCCGACATCTCAGCGACCGGACCCGGGATCACCGGTGTGGCCGCCGACGGCTTGTTCGGCACCCAGGAATTCGAATCCCCGTTCCAGTACTCATATTTGGTGAGGTCGGGGATGAAGCGCGGCTGCACCCGCGACAAGTGCGCCGCCCCACCGCGACCATTCGGAGTTCCGAACGAGTACAGGTAACCGTCACCGCCCTTGACGTAGGCGCCCATCTGGAAGTTCTCGTTGCCCTCGACGTACGGCACCCGCGCGGCATCGGGTCCGTTTGCGCGGATGGTGCCCGGGTAGACAGCCCAGTTCTGGCCGTTGTCGGTGGACATCGCGATCCCGGAGTAGTTGGTCCACCACTCGCCGTCGCGACCCCAGTCCTTGATGGACATGAAGTTGATGTACTGCGTCTTTCCGACGGAGATGGCAGCGGTCGGGATGATTCCCGTCTCTTCCTTCGCGTATTTGATGCTGTTGATGACCTGTCGGGAAAAGCCCGGCTGTTGTGTCGGGGACCCGGCGTATCGGTTGGACGGGTCGCCGGCGGACACGTGCAGGCCGTGGGACAGATCCTGGTCGGTGCTGCGGAACAGCACGTTGTAGCGCCACTGGTCGCCCTTGACGGCGCAGTAGCCGAAGGTGTCGCCGAAGGCCATCAGCACCTGGCGGTTGGCGGGATCACCGTTGTCCCAGAGGATCCCGAGATCGGTACCGGAGATGCCGAAGCGCTCGAGGGTCTTGTTCGGGCCTTCCGGACCGGTCACCCACTCGACCAGCGCGGTGTTCGAGCCTCCGAGAGCAGCACCGGAATCCGGTGCGCCCTCGGGTACGGCCGGTGCCGGCGCCGGGTTGGGCGGGACGGCTGCCTCGGGGGCCAACTGTCCGGCGGGGGGCTGCTGGCCGGCCGCGGGAGGCGCCGGGGCCGGCGGCGCGGGGTTGGCGCCGGGGACCAGCGCTTGCTGTTGCAGCGGCGCGGAATACCGCTGACCCGGTTGTTGGACGCGCTGCAGCGGACCCACCCGCGGCAGCGGGGCGCGATCATTCGCACCGCGGGGCCGCTTGTTCATCGGGCCGAGCACCTTGCCGCCCGGGTTGGTCACCACCGCGTTGGCCGGCGGCGGGACATTGGCTTCGGGCGCGCTGCACGGCAGCGCATGCGCGTTGGGTGTCAGCCCCGGGACAAGGACGGTCGGGAGCAGCAGCCCGATCGTGGCCGTCGCTGCCAGCGATACCGAAACGTAGCGAGGAATCGCCGACATGTCGCACCTTTCCAGGGTCGGACGCCCGAATTGACGTCCGCAGTGGGTTGATGTGACGATAGTGACCGTTGTGACCGTTGTGACCGTTGAGCTGACAATAGGTACCCGTCCGTGACCGTGTCGCAATCCATTCGTCGGTCGTCATCCAGGGAGACGACGAGCTGTGCGGGAGCCCGAAACCGCCGTCGGCGCAGGCGAATTCACGCAGCACGCACCACCTTGACGGCGACGCCGCCGCGCCGGCGGTAATGCGTGCGGCATTGAGAGACATCTCATGCTTAGGTCGCCCTTGCAGCGGATATACAGGCGGGGGTCGCGGTCCGGATCGGACACCCACATCTAGGAGGCACGGTGGTCACGATTGGCAGTTCGCAGGGCACCGCCGGCGACAGGACCGGTCCGGAAGAGCGCCCCGAAGTCTGGCCCGGCAAGGCCTACCCGCTGGGCGCGACCTACGACGGATCCGGGACGAATTTCGCGGTGTTCAGCGAGGTCGCCGAACGGGTCGAGCTGTGCTTGTTCGACGACGAGGGCAACGAGACCAGGATTGCGCTGCCCGAGGTCGACGGATTCGTCTGGCACGCCTTTCTGCCCAGCGTCGAGCCGGGCCAACGGTACGGATTCCGGGTGCACGGCCCCTACGATCCCGGCAACGGTCAGCGCTGCAACCCCAACAAGCTGTTGGTCGACCCCTACTCCAAGGCGATCGACGGCAGCTTCCAGTGGGACCAGTCGCTGTTCAGCTACAACTTCGGCGATCCCGACAGCCGCAACGACGAGGACTCGGCCGCCAACATGCCCAAGTCGGTGGTGATCAACCCGTACTTCGACTGGGGGGTGGACCGGCCGCCCGGTCACGAATACGCCGACACCGTCATCTACGAGGCGCACGTCAAGGGCCTCACCCAGACCCACCCGGCGATCCCCGAGCGAATCCGCGGCACCTACTCGGCGATCGCGCACCCGGCGATCATCGAACACCTGACCAACCTGGGCGTCAATGCAATCGAGCTGATGCCGGTGCACCATTTCGCCAACGACTCGACGCTGATCGACAAGGGGCTGTCAAACTACTGGGGCTACAACACCATCGGATTCTTCGCCCCGGACTTCAAGTACACCGCCAGCAACAATCCGGGCGGGCAGGTGCAGGAATTCAAAGCCATGGTGCGCACCCTGCACGAAGCCAACATCGAGGTGATCCTCGACGTGGTGTACAACCACACCGCCGAAGGCAACCACATGGGGCCCACGCTGTCGATGCGCGGGATCGACAACGCCGCCTACTACCGGCTGGTCGAGGACGACAAGCGGTACTACATGGACTACACCGGCACCGGCAACAGCCTCAACGTCGGGCATCCGCACACCCTGCAGCTGATCATGGACTCGCTGCGCTACTGGGTGACCGAGATGCACGTCGACGGCTTCCGGTTCGATCTGGCCTCCACACTGGCCCGCGAGTTCTACGACGTCGATCGCCTTTCCACGTTTTTCGAACTGGTGCAACAGGATCCGGTCGTCAGCCAGGTCAAGCTGATCGCCGAACCGTGGGATGTCGGCCCCGGCGGCTACCAGGTGGGCAACTTCCCCCCGCAGTGGACGGAATGGAACGGCAAGTTCCGGGACAGCATCCGCGACTTCTGGCGCGGTGAGGACGCCATCCTCAGCGAGTTCGCGTCCCGGCTCAGCGGTTCGGCCGACCTCTACGAGCACACCGCGCGACGGCCGGTGGCCTCCATCAACTTCGTCACCGCGCACGACGGTTTCACGCTGCGAGACCTGGTGTCCTACAACGAGAAACACAACGAAGCCAACGGCGAAGACAACAACGACGGCGAGTCGCACAACCGGTCGTGGAACTGCGGCGCCGAAGGCCCTACCGACGATCCCGAGATCAACGCGCTGCGCGCCCGCCAACAACGCAACTTCTTGGCGACAACCATTCTGTCGCAGGGTGTTCCGATGATCTGTCACGGAGACGAACTCGGCCGCACCCAGAACGGCAACAACAACGGCTTCTGCCAGGACTCCGAACTGACCTGGATCGATTGGGAGAACGCCGACACCGAGCTCATCGAGTTCACCCGTGCGGTGACCACCCTACGGGCCGAGCATCCGGTGTTTCGCAGGCGGCGCTTCTTCACCGGCGCCCCGGTGCGCCACCGCGGTTCGGCGGGCATACCGGACATTTCGTGGTTCCGCCCCGACGGCTCGGAAATGAGCGACGAGGACTGGGACTCCGGCTTCGGCAAGTCGGTGGCGGTGTATCTGAACGGGCTGGGCATTCCGGGCACCGATACGCGCGGTCAGCGCATCACCGACGATTCCTTCGTGCTCTGCTTCAACGCCCATCACGAGCCGATCGATTTCGTCCTTCCCCCTGACGAATTCGGGCCGAACTGGATTCCCGTGCTCGATACCGCGACCGGCGACGGACAAGTCGAGCAGAACGATCCGCTGCCGCCGCAGGGCAAGATCACCGTCGAGGGTCGCGCCGTGGTCGTGTTGCGGCTCGAGCGCACCGATTAACCACGAGTTCACGCCGCCGATGCCGATGCCCGACCGACGTTCGGTGCCGATTCGACGGCGTCGTCGCCGGGTATCTGATTAAGCAACCGTCCGGAAACGAAGGATTGTCATGAGCGCGAAGTCGAAAACCTTGTACATGCCGCTGTCGATCGTCACCAGCGTGACCGGTGGGCTGCTGGCCGGCGCCGTTTTCAGCCAGGTATGGAAGCGATTCAGCAACGACGAACCCGCGCCGCCCGATCCCAAGGATCTCAGCAACTCCATGCGCTCCGCGCTGATCGGCGCCGGCCTGCAAGGACTGATCTTCGGCGTGGTCAAGGCTGCGGTGGACCGGGCCGGTGCCCGCGGCTATCAGGCCGTGACCAACGAGTCCCCCGTGCCCTGACGTCACCGGTCGCTGTACTAGAACGTGTTACAGTCTGCCCGACCGGGGCCTCCCGGGCAGCATGGGCAAGGAGACCCGATGGCTTCTCAGCGCCGACGAGATTCTCGAAAAGCACAGTCGCAGCAATGAACCGGTGATGAGCAAGACGCGTTCGCTGGCGCTGGTGACCGTCGCATACGTGGTCGCGGTCGGCGTCGCCGCCGTCTGGCTGGCATGGGGACCGACCACCGGACGCCTCTGGCTGGACACGTTCGTCGCCGACGTGCTGGCGACCCTGGTAGTGTTCGCGTTCAGCCGCGGGTATCGCAATTCCAGTTTCTACGACGCTTATTGGAGCGTCATTCCGCCGCTGCTGACCTTTTACTGGTGGAGCCAGTCCGGCGTGGACCAGCTGCGGTGTTGGCTGGTCGCGGTACTGGTCACGGTGTGGGCGGTGCGGTTGACCGCCAACTGGGGGTACGGGTTTCCCGGACTGCATCACGAGGACTGGCGCTACGGAATGTTCCGGGAGCGCGCCGGGCGCTGGGAGTTCGTTGTCGACCTGGTCGCGATCCACCTCATCCCGACGGTTCAGGTCTTCGCCGCGATGCTGCCCGTGTATGTCTGCGTGACCCGTCCCGGCAGTGACATGCGGTGGCTGACGGTGACGGCCTTCGTCGTCGGGCTGGCCGCGGTGACCCTCGAATTGGTCGCCGACGTTCAGTTGCACCGGTTCGTGGCGAACCGGCGCCCCGGCCAGGTGATGGACCAGGGACTGTGGAGCTGGTCGCGGCACCCGAATTACTTCGGGGAGTTCACCTTCTGGCTCTCCCTGGCATTGTTCGGAGTCGCCGTCGCACCGTCGGACGCGTGGTGGCAGATCCTGGGGGCGCTGGCGATGCTGGGGATGTTCCTCGGTGCCAGCATCCCGATGATGGAGACGCGCAGTCTCGAGCGCCGGCCCGAATATCGACACGTCATGGACCGGGTGCCCCGCTTCGTGCCGCGACCACCGCGGCACGTCCCGGCATGAGTCGCAAGCGCGTCGTCATCGCCGGCTTGGGCGACGTGGGTTTGTTGACCGCGATCCGGCTGGCTCCGCATGCCGACGTCGTCGGAATCTCGGCGAAACCCGGGCTGGTCAGCGGGCAGGAGCTCGGCGTGAGGCTGGCCCGTCCCGATGACTGGGCGCGTGACTACTGGATACCGTTCGACCGCTTCCGGGGACTGGACCGGGTGCGCACCGTCCAAGCGACGCTGACAGGGCTGGACTTGACAGGCCGCACCGTCGCGGCCCGACGCGCCGACGGCACGGTCGTCACCGAATGTTTTGACGCGCTGGTCATTTCGACCGGGGTCAGTAACGGGTTCTGGCGTCAGCCCACGCTGCAGTCGCCTGCGGATGTGGGTGTGCAGCTTTACGCCGCCCACGAGCGGCTGATGACCGCGAAGTCGGTGGCCGTCATCGGCGGCGGAGCGGCCGCGGTCAGCAGTGCCGTCAACCTGGCCACCACGTGGCCCGACAAGCAGATCGACCTGTACTTTCCCGGGGACCGCCCGCTGCGCGAGTACCACCCGCGTATCTGGAACCGCGTCCATGCCCGATTGACCGGACTCGAGGTGGGCCTGCATCCTGGGCACCGCGCCGTGATCACCGACAGTTTCACCGGCAACGAGATCACCAGTGACCCCGTTCGCTGGAGCACCGGACAGACCCCGGCCGTCGCCGACGCCGTGCTCTGGGCGATCGGCCGGGTGCGCCCCAACACCGAATGGTTGCCGCCCGAACTGCTCGACGAATGCGGATTCGTCCGGGTGACACCGGAACTGTGGGCTCCCGGGCATCGGGACGTGTTCGCCGTCGGCGACGTCGCCGCCACCGATCCGCTGCGCAGCTCGGCCCGAAACCGCGGAGATGCGTTGGTGGCCAGCAACATTCGTGCCGCGTTCGCCGGGCGCCCGTTGCGGCCTTTCCGTGCCCCCCATCGGCGGTGGGGTTCGTTGGTGGGTATCCAGCCCGATGGGTTAGAGGTCTTCTTCCCCACCGGTCATGCGTTCCGCTTTCCCGCTTGGGCGGTCGAGCGGGTGGTGATGCCGGGGATCGTCCGCTCGGGTTTGTACCGCGGTGTGCGCGAGAACCGTCCCTTCGGGTGAGAGGAGCAAGACGTGGAACTCTGGGAATTGGTTGCCCGCGAACAGATCAGAGATACCCTCGCGCGGTACAACTGGTCGGGTGACGCCGGGCGGGTGACAGCCCTGGCCGAAACGTTCTGCGCGGACGGTGTTCTCGAGGTTCGTGGCATGGAACCGCTGCGCGGCCGGTCCGGCATCGCGGCGTTTCTCGGCAACGTTGCGGGTGGCGTCGCCACCACCGGTTCGGACGTCAAACCCGTCGTCCGGCACATCCTGACCAACGTGTGGTTCACCGACCTGGCTCCGCAACGTGCCGAGGTCTCGTCGTACTTCACGGTCGCAACTCACGTCGGGCTCGACCACTTCGGTCGTTATCGCGACATTCTGGTACCGGACGGCCACACATGGCTGATCCAGCACCGAAAGGTATCGACCGACTGGGCAGCACCCGACTCGGTGATGGCGCGGCCTAGCTGATCGCCGGTACCCGTCGGCCGACGCTGAGCCGTGCGGCCGCCGCGGCCGTCAGGAAACCGCCGAGTGCCGTCCACCCGTCGACCCCGGCCAAGCCGTTCTTCGCCAGCAGCACCAGCGCAATGCCGGCTGCGCAGACCAGCGCCCCGGCCACCCCCGACCATCTGCCGGGTTCGACTGGCGCGTCCCACCATGGCAGCCGCCGATGTTCGAGCGGCGACAGCAGGCGAAAGGTCACAGCCATGACGGCGGCGAACACCAAGGCGCGCAACGCCAACAGCCCCCAGAACCCCGGTGCGTGCACGTCATAGGCATCCAGGCCGACGGCATGCAGGGCGAAGGTGGCCACCGCGATCGCCGGGATGTGCCACAGGTAAAGAGTCATCGCGCCGCCGTTGCCGACCATGACCGCGCGCCAGACCTTGGGTCGCTCGGCCCAACGGCGGACCGGACCCGCGACAGCGACGAACATGCACGACATCCAGGTGCAGTGCAGCGCCAGTAACAGCGTCGGCGGGGACACGTTCGAGATCCGCTCGGTACCGGTCACCACCAACGACACCTCGTATGTTCCGGTGACGGCCAGCACAACCTGCGCGGCGAGCGCCGACAGCGCCGCGACGATCGCTGCGCGCACACCGATCAACTGCCGCGCGTAGGCGACACCGATCGCTACCGGGATCAGCCACACGATCACGAAGTTCGCGACACCGGATTCGGCGGTGCCGACCGCGAACCGGATCCCGTCGACCGCGGCAGCGGCCACCAGCAGGCCGACCACCACCAGCGCGACCACGCGCCCGGAGCGCATCCGAGTCATCATCGGCACGAAGGCCAGCACCACCAGGTAGACGCCGAGGAACCAGAGCAGCGCCACGCACTCGCGACCGAGTCCCGCCGCGGATTCCGCTCCGAGGGTCGCCTGCACCACTACCAGGGCAGCGGCCCACGTCGCGAGGTACCAGAACACCGGCCGGCACAACCGCTGGGCGCGGGTGAACAACCACACGCCCCACTTCGTGCCCGAGTGCCAGCCGTAGGCGCCGGCCGCACCGCCGGCCAGGAAGAACAGCGGCATCACCTGGACCACCCAGGTGACCGGGGCTATTGTCGGCAGCGCGCCGAGCAGATTCCCGATCTGTACCCCGTCGGAGTCGATGGTGGCCAGCAACAGCGCGCAATGCCCGAACATGACGACGACCAGAGCGGTCAGGCGCGCGACGTCGACCGCGCGGTCGCGTCCGCGCACCGCCGCCTCGGAAACCGCAGCCGGAAGGGGCAGGAATGTGGCGAAGGGCATTCGACCAGGATGCCCGGTTCGCGGCGGACTGCGAATGAGTAGTCCTACGCGTTCGGCGAGACCCGGGTTGACCTGCGAGGACGCCGTCTCGGAGCTTACGTCGTGCCGCTACGGCGGGGATAACCGCGGCGCACGGTTCGGTCCAGGATGCCCAGCGTCGCCCGCAGCGCGCCTTCGGAGATGACGGGGAAGATCCCCGCGTCGCGCCACTTCTGGTCGATGTCAGACCAGTCGTAGAACGAGGTGACCACGGTGCCGTCGGAGCCGGCCGGTTCCAGCCGGTACCCGTAGACGTGGCCGATCTGGGGCCGGATCTGACCCAGGATCGTCCACGCGATCAGCCGGTCCGGTTCGAATTCGCTGATCTCGACCGTGACGTCGTAATTGCCGAGTTGCGGAAAATCATTCAGCGACTCGCGATCCATATGGACCACGAAACTGTCGCCGACCGCTTGGACCGGTCCGCCATCGGCGTCCTGCAGCATGCCCGACGAGTCGATCGCCACGTGGCCCTGGGGATCGCACAGCACCGCGAAGATGTCCGCCGCCGGAGCCGCGATGGTGCGCTGGATTTCGATTCGGTCAGTCATTGGTCCTCGCAGTCAGGAGTTACGGGTCGAGACATCAGCCGGTCAGCTTCGTCAGCCAGTTCGGGTTCTGCAGGTCCACGCCCCCGCTGCCGTCCCAGACGAACGGGGTGCCGCTGGCATGGAAGCCGGCCAGGCTGGTGCTGGCGTTCGCGGCCTTGACCTGGGCGGTGCCCAGGTCGCTGCGTGACCGGATGCAGTTTGTGGTGGTGGTGTTCGCTCCGACGGTTTGGGCCAGGTTCGCCAGTTCGATGTCGGTGCGGTCGGACAACGCGCCTTCCTGCGGCTGGAAGTCGCTGCCGAAAATGGCGTCGTAGAAACCGGTGTAGACCTTCGGATCATTCTGCGCTGCAACGCAATACGAGGCGGCGATGGCGCGCGTCGAGTAGTTCTTGGTATGCGACTGTTCGTCGAGGAAGTTGAGCAGGTGGTAGCGCACGGCGAGCTTCTTGCCGGCGACGGCGTTGTCGATGTCACCTGCGTAGGACCTGATGAAGGCCCCACACGGTGGGCAGATGGGTTCGTTGAAGATGTCGATTGTCGCGACCGCCGTCGAACTGCCGATGAAGACGCCGTCGTTGAGGACTTTGAGCTGGACCGCATCAGGCTCGACGGTGGGCGTGGCCGACGACTGGTAGGTCGGCTGCGGCGCTGATCGATTGGTGCCGGAGAAGCCGATGATCAGACCACCCGCGATGGCCACGACGACGGCGACCGCCAGCCCCGCCCATAGCCAGGGTTTGCGCAGCAATCCTGTTGGCCTGGAAGGAGGTTGACCCCACGCCGGCACGCCGGCGGTACCCGGCGGCCAGCCCTGGGTACCGCCCCACTGCGCCGGCACGGGCGCTATCGGACCTGACCCGGGCCCGGGCGGCGGTGTCCACCCCGGGCCCGGTGTCATCGACGGGTGTGGCTGCGGGGTGAAGCCGGGGGGCGGCGGCCCGCCGTACGCGGGCGGCAGCGAGGCCACCTGGCTGCGCTCCAAGATGTCGCTGGCGCGGTCCTGGTCAGGCGTGGCGAGCGCCGCATAGGCGGCCGCCGACAAATCGCCGCAGGTGGGATAGCGGTCGGCGGGGTCCTTGGCCATTCCGCGGGCGATCACCTGGTCGAAGGCGCTCGGCACGCCGGGCCGGGCGACGCTGGGCCGCGGAATCGGCTGGTTGATGTGTGCGCCCATCACGCTGAGCTGGTCGCCGCGGTAGGGCGGGGAGCCGACCAGGCACTCGTGCAACACGCACGCCAATGCGTAGATGTCGGCCCGGTAGGTCACTTCGGCCTCGCTGAATCGCTCCGGAGCCATGTAGTAGAGAGTGCCCACGGTGCTGCCCAGCTGCGTCAACCGCTCGTCGGAGGTCGCGCTGGCGATCCCGAAATCGACGAGGTACGCGAAGTCGTCCTTGCTGATCAGGATGTTCTCCGGCTTGACGTCGCGGTGCGTCACCCCGGCCGCATGCGCGGCGTCGAGCGCCGATCCGATCTGGCGCACCACGGCCACCGCACGCGGTGGGGTGAGTGGTCCGTAACGCTTGAGAATGGCGGCGAGATCCTTGCCGTCGATCAGGCGCATGTCGACGTAGAGTTGCCCGTCGATTTCGCCGTAGTCGTGGATCGGCACCACGTGGGGTTCCTGCAGCCGTCCCGCGGTGCGGGCTTCGCGCTGCATGCGCTGACGGAACACCGGGTCCATCGACAGCGACTGCGACATCAGCTTCAGCGCGACGATCCGTTCTTTGACGGTGTCCTCGGCTTCGTAGACGTCGCCCATGCCGCCGCGACCCACCAGGCGTCGCAGTAGATACGGCCCGAACCGCGTTCCCTCCCGGGAACCCTCGGTACTGTCATCCATCGCCGACTCCTCACCCGCCTTCCGGGCAGCTGATCAACAGCGCCTTGGCCGATTGCCACTGTGGGGAAACGAACACACGGCGACAAGCCAGGCATAAGGCTAATGGTTTGGGTGATTGTAGGGTGCGGTTCGCAGTCGCATCCGGAAGCGCATCTTCGCGGGGCCACCCTATCGCGGTGAGGTCACCGGATCAGAGCGAACGATCAGCATGCGAACAGTGGGTCTGCCCGGCGGTCGGGTCGGGGTTGTGCAATACTCGCGTGCAATAAGGTAAGGATAGCCATACTTAAGGAGATCGGGACGCCTGCGTTGCTTCCTGGACGGACACCGATGACGCACGATATATCTGCTATCAGCCAACCCAATTCGGACCGGCCGCAATGATCGCTCCTGTCTGGATAGCCGCGCCACCCGAAGTGCACTCGGCCCTGCTGAGCAGCGGCCCGGGACCCGGATCTTTGTTGGCCGCCGCCGCGGCGTTGAACAGTCTCAGTGCCGAATACGCGGCGGTTGCGGCGGAGTTGTCCGCCCTGCTGGGCGGGGTGCAGGGAGGTTCCTGGGAAGGACCGACCGCCGCGCGGTACGCCGCCGCACATGTGCCGTATCTGACTTGGTTGACCCAGATGAGCGCCAAAACCGCCAGCGCTGCCGCGCAACACGAGGTGGCCGCCGGGGCCTATTCGGCTGCGCTGGCGGCGATGCCGACGCTGGCCGAACTGGCCGCCAACCACGTGGTGCACGGCGTCCTGGTGGCGACGAATTTCTTCGGGATCAACACGATCCCGATCGCGCTGAACGAGGCGGACTATGTCCGGATGTGGATTCAGGCCGCCACCACAATGACTGTGTACGAAGCGATTTCGTCATCCGCGCTGGCGGCGGTGACACCCACCGAGCAGTCGCCACACATTCTGTCCGCCGAGGCGGCACCCGCGGAACCCGCGACCACAGCGCCCGCCGACCCCATCGAAGAATTGTTGTCCGGGTCCGAACACTTCACCAGCATGTACCGGGCGCTCAAAGGTCTGATCTCCGACCCGCTCGGCACCGTGGTGCAGTTGATCACCGACTTCGCCGCCAACCCCGCCGAAGCGGCGGTGACCTGGCTGCCGCTGTTCTACGTCTTTGCCTACGCGGCGGTTTTCGGGGTGATGGGGACACCGATGTACGCCGCCGCCGCGGGTCCGTTCGGCGTGATTCCGCTCGCGCTGGCGCTCTCGACCATCTCCGTGGTCGCCGAGGTTCCCGCCGAGCTGATCGCCGAGGTTCCCGCTGTCGCCGCCGACCAGCGGGTGATGCCGGTAGTCAGCGTCACGCCGACGGTGACCACCGCCGGTGCGGTGCCGGCACCAAGCAGCCTCCCGGCACAGGCTCCCGCGACGGCTACTGCGACCGCTCCCCCAGCTTCGGGCTTCCAAGGTTTCGCCTATCTGGTGGGCGGACCCGGCGCCGGCCCCACCCTGGGTCCGGCACTGCATAACAAGGTGACCGCGAGTGCACCGGCATCGGGGATCTCCGCGGCAAGCGCCGCATCGGCGGCCGCTGCTGCGCAGGCGAAGGCCCGTCGTCGTCGTCGTGGCGACGTCAAGAACCGCGGCTACCGTGACGAGTACCTCACCCTCGACAACACTGCGGACTGGACGCCGGAGGAACCTCCGGCCGACGAGTTGACGGCGTCCACCAGCGGTGCCGGACGACTTGGATTCACCGGCACCGCAACGAAATCCAGAGTCCGCGACGCGGCCGGATTGACCACCCTGGCCGCCGACTCCTTCAACAGCGCACCGACCGTGCCGATGATGCCGAGCACCTGGGCCACCGAATTGCCCGACGGGCAACCGCACGCCGACTGAGCCGCCCGGCCGCGCGTGCGTCGCCGGCCGGGGTCGCCGGGCGGGGGATCGCGAATCACCAGGTCCGCTGTTGCGGGCGACCCCCACACCCGACGACGGTCACAGGATGTAGAGCATCTCCTGATAGGTCGGCAACGGCCACAGGTCGTCGGCCACAACGCCTTCCAAGGCGTCGGCCGCGGAGCGGACCGCCTCCATCGCCGGCAGCAACTCCTGCTGGGCGTGCGTTGCCTCTTCTAGCGCCGATGTCGCCGCGTGGTCCGACAACGCCGACTTCAGCGTCGCCAACGCGGTGGTGAGATCAGCAAGGGGTGTCGAAACCGCTTCCAGCGCAGCGGTACTCGGTTCCAGACCGGCGGCTCTCAGCGTCGCGACATTCTGCGCGAGCTCGGTCTGGTAACGCACCGCTGCCGGCAGAATGACCGTCGTCCCCATCTCCAGCGCCAACTTCGCCTCGACCGCAATGGTCAGTGCGTACTGCTCCAGCCGGACCTCGTAGCGACTGCGCAGCTCACGTTCATTGAAAACGCCGTATTTCTCGAAGACCTCGATTGCTTCCGGTTTGATCAATTCCGGGATGGCGTCCAAGGTGGTCTTGAGGTTGGGGAGTCCGCGCTCGGCCGCCTCGATCTGCCAGTTCTCCGAGTACCCGTCGCCGTTGAACACCACGGCACCGTGTTCGGTGATGACGTCGGTCAGCAACGTCTGCACCGCGGCGTCGAAGTCCACCCCGTCGGCGACGGCCTGCTCCAGGATGGTGGCCAGGTAGTCGAACGAGTCGGCCATGATCGTGTTCAGGATGATCATCGGCACGGCGACGGTCTGCCCTGAGCCGGGTGCCCGGAACTCGAATCGGTTGCCGGTGAACGCAAATGGGCTGGTACGGTTGCGGTCGCCGGCGTCGGTGGGCAGGTGCGGCAGGGTGTCCACACCGATGATCATGGTGCCCTTGCCTTTTGACGACGTCGCGGCGCCCTTGGCGATCTGCTCGAAAACGTCGGCGAGTTGCTCGCCGAGGAAGATCGAAATGATCGCCGGTGGTGCCTCATTGGCGCCCAGCCGGTGGTCGTTGGTCGCCGAGGCGACCGAAAGTCGTAGCAGCCCGGCGAATTTGTGCACGGCCCGGATCACCGCCGCGCAGAACACCAGGAACTGGGCGTTCTCATGCGGTGTATCGCCGGGGACCAGTAGCGAGCCCAATTCGGAGTTGCCCACCGAGAAGTTGACGTGCTTGCCGGATCCGTTGACACCGGCAAAAGGCTTCTCGTGGAACAGACATTCCATGCCGTGCTTTTTGGCGATGGTCTTGAAGATCGTCATCAACAGTTGCTGGTGATCGGAGGCGATGTTGGCCCGCTCGAACATCGGCGCCACCTCGAACTGTCCGGGCGCAACCTCGTTGTGGCGGGTCTTGGCCGGAATGCCGAGTTTGAACAACTCCCGCTCGGTGTCCATCATGAAGCCCAGCACACGTTCGGGCACCGCCCCGAAGTAGTGGTCGTCGAACTCCTGGCCCTTGGGCGGCTTGGCACCGAAAACCGTCCGTCCGGCATTGATCAGGTCCGGACGGGCCAGGAAGAAGTGCCGATCGATCAGGAAGTACTCCTGCTCCGGGCCACAGAACGAGACCACCTTGTTCAGGTCGGTGTGACCGAACAGCGCCAGGATCCGTTCCGCGTGCACGCCCATGGCCTGCTGACTGCGCAGCAACGGTGTCTTGTAGTCCAGCGCTTCGCCGGTCATCGACACGAAAACGGTTGGGATGCAGAGTGTATTGCCGTTCGGGTTCTCCAGGATGTAGGCCGGGCTGGTGACGTCCCAGCCGGTGTAACCGCGCGCCTCGAACGTACTGCGCAGTCCGCCCGACGGGAAGCTGGACGCGTCCGGCTCGCCCTGGATGAGAGTCTTGCCGGCGAATTCGGCCAGCGTCTGGCCGTCGGAGACGGGTTCCAGGAAGCTGTCGTGCTTTTCGGCGGTGAACCCCGTCATCGGGTAGAACACGTGCGCGTAGTGGGTGGCGCCGTGTTCCAGTGCCCAGTCCTTCATTGCTACCGCGACGGTGTCGGCGACGGCCGGGTCGAGTTTGGCGCCCTTCTCGATGGTCGCCATGATGGACTTGTACACCGACTTGGGCAGCCGTGCCTGCATCTCTGCCTTGGTGAAGACATTCGAGCCGAAAATTTCACCCGGGGTCTCGCCGGCCACGAAACTGACTGCCGGAGGGATGTATGCCTCGACGTTGTTGATCGCCTGCAGGCGGACCGCGTTTCCGCTCATTGAGTTCCTATCGATGCTCGATCGGGCCCGTGGCTCAAGGCGCCACGGGCGCTAGACCGCCCCACCGTAGGAGGATTCGATGGCGATCCTGTTACACCCACGTCAACGCTGCGAGGCGTTGATTGCGTCCGTAGCGTTGGCGACGTGACGAGCGGTGACCTGCCCGGCCGCGGCGCGGGTGATGCGTTGCGGCGCAGTCTGGGTGTCGGCGATGCGGCGGTGATCGGACTGGGTTCGATGCTCGGCGCGGGAATCTTTGCCGCACTGCCGCCCGCGGCGCACGCCGCCGGCGCGGGGCTGATGGTCGGGCTGGCGGTGGCCGCGGTGGTGGCCTATTGCAACGCGACATCGTCGTCGCGCCTGGCGGCCCTGTACCCCGCTTCGGGTGGCACCTACGTCTACGGGGGCCGGCGCCTGGGCGAGTTCTGGGGATACCTTGCCGGATGGGGTTTCGTGGCCGGCAAGACCGCATCGTGTGCGGCGATGGCGTTGACCGTCGGATGGTATGTGTGGCCACAGCACGCCCATGCGGTCGCGGTCTGTGCTGTGGCCGGTTTGGTCGTGGTCGACTGTCTAGGTGCGCAGAAATCGATGTGGCTGACCCGGGGCATCGTCGGCGCGGTGCTGCTGGTGCTCGCTGGGGTGGTGCTGTCGGTGCTGCTCGGCGGGACCGGCGAGGTTGCGAATCTTGCTCTAGCTGAGAGCCTTTCACCCGGCGGGGTGCTGCAGTCGGCGGGTCTGCTGTTCTTCGCATTCGCCGGCTACGCCCGTATCGCGACGTTGGGTGAGGAGGTGCGCAACCCGGCTCGCGCCATCCCGCGAGCGATTGCGATCGCATTGGCGATCACCTTGGCGGTCTATGCCGCCGTAGCTGTCGCCGTGTTGACGGCGCTGGGGCCGAAACGGCTGGCTGCGGCATCGGCTCCGTTGGCGGAGGCGGTGCGGGTGACCGGCGCCTCGTGGTGGGTGCCCGTGGTCGGAGTCGGCGCGGCACTGGCCGCCCTCGGTTCATTGCTGACGCTGCTGATGGGTGTTTCGCGCACGACATTGGCGATGGCTCGCGATCGACATCTGCCGCATCAGCTTGCCGTCGTGCACCCGCGATTCGGAGTGCCGGCGCGCGCGATGGTCACTGTCGGCGTGGTCGCTGCGATCCTCGCGGCCACCCTCGATCTACGTGGCGCCATTGGATTCTCGTCGTTTGCGGTCCTGGTCTACTACGCGATCACCAACGCGTCAGCGCTCACGCTGCGGGTGGACGAAGGGCGTCCGCCGCGGGTCATACCGGTGGTGGGATTCATCGGTTGCGGAGTGCTCGCGTTCGCCTTGCCGGCTGCCTCGGCGGTCACCGGCATCGCGGTACTTGCGCTGGGCGTCATTGTGTTCTGGGTGCGCCGTGCCTCGACACGGAAGACCGGAGACACGACGAGCCCATGACGTCGCAACCTGCCGGTTGACCGACACCTTTCGTCCCGTCGGAAAAGGACTTTCGCCAGGTGTGCGGGAGCGGTGTCGTCCCATAGCCTGACGGCATGACGCATCGAATCCACGACGACAGCGGTGGCGCCATCCTTTCGGCGAAAGAATGCTGGGATCTGCTGGCGGGTGCGACGCTGGGGCGACTGGTCACGGCCGCGGACGGTCGGCTCGAGATCTTCCCGGTCAACTACGCCGTCCAACGCAAGACCATCCTGTTTCGCACCGCCGGCGGCACCAAGCTGGTGAGCACCGCCATCAACAACCACGTGGTCTTCGAGGTCGACGACCACAATGTTGCAGAGGGTTGGAGTGTGATCGTCCGGGGCACCGCGCGTTCGGTCCGCAGCGATGAGGAAATTGCGGAAGCCGAACGTGCGCAGGTGCTGCCGTGGACGGGGTCTGTCAAATCGCACTATGTGCGGGTGATTCCGGAGATCGTCACCGGCCGCCGGTTCCAGTTCAGTCCGGCCGCACAGCAGCAGATTCTCGCCAACGGGTAGTCCGAGTACGGTGTCTCGGGCAATGGCGTCGGGTTGCTGGGGAGGCTGAGTGCACGAGAGTCCGCAAAATGCCGGAAAACCCGTGCCACGCCATACATTTTGCGGACCCTCGCGGGTCGCGGCAGCGACCTTAATCACCGGTGCGGGTGAACTTCACGTCGACATCGGTGCTGGGGCACGCGGCGCCCGTCACCTCCATCCTTCCGTGACCGGTCAGCAGCGTAACCGGATCCTGTACGGGTTGCGGCATCGCGAACGGCACCGTGACTTTCACGTGCGCCGTGCCGCCCTTCCAGCACTTGGCATCGAATTCACGCTCATAGACCCAGGTTCCGTCGGTGTACAGCAGCACCAGGACCGTCGCCGGCGCGGTGTGCAACAGGCTGACGCAGCGCTCACCGGTGCGCAGGCAGTCCGTGCGGGCGACGTAGTCCTTCTGCTCGGTGAAACCGTTTGGCTGCGTTGATGTCTGGTGATATCGGCCGCGCAGATTGGCCGCGGGTGAGACCACCCGGGGCGGTAGCGTGGCCGGGTCGGGCACTGTGTCGAGTCCGACGTCTCCGGTGCGGGTGAACGTGACGGTGCGTTTGTTGGAGCAGCCTTTGCTCATGGTCTCGACGGCCTCCCCGGCGAAGGTTCCGTCTGCAAGTGGTTGCAGCGTGAACATATCCCAGACCTCGCCCTCGACGTCCCCGCAAGTGCTCGAGCCGACACTCACCGCGACCCAACTGCCGCCGACCTCGTCGAGCACCATCGTCGGCACCTGCATGGTCCTGCCGTCCAGACGGGACGCCGTCGCGACGCATCCGTCAACCCGGCACACCGAACGCACCGCCCACAGTTCGGTGGTCGGGGTGACGTGCTTTTCCGCGGGTTGGCCGTCGATGCCGGTCACCACGCCGAAGGCGACCTGGTAGACGCCGGTGAACGGACCGGTGTTGGGCGGCGACGTGCTGGTCGGCGCGGCAGCCTTCGACGGGGCTGTGACACCCGACCCGTCGCCGGAGGTGAGTTGCACGGTGGTGAAAACGCCGCCGATCAGCAACAGCGCGATGCCCACCAGTGCGCCGACCAGCACAGCGCCCCGCCTGCGCCGTGGTGTCGCGGCGATCGGCGCCGCGCGGGTCAGTCCCGGTGACGTCACGGCGTATGCGCTCTGGGGGTATCGGGCATGAGTGACGGACGGCACCTCGCTCGCGTAGGCGCGCCCCGGGCCCAACTGCCAGGCCAACTGCTCGGCGAACTCGGTGCAGCTGCCGAACCGTCGGGACGGATCCTTGGCCATCGCGACAGCGAACACCCAATCCAGGCCCGCCAGGTCCGGCCGCAGCACTCCGATCGAGGGCGGCGGGGCGTTGACGTGGTGAGTGATCACCACGGCGGGATTGGAGTCGGCGTAGGGCGGTGTCCCGGTCAGCAGATGGAACGCCGTGCAGGCCAACGCATATTGGTCGGCGCGCCCGTCGATCGGCTCGCCCCTCAACTGCTCGGGAGCAGAGTAGTTCACCGTGCCCACGGTCATGTTGGTCGCGGTCAGCCCGCTGGCGTCGTCGATGCGCCGCGCGATGCCGAAATCGGCCAGGTAAATGCGCCGCGGCTGACCGTCGCTCTCTGCCAGCAAGATGTTGGCCGGTTTGACGTCGCGGTGCAGCAGACCCGCGTGATGCGCGTAGTCCAGAGCCGAGCCGACCGCGGCGACGATTTCCAGGACATCGTGCAACGGCATTCCGCCCGGAAACTCCTCGCGCAGCAGCTGCGCCGCGTCGGTACCGGCCACGTAATCCATCGACAGCCAAAACCGGCCCTCGTACTCGCCACGGTCGTGGATCCGCACAATGTGCGGATGTGACAGGCCGGCCGCCACCTCGGCCTCCCGTTCGAACCGCGCGCGGTAGACCGGGTCGTCGCTCAAGTGCACCGGCAGCACCTTCAGCGCGTTCTCGCGCGGCAACCGTGGATGTGTCGCCAGGTACACGACGCCCATCCCGCCCTCCCCCAGCACCCGGTTGATCCTGAATCCGGCGAACTCGTGACCGGTTGTCCACTCGAGCGGAGGGGTGGTGTCCACGGTGTGCCTCTTTCGGCCGGCGACGTCTTCCCCGGGCGGGGGGTCAGCCGAATCGGCCGACAGCACATACGTTGCCGTTCAAGGCTTGCCGCATCGTGTCAGATTTCTTGCGAAATTCTTGCTCCCTCGGACAAGCCGAACCGATCATGCAGGCGCACCAACAATTTCGGTGCCCACCAGTTGAGTCGGCCGAGCACGTGCATGAATGCCGGCACCAACAGCATCCGGACCAGCGTGGCGTCTGCAAGCACCGCCACGGTCAGCCCGAAACCGAACAGCCGCATCACCGAAACCTGGGCAGCCATCAGAGCCGCGAACGAAATCGTCATGATCAGGGCTGCCGCGGTGATGACCCGGCCGGTGTGCGCAACACCCAGCGCGACACTTTCGTCATTGGCATCCGGTCCGCGGTCGGAAGCCAACCAGTATTCCCGTATCCGGGATATCAGGAAAACCTCGTAGTCCATGGAAAGCCCGAATGCTATGCAGAACAACAACACTGGCAGCTGCACGCCCAGAGTGCCGGTGGCGGCGGTGCCCAGCCCGCCCAGGTGTCCCTCCTGGAACACCCACACCAGCGCACCGAACGCCGCGGTCAACGACAGGGTGTTCATCAGCACCGCCTTGAACGGCAACACCACACTGCCCGTCAGCAGGAACAGCAGGATCAGGGTGATGGCGACGATGATGGTGAGCACCCACGGTAGGCGCGACGCGATCGCGTGCACGCTGTCGCGGTTGCTGGCCGCTACGCCGGTCAACAGCGCTGCTCTGCCCTTCGGCGGCGTCACGGCGTGCAGGCGGTCCAGCTGTGCGGTCGAGGCTGCCGTGTACAGCGGGGTGGTGGTGCCCACGGTCAGAAACGCGCTGCCGTCGCGGAGTCCGTAGGGCGCCGACGGCGGACCAAACCGCGCGCCGCCGACGAAGGTGCCGCTGAGCCAGGACACCCAGGACACGTCGGGCACCCGGGACAGCGCGGCGGCGTACCCGTCCAGCTCGGCGGGACTCAAGCCGGTCGCGTCCGGAAGCACCACGGTGACGTTGGGAACACCACCGTCCCTGAAGTCTCTGCGCAGCTGCTCGCCGACCTGACGTGCGGAAGCCGAGGGGGGCAGAATGCGGTCGTCGGCGAAGCCCCAGCGCGCATTGTGAAACGGCGCACCGAGCAGCAGCAATATCACCGTGATGGTGATGCCGACCGGAATAGCATGGCGGATAACG
Source organism: Mycobacterium sp. NGS22 (assembly GCF_059813095.1). Lineage (NCBI taxonomy): Bacteria > Bacillati > Actinomycetota > Actinomycetes > Mycobacteriales > Mycobacteriaceae > Mycobacterium > Mycobacterium sp. NGS22. The sequence continues at coordinate 171,345 of NZ_JCALDY010000004.1, forward strand.
ACTTTCGTCCACCGGTACCAGGACCAGGAGTCGAAGAACCCCGGCGGACCAGTTGTCCCCCACAGGATACGGCGCATGCGCGGACGCATTCGCGACGAGTCGAGTCGCCGGTGCAGCAGCACGATGGCCGCGGGTGTGACGACGATCGCCGCGGCGGCGGCGAACGCGACCACCGCAACCCCGGCATACCCGAAAGACTTCAGGAAGTACTGCGGAAACAGCACCATGGTGGCCATCGACAGCGCGACCGTCAGCGCCGAGAACAGCACGGTGCGACCCGCGGTGACCATTGTCCGGGTCAGCGCCGCGTCACGGGATCGCCCTTCTGCCAGTTCGTCTCGGTATCGACTCAGAATCAGCAGGGTGTAGTCGACGGCCAAGGCCAGCCCCATCGCAACCGACAGGTTCAGCGCGAAGATCGACACATTGGTGAACAGCGCGATACAGCGCAGCGCCGCCATGGAACCGATGATCGCGAAGATGCCCACGCCCGCTGGTATCGCGGCCGCGACCAGACCGCCGAACACCCAGACCAGCACCAAGAAACTCAGCGGCAGCGCCACCGATTCCATCGCCAACAGGTCGTGCTGGGTCTGCTCGTTCACCTGCCAGTAGACGGTGGCGTCACCTCCGGCGCGCACCACGACGCCGTCGCGGCCGTTGACGATCTTGTCGATTTCGTCCGCCAACTGCCGTGCGGTTTTCTGGGCATTCGTGTCGCCGCCGGTGAGTGCGGCCATGATCAGACCCGTCCGGCCGTCCTTGCTGATCAACAACGACGCGGCCTCGGGCGGCGCGGTCCACACCGAGCGCACCTCTCGAACACCCGGCCAATTCTTCAGCCGCCCAACGAGATCGGATCCCACCGCCCGGCCGCGCGGTCCTAGTGCGCCGTCGTCGGAGGTCAGCGTGAACACGATGGCCATATCGCCCTGGTCGAATTTGCCGGTCAGCAACGCGGTCGCGCGCGCGGATTCAGCGGCCGAATCCAGTCCTTCACCGGACGAAAGTGTCCTGGTCACCGGGAGTCCGAAGATCGCGGCGGCGATCATGACCAGCACGGCCGCGACGATCACCCGGCGCGGCGCGGTGATAGCGAGTCGAGCGATTCGGTGCAGCAAGACTTTTCCTTCCGAGTTGCCGATGCGCCTCGCTAACGGGGGGCGAGTTCATGCTCGATCAGTTCGCGGTAGACCGGCACCTCGAGGAGTTCGGTGTGCGTGCCCGTTGCCTGGATCCGGCCGTGTCGCAGGACCAGAATCTGGTCTGCGTTGGTGACCGTCGAGAGTCGATGCGCCACGACGAGCAGGCTGCGTTCACCGCGGGCCTGCCGCACGTTGGCCATCACGTCGTACTCGTTGGCACGGTCGAGATGGGCGGTGGGTTCGTCCATCAGGATGAGCTCCGACCGCGACAGGAAGGCTCGCGCCAGGGCCAGCCGTTGGCGTTGACCGCCCGACAGGCTGCGCCCGCGCTCGAGTATCGGCGTGTCGAGTTGTGCTGGCAACGCGGCGATTTCGTCGGCGATGTTGGCTTGCTGCAGCACCACCCATAGGTCGTCGTCGGCGGCGCCGGGATCGGCGATGAGCAAGTTGTCGCGGATGGTGCCGTGCAGCACGGGAGCGTCCTGCTCGAGCAGGCCGAGACGACCGCGTAGTTCGCGCAGCGCGATGCTGCGGAAGTCTCGGCCGTCCCAGCGCAACGACCCAGACGTCGGGTCGTGGAAGCGGCACAACAGCGCGAGGATGGTCGACTTCCCCGCACCGGATGGGCCGATCAGCGCGGTGATCTGGTTGCGGGCCAGGGTGAACGACACGTCGTGCAGGACGGTGTCGGATCCGTAGCTGAACGACACCCGGTCGAACTCGACGAGCGTGCCGTCGGGTGGTGTTCTCGCGTCGGGCCCGGTGACGGCCAGTGCCGGGGGGTCACCCTCGGGAAGCTCCCGCAGGATGGTGTCGAGGTGCTGATATGCCCCGGCCGCGGAACGCAGCACGGTGAGCGCGATGAACGCGGCGTTGATCGGAAAGATCGCGTACATGGCGAAGGCGAACAGACTGACGAACTGCCCGACAGTCAAAGCACCGCCGGCGACCCGGCTGCCGTCGACGATCATGATCGCCAAGAACGACCCGGTGATACCCAATCGTACGATGCCGATGTTGGTCGCGGTGGCAGCCGCGACGCGAACACCCGCATCGTAGGCGGCATCCGCGCTGAGGCTGATGGACTCGGCTTCGCGGTTCTCGGCGCCGAACAGCTTGATCGTGCGGGCCGCACCCAGCGCCCGGTCGAGTCCGGAGGTGTAGTCGCCCAGCGCATCCTGGCGACATAACGATGCCCGCTGAATACGGGACAGGAACGGATTGCCCGCGGTGAAAGCCACCGCCAGCGCGGCCACCACCACGGCCACCGTGACCGCGTCGATGGCCAGCATGAACATGCTGGCTCCGAGCAGGGTCACGGTGCCGAACACGACGTCGGCGACCGCGCGGGGCATGTCGCGCAGCAGGCCAGCATCGCTGGTGCCCCGGGCCAGCAGTTCACCCGTCCGGGCGCGGTCCAGCAGTCCGATCGGCAGGCGGACAACATGATTGGTGAAGTCGTTGCGCAGTGTCAGCACGATTTTCTCGCCGATCCGGTCCAACCCGAAATGTCCCAGTGACTCCAGCAGCAGCTGAACCACCAGCATCGTCACCAACGCGACGACGAAGCCCCGGATCGGGACTTCTGCGGAGGCGCGGTCCACCAGCCGGCCGGCCAGCAGTGGCTGCAGCAACGTCAGCGCGGTGGCCGCGGCGAGCAGCACCAGAGCCACCGTCATCGAAAGCCGATGGGCGCGAAGCAAAGTGAGCATGAGCGGCCTAGACCAGTCCGAGGCGCTGCAGGACGGCCGCGTAATGGCGGATGACCGGCGCCGAGATGTGCGGAATGTCGTTGTCGGAGCCGATCTTCGCCTCCCGCACCGCGGCCCGGAACCGGTCCGTCGAGGCGTAGGCGCCGCGGGTCGGCGACAACGGGCGCAGTTGGGCGGCATCGCGCAACAACAACGTCTGCAGCACCGAGTGCTGACGCTGTCGGGTCGGGAGGGCACGCAGTCCGGCTTCGAACAACCGCACCCATTCGTCGAAGTCACCCACCCGCCGGATCGGATATCCGGCCTCGCTCAGCCAGTCGACATACTCGTCCAGTCCGATACCGTCGTCGTGCGGATTCATCACGTGGAACGTCTGGAATCCGTCCACCGCTCGCCCACCCAGCACAGCGATCGCCTCGGCGACGAAATCCACGGGCAGCCCGTCGAAGTGCGCGCGTTGCCGGCCTCCGTTCGCGTCGAGCCGATAGAACGATGCGGGTGCGATGCCGGTAGCCAGCACGCTCAGCACCATCCGGGTCACGGTGTCCGACAGGTTCAGCGGGCCGGTGGCGGTGCCGTCGGCGAGGACCATGTCGCAGCGGAACACGGCCACCGGCAGGCCGCACAGCTCGTTGGCCTCCCGCAGCAGTACTTCACTGGCCCATTTGCTGGTGGCGTAGCCGTCGGCCAAGCCGCCGTTGATCACCCGGGTGGGACTGACGACGCGGATGTCGGCGTTCTCGGTGAAGGCCGACGGCTCGATCTGGTTGCCGACGTCGGCGGTGGACACATAGGCGAACGTCTTACGCTTGGCCGTCAGCGCGAGGCGGATCAACTCGGCCGTGCCGACGACGTTGGGTCCGAACAACTCGCTGTAGGACAGGACCGCGTTGACCACGGCCGCGGAATCCACGATCAGGTCGACGGTCTCGGACAGCCGCTGCCAGGATTGCCGGTCCAGACCCAGATCGGTTGCTGCTTTGTCACCGGCGAAGACCCTCAGATGATCGGCAGCCAGATCGCGGAACACCGAAAGCGTTTCCGGGTCGCCGCCCTCGAAGACCTGTTCCAGGCGCCGCCGGCCGTCCTCGTCCGTGTCCGCCCGGACCAAGCAGACCAGCGTGCCGTCGACCGACTCCACCTGCTTGAGCAACTCCAAGACCAGGTATCGACCGACGAAACCGGTGGCGCCGGTGAGCAGAACGGCCCGGACTTCGGCACTCGGGCCCGGCAGGCCGGGGGCGCCGGTGAGCGTCGCGTCGTCGACGAATTCGTCCAATGTGAGGTCCGCGGCGCGTACCTCGACGCCGTCGCGTCCGTGCACGGCCAGATAACGCGCGTGCACGGCCGGGCTGGCGGTGCCCAACCGCTGGCTGAGGCTTCGGACCGATGGGGCGTCGAGCAGGGTGCGAACCCCGAGATCGCTGCCCAGCGCGGCGTTAATCGCGGTGATCGCCCGCATCGCCAAGATGCTGTCCCCGCCGAGTTCGAAGAACGAGTCGTCGACGCCGACACGCTCGAGTCCGAGCACCCGGGCATAGATCCCGGCGAGGGTGTCCTGGACCGCGTTGATCGGCGCCCGGTACAGCTCGCCGTCCTGGTACTGCGGCGCCGGGAGGCCGCGGGTGTCGAGTTTGCCGTTGACCGTGAGCGGCAGCGCATCCAGGACCACCACCGCGGCGGGCACCAGGTAGGAGGGCAGCCGATCGGCCAGCGCCGCCCGCACGTCGGTTCGATCGACGGCCCCGGTCACGTAAGCCACCAGCCGCCTGTCCCCGGGCCGGTCTTCGCGGGCGATCACCACCGCCTGATCGACCTCGGCCAACTCGGTGAGCGCCGCCCGAACCTCTCCCGGTTCGATGCGGAATCCGCGGATCTGGACCTGTTCGTCCGCCCGACCCACATAGCGCAGTTGCCCGTCGACGTCCCAGCTCACCAGATCACCGGTGCGGTACATGCGCGCGCCGGGAACGCCGAACGGGCACGCCACGAATCTCGATGCGGTGAGCCCTGATCGACGCCAATAACCCACACCCACACCGTCACCGGCGACGTACAACTCGCCCACCACGCCGGTCGGCACCGGCCGGAGCCAACCGTCCAGCACGAACAGCGCCACCCCGGGCACTGGCGAACCGATCGGCGGCGCCCCGCACCCGGGCAGCAGCGCGGCGCTTCTGGCCGCATCCACGGTGGTCTCGGTCGGTCCGTAAGCGTTGACCAGTAGACGCCCGCCAGCCCACCGGTCGACGACCTCGGCCGGGCATGCCTCGCCGCCGGTCACCAACGCGAGCGATTCGAGACCATCCGGAGACAACGCGCCCAGCGCGGTCGGGCTCAAATCGAGGACGGTCACCCGTTCGGCGACCAACAGCGCGTGAAATTCGTTGGGCGACTGCATGGTTGCCTCCGGGACGATCACCAGCCGTCCGCCGCGCAGCAGCGCACCCCAGGTCTCCCACACCGAGACGTCGAAGGCGTAGGAATGGCACTGCGCCCACACTCCCCCGCGCGGCAGCGATGCGTCCAGCGACGCCACCATGTGGGTGACGTTGCGTTGAGTGATGGCCACGCCCTTGGGCAGGCCGGTGGTGCCCGACGTGTAGATCAGGTAGGCGATCTCATCGGGCGCGGGCACCGGAACGGTGGTGCCGGGATGGTCGCCGCTGCCGCGCCCATCGATGATCAGCGGATCGTGTCCGTTCAGCCGCGCGGCCAGTTCCGCCGTGGTCAGCACGATGGTCGGGACGGTATCGGCGAGCATGACCTCGATCCGGGCGGCGGGCAGGGCCGGGTCCAGCGGCAGATAGGCCGCCCCGGTTTTGAGGACCGCCGTGATGGCGACGATAGCCTCGATCGAGCGTGTAAACATCAGCGCCACAACGGCTCCCGGGCCGGCACCGAGACCGATCAGCCGGCGCGCCAGCCGGTTCGACGCCTCGTCAAACTCCCGGTAGGTCATCGTCGAGCCGATGCAACTCAGCGCGACCGCATCGGGGGTGCGGGCGACCTGAACGGCCAACGCCGCCGGAATCGATTGTGCCGTCGCCGGACCCCGGGCCAACACCACGCGGTTGGCCCATCGATCCAGTTGCGCCCCCTCCGCGGGATCCAGCAGATCCAGTGACGACAACGAAAGCCTCGGGTCGTGGGCCATCGTGACGAGGATCCGCCGCAACCGGTCCGCCAGGCCGTCGATGGCCGCCGCGTCGAAGAGGTCGCTGCGGTAGTCGACGTCCAGGCGCAGTTCGTCGCCGGGTGCGGCTTGCATCACCAGCGGGTAATGCGTGTGTTCGCGGGTGGTGACGCCGGTGACGGCGATTCCAGGCGTGTCCAGCAGGACGCCGGTGTCGAGCGGGTAGTTCTCGTAGACGACGAGGGTGTCGAAGAGGACCTGGTGGCCAGTGATGCGGTGCAGATCGCGCAACCCCAGGTGTTGGTGCTCGAGTGTGCGGTGGTGATGAGTGTGCAACTGGCGCAACAAGTCTGCGGTCGTGGTTGCCGCGGTGACGCGCGCCCGCACCGGGACGGTGTTGATGCACAGCCCCACCATCGATTCCGCGCCGGCCAACTCGGTCGGCCGGCCCGACACCGGGACACCGAAAACGACATCGTGGCAACCGGTCTGGATGACGAGCAAGTGGGCCCAGGCGGCCTGCAGGACGGTGCTGATGGTGGTGCGGAATGCGCGCGCCAGTTCGCCGAGCAACCGAGTGTCATCGGCGGACAGCCGGACCCCGACGGAGTTGCGCGGACCCTGCCCGATCCGGTCGGCGGGGGCCACCAGTGTCGGGGTGTCGAAGCCGGCCAGGACCTCGCCCCAGGCGGCGTGGGCGGCGGCAACGTCCCGGTCGGCCAGCCAGGCCACCAAGCGGCGGTACGGCGGGGCCGCGGGTAGCCGCTGCCGGTGATAGCCGGCGAAGATCTCCCGCAGCAGGATCGGCATCGACCATCCGTCGGCTACGACGTGGTGATTGGTCAGCACGAACCGGTACTGATGCTCGGCAGTGCGGATCAGCAATGCCCGAAATCCTTGTGCGTCAACGAGGTTGCATACCGCCGCGCGCTCGTCGGCGCACAGTTGCCGGATCTGGTCTTCGTCGTCGAGCTCGGCATAGCGCCACCGGGCGGCGGGGTCACCGGCGAGAACCTGCACGGGCTCGTCGAATTGGGTGCTGAAGCGTGCAACCAGGTGCGGGTGCCGCTCGACGACCGTTTGCACCGCGTCGCGCAGCCGGCCGGGTTCGACGGCTCCGGTGACCGTGATGTCCAGCTGGACCGTGTACACCTCACCGGACTCCGCGGTGCTGGTGTGGAAGAGCAGCCCCTGTTGCATGGGGGTCAGGGGTAGCACGTCCGCGACCCGGTGTTGCCGCTGCAGCTCGTCGATCTGCTGTTGAGTGAGTCGGGCGGGCGCGATGTCGGACGGGGTCAACCCGCCTCCGCCGGATCGCACGTGCGCGCAGATGCCGCGCAGCGCTTCGAACCACAATCCGCTGAGCCGGGCGACCCGGATGTCGTCCAGTGTCGACGGTGCCCACGTCCAGGTGGCATGCAGCTGTGGGCCGGTATCGGTGTCCAGGGTGGCGGCGTTGAGTTCGACGGTGTGCAGCAACGGCATGGGCAATGCGGTGCCCACGGTGTCGGTGAACAGGGAACCCCAGTGGCAGATGCGCCAGCCGTCCTTGCGGGCGGCAGCGCCCAGTCGTCCCAGGTAGTTGAATCCGATCGTGGGATCGGTTGCGGGCAGGGTTATTTCGTCGTTGAGATAGCGCAGCATGCCGTAGGTCAGGCCGTCGGGCACGGCCCGGAGCTGCTCCTTGACGTTCTTGACCACGTCACCGAGTGCCGGCTGGCCGGCCACCACCTGCGGCCAGGTCAGCCCGCCCGCCGTCAGCGCCACCGGGTACTTCGCGGTGAACCAGCCCACGGTCTGCGACAGGTCGATTCCGGGTGCCCGTTCGTCGTCGCGTCCGTGGCTCTCGACGTCGACGCCGATCGGTGTGTCCATTGCGTCGAGGAATTCAGCGCACGCCAAGACGAAAGCGATCAACAAGATGTCGTGCACGCCGGCGTGAAACGCTGCCGGCACCTCGCCCAGCAGCTCCCGCGTGGTCTCGGTGTCCAACGTCACCGCCAGGTTCCCGGCGGTGGCGAACGTGTCGAGCGCGGCGTTCACCGGCGGCAACGCCGGGGGCGTCACGGCTACTCGGCGCCATATGTCCGCGGTCGCGACAGCTTGCGGTGAACGCGCTTGCTCACGTAGCAGTGCCGCCCAGCGCCGATACGACGTCCCGGCCGCCGGCAGTTCGACCGGCTGACCTGTGCGGCGGTGCACCCACCCGGCATTGATGTCCTGCAACAGGATTCGCCAGGACACCCCGTCGACTGCCAGGTGGTGCACGATCAGCACCAGCTGGCCGACCGAGGTCACCCACAAGGCACTCAACATCATGCCCGCAGCCGGATTCAACCGGGACCGCGCCGCGAGCAACGCGTGGTCGGACAGCACCTCGACCGATTGCAGGCAATCGGTGGCGTCCAGCGCATCCGGGTCGGGCACGTGCATCGCCCAACCCCCGGTGCCGTCGTCGTCGACCCGCAAGCGCAGCATGGCATGTCGCTTCAACAAAAAACGCAGCAGCGCAACGACATCCGCTTCGGTGACGCCCGCCGGAGCCTGCAGCAACACCATCTGGTTGAACTGTGCCACCGGCGCGTCCAGAGCGTGTAGCCAGCGCATCATCGGTGTCAGCGCTACCTCGCCCACGACGTCGTCGTCGTCCGCGTGGGTTTCGTCGGCGATCGCGGCGACCTGGGCTACCCCGGCGACGGTCTGTTCGACGAAGATGTCGCGTGGCCGGCAGAGCACCCCGGCCGCGCGCACCCTCGACACGACCTGCATCGCCAGGATGCTGTCACCCCCCAGCTCGAAGAACGACTCGTCGACACCGACGCGCTGCAGCCCGAGGACTTCGGCGTAGACGACCGCCAGCACTTCCTCCACCGGGCTACCCGGGGCGCGGTAGGTGTCGGCGTCCTGGTAATCCGGCGCCGGAAGTGCCCGCGTGTCCAGCTTGCCGTTGACGGTGAGCGGCCACGCGTCCAGGAGGACCACCGCGGCCGGCACCATGTACGACGGCAGCCGCTCGGCCAATGCCGCACGCGCACCGGCGAGATCGGGCACTCCGGTGACGTAGGCGACCAGTCGCTTGTCGCCGGGCCGGTCTTCGCGGGCGATCACCACCGCCCTATCCACTCCGTCGAGGCCGGCGACCGCGGCCTGAACCTCCCCGAGTTCGATGCGGTAGCCGCGGATCTTGACCTGTTCGTCGGCGCGGCCGAGGTACTCGAGTTGGCCCTCGGCTGGACCGTTGTGGCACCACCGCACCAAGTCCCCGGTGCGGTACATGCGCGCGCCCGCCGCACCGAACGGGCAGGCGACGAATCGAGACGCCGTCAACCCGCCCCGGCGCCAATACCCCAGGCCGACACCCCTTCCCGCGATGTAGAGCTCGCCAACCACACCGGGCGGCACCGGGCGCAACCAGTTGTCCAGCACGAACAACGACGCCCCCGACACCGGTGAGCCGATGGGAGGCGAACCCGGCAGCCCCGCTTTCAGGGGTGCGCTCATCGAGGCATAGATGGTGGCCTCGGTCGGGCCGTAGGCGTTGATCATGATCCGCCCGGGCGCCCACTGTGCCACCACGTCGGGCGGACATGCCTCACCGGCGACCACCAATGCCGTCGATTCCAGCCCCGCGGCGGGCAGGACCCTGACTGCCGACGGGGTTTGGCTGAGCACGTCGACCTTCTCCGCGGCCAGCAGATCGTGGAAGTCTGTCGGCGAGGCGGCCACTTCCTCCGGGACGATGACCAGTCGGCCACCGCGCAGCAAGGTGCCCCAGATCTCCCACACCGACACGTCGAATGAATACGAATGCCACTGCGCCGCAGCGAACGCGAACGGCTCCGGGGACGCCTCGAAGTAACCTGAGTTGCCGAGCAGCTGCGTCACGTTATGGTGCGTGATCGCAATGCCTTTGGGCACACCGGTGGTGCCCGACGTGTAGATGAGGTAGGCGATGTGGTTCGGCGCCGGCACTGGCAGGGGTGTGCACGGCAGTTGCTGGATCTCGGGGTCGGTGACGTCGATCACCGGCAGCTCGTGCCCGTCCAGCAGGTGTGCGCGGTCGCTGGCCGTGACCGCCGCGACCGGGGCGGTGTCGGCGAGCATGAATGCGATCCGCGCCGGCGGCAGCGCCGGGTCGATCGGCAGGTATGCCGCACCGGTTTTAAGCACCGCCGTCATTGCCACGATCGCCTCGGCGCAGCGACAGAACAACAGCGCCACGCCGGTGCCGGGGCCGACGCCATGCTGGGTGAGCCTGCGCGCCAACCGGTTCGATGCCTCGTCGATTTCCCGGTAGGTCCAGGACCGCGGCCCGCAGGTGAGCGCCGTCGCATCCGGGGTGCGCGCGACCCGAGCCGCCCACGCCGCCGGGATCGACACCGCAGGGGGTGCGGGCTGGGTCAGCACGGCGCGGTTGCCCCAGCGGTCCAGTCGGGTCTGTTCGTCGGCGACAAGCAGGTCCACCGCGGACAATCGGCGTTTCGGGTGCGCGGTGAGTTCGGTCAGCAGCCCCTCCAGCCGGTCGCACAGCGTCTCGATGGTGGCGACGTCGAACACATCGGTGCGGAACTCGCACGTTCCGCCAATGCCGGCCGGTGCGCCCGCGTCGGTGAGACGTTCACCGAGCGAGAACATCAGATCCATTCGCGCGGTGTGGGTATCGACCGCTACGGGGGTGACCTCGAGGTCACCCAGCGTGAGTTCGGGCGCGACGTTGTTCTGCCAGGCCAGCATGACCTGAACCAAGGGATGGTGGGTCAGCGACCGTTCGGTGTCAAGGCGTTCGACGAGCAGCTCGAATGGCACGTCTTGATGCTCGTAGGCGGCCAGGCTGCGGTGGCGCACCTGCACGAGCAGATCGGCGAACGTCGGACACTGGGCCAAATCGACCCGCAACACCAGCGTGTTCACGAAAAAGCCGACCACACCGTCCAATTCCGGGGCGCCACGACCGGCGACCGGGAATCCCACCGCCACCTCGGGGTTACCGCTGAGCTTCGACAGCAGCACCGCCAGCGCCGACTGCATCACCATGAAACTGGTCACGCCGTGCGCGTGGGCGACCTCGCGTACCCGCCTTTGCAGACTTGCCGGCCAGGTGACCACCACCTTGTCGCCCTGGTGATCGGCGACCGGGGGGTACGGCCGGTCGGTGGGCAGCTCCAGACGCGACTGCAGTCCGGCGAGCGCGTTTTCCCAGTACCTCAACTGCGTCGCCATCCGACTACGACCGTCGTCCAGATCTCCCAACGTCTCCCGCTGCCACAGCGTGTAATCGATGTATTGCACCGGCAATTGCGGCCACGCCGGCGCCAGCCCAGCACACCGGCTCGCATACGCCGCACCCAACTCGGCGGCCAGCACGCCGACCGACCACCCGTCGGCGGCGATGTGATGCAGCGTCAGCAACAGCAGGTGTTCCCGCTCGTTGCTGCTGAAAAGCATTGCCCGCAAAGGCGTCTCGTGCGTCAGGTCGAAGCTGCGGCGCGCGGCATCACACAGGGCCTGCTGCACGCGGACCGCCGGCCAAGTGCCGGTGTGGACGACCCGCCAACCCAGGTCGACCTGCTCGGCGGGGACGACCTGCTGGCGGGGGATGCCGTCGACCGACGGGAACATGGTGCGCAGGCTTTCGTGCCGGGCCACCAGATCGGCCAGCGCCGCACCCAACGCCCGGATGTCGAGCTCGCCACGCAACCGCAACGCCACCGGCATGTTGTAAACCGCGGAGCGGCCGTGGAATTGGTCGATGATCCACAACCGGTTCTGCGCGAACGACAATGGGACGATTGCCGGGCGCTCGACGGCAACCAGCGAACCCGACCGATTCCCGCCCACCATGATCCGCGCGGCCAACTGCGCTATGGCCGGCGAGTCGAACAGTGTGCGCACCGCCAGGTTGGCATTTAGGGCGGCGTTGACCGCCGCGACGACTCGCATGGCCATCAGCGAATCACCGCCGAGGTCGAAGAAGGAGTCGTCCACGCCGACTCGCTCCACACCGAGCACGTGGGCGTAGATGCCCGTCAGGATCTCCTCGACCGGCGTTGTCGGGGCACGGTAGTCGCCCCTGTCCCGATGGCGCGGGGCGGGCAGGGCGTCGACGTCGAGTTTGCCGTTCACGGTCAGCGGCAACGCCTCCACCGACAGCAACGCGGCCGGCACCAGGTAGGACGGCAGCCGCTGCGCCAACTCGGTGCGCAGCACGGCCGGGTCGGCCGTCCCGGTCAGGTATCCGATCAACCGCCGGTCCCCCGGACGGTCCTCACGGACGACGACCGCCGCCTGCTGCACCCCGTCCAGCCCGGCCAGAACGCTTCGCACTTCACCCAATTCGACGCGGTAGCCGCGGATCTTCACCTGGTCATCCACGCGCCCGGCATAGTGCAGTTGTCCGTCAGGACGCCACGACACCAGATCACCGGTGCGGTACATACGTGTCGCGGACGTTCCCGGGCCGGCGAAGGGGCAGGCCACGAATCGCGATGCCGTCAAACCGGTGCGGCCCACATACCCGTAGGCGACGCCGTGGCCGGCTATGTACAACTCCCCCACCACACCGGGCGGCACCGGACGCAGCCACTCGTCGAGCACGAACAACGCCGCACCGGGCACCGGGGAGCCGATCGGTGGCGATTCGGGCCGCCCGGCGGTCAAGGGCGCGCTCGAGGTCGCATAAATGGTTGTCTCGGTGGGCCCGTAGGCGTTGATCATCACCCGCCCCGGCGCCCACCGATCCACCACGTCGGCCGGGCACGGTTCACCACCCAGCAGCAGCGCGGTTGATTCCAGGCCGGCGGTGGCCAACATGCCTGTCGCGGAAGGGGTTTGGGTGAGCACGTTCACCTGTTGGGAGACCAGCAGGCCGTGAAAGTCGGTCGGTGAGCCCGCCACCTCTTCGGGCACCACCACCAGTCGACCACCGTGCAGCAGGGCGCCCCAGATCTCCCACACCGAGAAATCGAAGGCGTACGAATGACATTGGGACCAGACCTGCTCCGCTGCCAGGCCTGCGATCGGGGACCGGATGAGTTGGGTCAGGTGGTGGTGACTGACGGCGACGCCCTTCGGGACACCGGTGGTGCCCGAGGTGTAGATGATGTAGGCGATGTCGTGCGGGTCCGGGGCTGACAGGGCGGTGCCGGTTTCGGGGTCGGCCCGGAGCGCTTCGTCGAGGTCGGTCACCGGCAACCGGTGTCGGTCCAACCGGTCAGCCAGATCGGCGGTGGCGACCGCGGCGATCGGTGCGGCGTCACCGATCATGAAACCCATTCGGCTACTGGGTGATTGGGGGTCCAGCGGCAGGTAGGACGCACCGGTCTTGAGGATGGCCAGCATCGCGATGACAGCCCGCGCCGACCGATGCAACAGCAACGCGACGCACGCCCCCGGTCCCGCTCCGCGCTGGGAGAGCAACCGGGCCAGGCGATCAGCGGCCCGGTCGACGTCGTAGTAGGACCACGAGGACGCCCCGTCGGTCAGCGCCACCGCAGACGGAGACTTCGCGACCTGCAGCTGCCAGGCCGCCGGAATCGATATCGCTGGGGGCGCCGCGCTGGTCAGCACCGCGCGATTGCCCCATTGCGCCAGTTGCGCGTACTCCTCGGTGCTCAGCACATCCAGGGCCGACAACCGTTGGCCGGGATGCGCTGTGACGGCTGCCAACACCGTCGCCAACCGCGCGATCAGCGTTGCGATCGTGGCGACGTCGTACACGTCGGTGCGGAATTCGGCCCGCACGCCGACGCCGGCGGGTTCGCCGCTATCCGTGGCACGCTCGACGAGGAACAACGCCAGATCCATGCGGGCGGTGTGGGTGTCGACCGGCACGGAGGTGATCTGCAGGTCACCGGCGGCCAGTCCAACGGTCGGATCGTTACTCTGCCAGGCCAGCATCACCTGGACCAGCGGATGGTGTGCCCGCGACCGAGGCGGATTGAGCCGATCGACCAGCGCCTCGAACGGCACATCCTGGTGCTCGTACGCGGCCAGGCTGCGCCGCCGCACCTGCGCGAGTAGCTCGGTGAAAGTCGGGTCACCGCTCAGGTCGACGCGCAGCACCAGTGTATTGACGAAGAAACCCACCAACGCCTCGAGCGCCGGGTCACCGCGACCCGCGATCGGGAAGCCCACCGCCACATCGTGACTCGCGCTGAGCCGAGACAACAGTGCGGCCAACGCCGCCTGGACCACCATGAAGCTGGTCGCGTTGTGCGCGCGGCCGAGGTCTCGAACCCGGCGTTGCAGTGAGGCCGGCCATTCCACGACGACCTGGTCACCGTGATGATCGGCGACCGGCGGATACGGCCGATCGGTCGGCAGCTCCAGGCGCTGCGGCAGCCCGGCCAATTCCGTCGCCCAATAGTCCACCTGAGCTGCCAGCGGGCTGTCCGGGTCGGTCAGGTCGCCGAGGTTCTCCCGTTGCCACAGCGTGTAATCGATGTACTGCACGGGCAATTCGGCCCAGTCCGGCGCCTGGCCCGCGCATCGGCTCAGGTATGCGGTGATGATGTCGCCGGCCAGCACGCCGATCGACCAACCGTCGCCGGCGATGTGGTGCACCACGACGACCAGCACGTGTTCCCGCTCAGAGAGCGCGAATAGCGTTGCGCGAATGGGTATCACCGCTGCCAGATCGAAACTGTAACGCGCCGTCTCCCCGATGGCCTGTTCCAGTTGGTCCGGTGCCCACCCAGCGGCGCAAACGATCTGCCAACCGAAGTCGGCGCGCGCTGCGGGTACGACCACCTGCCGGGGCACGCCGTCGACCGCGGCGAACACCGTACGCAGCGCCTCATGGCGCCGCACGGTGTCGATCAAGCCCGCACCCAGCGCGTCGGTGTCGAGGTGGCCGAGCAGTCGCAACGCGACGGCCCGGTTGTAGACCGGCGAGGCCCCCTGCAACTGGTCGATGAACCACAACCTGCTCTGCGCATACGACAACGGCACGATCGCCGGCCGCGGGACGGCCCGCAACGGCTTGAGCACACCGGAGTCACCGACGATCCGTGACGCCAGCTGGGAGATGGTCGGCGCATCGAAGAGCGCACCGACCCGCAGATCGGCGTTGCAGGCCGCATTGGCCGCGACGATCACCCGCATCGCCGACAGCGAGTCCCCACCCAAGTCGAAGAACGATTCGTCGATACCGACCCGCTCGGCACCGAGCACCTGGGTGAAGATGTCGGTCAGCAGCTGCACGATTTTCGCGGCTTCCTCGTCGGACCGCGGTGGTCCCCCGGTGTCGAGTTTGCCGTCAAGCGTTGTCATCTCGCCGCCAAGTTCCCGACGGCCCGCAACTCAGAAGCCCGTGCCCTGCGCCAACCTCTCGCGCAGGCTCTTGGGCCGGATGTCGGTCCAGTTCCGGTCGATGTAGTCCAGGCAAGCGGCTCGATCCGCTTCGCCGTACACCACCCGCCACCCAGCCGGAACATCGGCGAAGACCGGCCAAAGGCTGTGCTGCTCTTCGTCGTTGACCAACACGACAAAGCGACCACTGTCGTCGTCGAACGGATTGATACTCACTCGTTCTCCTAACCACCTAGCGATGGGTCAACGGCTAGACCAGCGAGCGCGGACCGTCTTGGTGTGCACGGACCAGCGTCGACAAGATAACACCGGCAACCTGTTCTTCGGGACTCCAAAACCCCGGTTGCCACATAGCTTGCGGCGCAGCGCTTGCCGTCGCTTCGCGGATTTCTTGCGGAATTCTTGCGCGTACCGGATCGGCATTCGATATCCAGAACCGGCCACTCGGGCGGATAATCGACACGCCGTCGACGATTGGAGCGCACCATGCCCGTCATGCCCAAGCCCTACCGATCTTTGCAACTGGCACTCGTAATCTTCGGCTCGGTAATGCTTCTCGTCTATCCCTTGGCCGTGGTCTGGCCGTCGGGTTGGGCCTGGCATCCCGGACCGCCCCACCACTCCGACTACTTCATGATGATCGTCGGGGTGTACGCGACCCTGGGCGTGTTCTTGATCAATGCGGCCCGCAGCCCGCAGCAGCACCTCAGCCTGATCTGGTTTGCGATCTGGTCCAGCGCTGTGCACGCGGCGATCATGGCGGTCGAGTCCTTCGGCGGCCACCATCGAATGGGACACCTGTGGGGCGATGTCGCCGCGCTGCTTCTGGTGGCGGTCGTGTTGGCTGTGCTGGTACGGCTGTCCGACCTCAAACAGCCTGCCGCCGGCCACGTCAGCCGGTAGGCGTCACGACGCCGGTGACTCCTCCGGAGTCCAGGCTGGTGGTTGGCCCGGCCGCCCGGGAAACAGGAAGTCGACGAAAGCCGCGGCGGTGGGCTGTGGTTCGTGGTTGGCCAGCCCCGGTCGCTCGTTGGCTTCGATGAACGCGTACTCGTCGCCGGCGACGTCGGGTACCAGCAAGTCGATGCCGGTCACCGGGATGCCGATCGCCTCGGCGGCCGACACGGCCACCCGACACAGTTCCGGGTTCACCTGCGCGGTGACGTCGTGGATCGTCCCGCCCTGATGCAGGTTGGCGGTGTGGCGAACCCGCAAACGGATCCCTTCGGGAAGCACGTCGTCGAGCGACCAACCCGATTCGGCGACGGTGGCCTCGGTGAGGTCGTCGAGGGGGATGCGGGATTCGCCGCCGGTGGACGCCGAGCGCCGCCGGCTCTCGGCACCGATCAGATCCCGGATGGTGTGGTCGCCGGTGCCGATGACTTCCGGCGGCACCCGCAGGGCCGCGGCGACGACCCGGCCGTCGATCACCACCAATCGTAGGTCGTTGCCCGGCACCCGCTGTTCGATCAGCACCTCCCGGTACTGTTCCCGCGCCCGCGCGAGGGCGGCGGCAAGCTCACCGGGCCCGCGTTCGGCGGTGATGCCCACGGTGATGCCCTTGCCCTGCTCGCCGCGGGTGGGCTTGACGACGACCTCCCCGACCTCGGTCAAGAACGCGTAGTCCGCGTCGTCGAAGGTGGCCAGCCGGGCACGCGGTACGGTGATGCCGACCTCGGAAACCAGCCGGCGGGTCAGCCGCTTGTCGTCGCACCGGCACATCGCGACAGCCGACGTGAACTCCGACAGCGACTCCCTGGTGACGATACTGCGACCGCCGTGCGAGAGCCGGATCTCGCCGGTCTCGGCGTCCAGGACCTCCACCCAGATACCGCGGCGCAGAGCCTCGTCGGCGATGATCCTGGCATAGGGGTTGAGGTCGTCGACGGTCTCGGGCGACGGGGTGAACAGCGGTTCGTTGATCGCGTTCTTGCGCTTGATCGCCAGCACCGGGACCCGCCGAAAACCCAGTTTCTCGTACAGGGCGGTGGCAGCGGCGTTGTCGTGCGCGACGGACAGATCCATGTAGGCACGGCCCTTGGCCCGGAAGTGCTCGGCCAGCGCCCGGGTCAGGGCCGCGCCCAGTCCGGGCAGCGCGGCGGCGGGATCCACCGCCAGACTCCACAGACTCGATCCGTGTTCGGGATCGGAGAACAGCACTTCGTGGTCGACTCCGGTGACGGTGCCCACCACCGCACCGTCCTCGTTGCGTACCGCCAGCAGATAGGTCAACGCCTCGACCCCTAGATGGTTCTGCCAGATCGTCTCGACCGGCGCGGGGACCATTCCGCACCGGACGTAGACGCGGTTCATCGCGTCGGCGTCGCCCACATCGCTCAGGGTGCGCACCGTGACATACGGAGGTGGAGTGGGCGGCTCCTCGTCGCTCAGTTCGGCGAAGCGCAGCCGGTAGGTGTGGCTGGGGTCGATGAACAGTTCAGCGGGAGCCTTGGCCACCACCACATGGGACTCGCGCGCATAGATGCAGATGTCGCGACGGCCGGGCGCCTCCCGGCGCAGCGTTTCGGCCAATGTGTCGGCGTCGGCGAATGTCTGCCCGAAAATCAGCCGGCCCCAGCCTAATTCGAGTTCCACATCGTGCGACATCAGCTCTGCGAACTCCGGTGGTGCGGCATTGTGCAGCGCGAGGGTGATCGCCTCCGGGTTGTCCTCCGACGGGTCGAACTCGCTCATTCCGCGGTCCCGGTGACGCCGTGCTTCTGCAACCACATCTCCAACAGGGCGATCTGCCAGAGTTCGTTGCCGCGCAACGGAGTCAACCTGCGGTTGGGATTGGCCAGCAGAGCCTCGACGGCGTCGGCGCGAAACAGCCCGCGCTCCTTGGCAACCGGCGCGTACAGCGCGTCACGGACCATGTCCAGATAGGGCCCCTCCAGATGGGTCAGGGCCGGAACCGGGAAGTATCCCTTGGGGCGGTCGATGACCTCGGCGGGAATGACCCGGCGCGCAGCCTGTTTGAGGACACCTTTGCCTTCGTGGGCGATCTTCAACTCCGGCGGACAGGTCGCGGCGAGTTCCACCAATTCGTGGTCGAGGAAGGGCACCCGTCCTTCCAGACCCCAGGCCATGGTCATGTTGTCCACCCGCTTCACCGGGTCGTCCACCAGCATGACCGTCGTATCGAGACGCAACGCCCGGTCGATACCGGTCTCGGCATTGGCGCGCGCGAAATGTTCGCTGACGAATCGCTCGCTGGGATCGCCGGGTGCGATGTGCTCCGGTGCCACCAAACCCGCGAGACCGGTCACGTCCCGGTCGAAGAAGGCGCTGCGGTACGCCGCGACCGAACCTTGCAGGCTGCCCGCTTCCGGCGCGCCCATCGGCGGATACCAGTGATAGCCCGCGAACACCTCGTCGGCACCCTGGCCCGACTGCACGACCTTCACGTGCCGGGACACTTCCTGGCTGAGCAGATAGAAGGCGACACAGTCGTGGCTGACCATCGGCTCGCTCATCGCCCCGATCGCGTCGTCGAGCGCCGGCAGCATCCGGTCGGTCCCGATCCGGATCTGGTGATGATCGGTACCGAAGCGGTCCGCGATGATGTCGGAATACCGGAATTCGTCGCCCTCGACGCCGCCCACCGACTCGAAGCCGATGGAAAACGTCGCGAGCCCGTGCTGGCCCGCCTCGGCGAGCAGCCCGACGATCAGGCTGGAGTCCACACCACCGGAGAGCAGGCAGCCGACCGAGACGTCCGCGACGAGTCGGCGCTTGACCGCGGTACGCAGCGCGGCGAGGACGGCGTCTTCCCAGTCGTTCTCCGACCAGTCGGCGCGCTCGGCGTGGCGGGTGAAATCGGGCACCCAGTAGGTGGTGGCGACGCGCCGGCCGTCGGGTTCGATGGCCAGCAGCGAGCCCGGCGGGATCTTGCGCACTCCCCGCAGGATCGTCAGCGGCGCCGGGACGACGGAGTGGAACGTCATGTAGTGGTGCAGCGCGACGTGGTCGATCCGGGTGTCCACGCCACCCCCGGCCAGTAACGCCGGCAGGGTCGAGGCGAACCGGATCCGGTGGCTGTCCTCGCTGAGGTACAGCGGTTTGATGCCGAGCCGATCGCGACCCAGCAGCACCCGGCCGCTGTCCCGTTCGACGATGGCGAACGCGAACATCCCGTGCAGGTGGGAGACGAAGTCGTCACCCCAACGGTGGTACGCCTTGAGCAGCACTTCGGTGTCGCTGTGCGAGAAGAACCGGTAGCCCTGGCCCTCCAGCTCGCGGCGCAGGTCCTGGTAGTTGTAGATGCAGCCGTTCCAGACGATGGTCAGGCCCAGGTCGGCGTCGACCATGGGCTGGGCCCCGGCCTCGGTCAGGTCGATGATCTTGAGGCGACGATGACCCAGGGCCACCCGACCTTGTGACCAGGCGCCCGCGGCGTCCGGACCGCGCGGTGACATCACGTCGGCCATCGCCGCGACCGCCGCCACGTCGGGCACCCGGCCGTCGAGTCGCACCTCCCCGGTGGCTCCACACACGTTTCGACCTTATCGGTCCAATTCGACGCGTGCAGAGCGGCCACGGCCGTTCAGCGGCGATGTACGGTTCGACCGTGCAGGTCGACGTGATGACCATTCCGCAGCCGTTGGCGCGGATCGGCGATGTGGCCCGACGCGCGCAGGCGGCCGGCTTCAGCGGCCTGTTGTTCACCGAAACGGGCCGGACCGCCTATCTGAACGCCGCGGTGGCCGCGCAAACCGCGCCCGGCCTCGAACTGTCGACCGGGGTCGCGGTCGCGTTCCCCCGCAGCCCGTTCGTCACCGCCGCGACGGCATGGGAGCTGCAGGAGGCCACCGGCGGGAACTTCCGGCTCGGTCTGGGCACCCAGGTGCGCACCCACGTCGTGCGGCGCTACGGGATGCCGTTCGATCGTCCCGGTCCCCGACTGCGGGACTACGTGCTCGCCGTCAAGGCCTGTTTCACCGCGTTCCGGACCGGGACCCTCGATCATCACGGCGAGTTCTACGACCTGGACTTCATCACCCCGCAGTGGTCCGCGGGTCCTATCGACGCACCCGATCCCAAAGTCGACGTGGCGGCGGTGAACCCGTGGATGCTGCGAATGGCCGGCGAGGTCGCCGACGGAGTCCATGTCCATCCGCTCGGCGAACCCGGATACCTCGCGCGTCACGTGGTGCCCAATATCGCGGCCGGCGCGGCCAAAGCGCGGCGCACGCCGTCGGACGTGGCGGTGATCGTGCCGGTCATGACCATCGTCGGCGACACCGAAGAGGAACGCCGCAACGAGCGCGAACTGGTGCGCGCCAGCCTCGGCTTCTACGCGAGCACGCCCAACTACGCCTTCATCCTGGACGAGGCCGGCTTCGAGGGCACCACCGCGCGCTTGCGGGCGAAGCAGAAAGCCGGCGACCTCGCCGGGATGGCCGAGGAGATCACCGACGAGCACATCGCTGTCTTCGCCACCGAGTCGACGTGGGATGGTTTGGCCGACGCACTTCTTGGCAAGTACCAGGGAGTCGCCAGCCGGATCGTGCTGTACAACGCGCTGGGCGACCCCGAGCGTTTCGAACGTTACGGGGAGATCGCTCAGCGCATAGCGGCTACAAGTTGAGGAGATGATCCTCGAGCGCATTCGAGAGGTAGCGATAATGCCTGCACCGTCAGCCGAGGTCTTCGACCGCTTGCGTCAGCTCGTCGCGATCGACGGCTTCACCGAACGCCCGACCAGAACCATCGACGAGGTCTTCACCGGCAAGCCGCTCACCACGATCCCGATCGGGACCGCGGCCGACGTCGAGGCGGCATTCACCAAAGCCCGTGCCGCACAAGCGGATTGGGCAAAGCGTCCGGTTTCCGAACGGATCGAGGTGGTTCGCCGCTACCGCGACCTGGTGATCGAGAACCGCGAGTTCCTGATGGACCTGCTGCAGGCCGAGGCGGGCAAGGCCCGCTGGGCGGCGCAGGAGGAGATCGTCGACCTGATGGCCAACGCCAACTACTACGTCCGGGTCAGCGCCGACCTGCTCAAACCCCGCAGGGTGCAGGCGCTGCTGCCGGCGATCGGCAAGGCCACAGTGGGTTACCAGCCCAAGGGCGTGGTCGGGGTGATCTCGCCGTGGAATTACCCGATGACGCTCACCGCCTCGGACTCGGTGCCCGCGCTGCTCGCCGGCAACGCGGTGGTGCTCAAGCCCGACAGTCAGACGCCGTACTGCGCGCTGGCCTGCGCGGAGCTGCTGTACCGAGCCGGTCTGCCTCGGGCGCTGTACGCGATCGTGCCCGGGCCGGGGTCGGTCGTGGGCACCGCTATCACCGAGAACTGCGACTATCTGATGTTCACCGGCTCGTCGGAAACCGGCAGCCACCTCGCCGAGCAGGCCGGTCGTCGGCTGATCGGGTTCTCCGCCGAGCTCGGCGGCAAGAACGCGATGATCGTGACGCGGGGCGCCAATCTGAGAAAGGCGACCAAGGCCGCCATCCGGGCGTGCTTCTCGAACGCTGGACAGCTGTGCATCTCCATCGAGCGGATCTATGTCGAAAAGGACATCGCCGACGAGTTCACCCGCAAGTTCGGTGAGGCGGTGCGCAACATGAAGCTGGGCACCTCCTATGACTTCTCCGTCGACATGGGCAGTTTGATCTCCGAGGATCAGCTCAAGGCTGTGTCCGGTCACGTGGACGATGCAACGGCCAAGGGCGCCAAGGTGGTTGCCGGCGCAAAGGCCCGCCCGGACATCGGGCCGCTGTTCTACGAACCGACCGTGCTCACCGATGTCACACCGGAAATGGATTGTGCGCGTGACGAGACGTTCGGTCCGCTGGTCTCGATCTACCCGGTGGCCGACGTGGACGAAGCCGTCGAGAAAGCCAACGACACCTCCTACGGTCTCAACGCCAGCGTGTGGGCCGCCTCGTCCGCAGAAGGCGAGGAGATCGCGGCCCGGTTGCGGTCCGGGACGGTGAACGTCAACGAGGGTTACGCGTTCGCGTGGGGCAGCCTCAGCGCCCCGATGGGTGGGATGGGCATTTCCGGCGTCGGGCGCCGGCACGCCGCCGAAGGACTGCTGAAATACACCGAGTCGCAGACGATCGCCACCGCGCGGGTGTTCAACCTCGATCCGCCGTTCGGGGTTCCCTCGACGCTGTGGCAGAAGGCGCTGCTGCCCATCGTGCGCACCGTGATGAAGCTGCCGGGCCGCACATAACAAGATCACCAAGATCTGCCACTTGCGCCCCACACGACACTAGAGTGCTCTAGGTGGGCAAGAGCACGTCAGGCAACGGCTACGGCCGCTGGCTGGCGATCGCGGTCTCGCTGGTCGTCGCCGGCGGGATGATCTACGCCCAGGACACCAAGCCGAAGACGCAGTGCTGCGCCGAGACACCGTCGGCTTCGGCTTCGGCAGCCGCACCCACCAGCCAACCCACCGCGCCACCGGCCGGGGCGCCGCACGTCGCCACCGCCGAGGAGGCTGCGATGCTGACCGGGAACGCACCCGTCGCCGCCCAGGACTTCCAGGTCGCGCTGCCGGCCGGGGTGGCGCCGGAGCAGGGGCTGCAGATCAAAACCATCTGGGCGGCGCGCGCCATAGGCGTGCTGTTCCCCGAGATATCGACGATCGGCGGATACCGACAAGATGCGCTGCGGTGGCACCCCAGCGGCCTGGCGATCGACGTGATGATTCCTGACCACGGCAGCGAGGCGGGCATCGCGCTGGGCAACCAGATCGCCGGCCTGGCCCTGGCCAATGCCAAACGCTGGGGCATCGATCACGTGATCTGGCGGCAGAAGATCTACATGGGCATCCGGACCGGCAGCTGGACAGCTGACCTGGGCAACGAGACCGCGAATCACTACGACCACGTTCACATCGCCACCAATGGCGGTGGTTACCCGACCGGGCGCGAGACCTACTTCATCGGGTCGATGACGCCCACCCCGCCGGACTGAGGGCACCGGTCGCGAGACGCGGATCGGGTTGTCGGGGTTACTGACGGCGTGGGTGCCGTCGGATCACGCGACGTCAGCCCTAGGGCGTTCGGAGTGAAGCCTGGGCGTTCGGAGTGAAGCCTGGGCGTTCGGAGTGAAGCCTGGGCGTTCGGAGTGAAGCCTGGGCGTTCGGAGTGAAGCCTGGGCGGGAAATCGTCGGAAATTCCGCCCTGGTTACCCCCTCAACGCCAGGATTTCACGCTCAACGCCAGGATTTCACGCTCAACGCCAGGGTTTCACGCTCAACGCCAGGGTTTCACGACCGCCTGCGGAGCCCGGGCAGCATTTACTTGCCGGACCCCCGTGTTTTCGTCGTAGGCTCCTCGATGTCAGGGTTCACATCGCAGATCAGGAGTCCCCCATGAAGGTGGATGCCAAAGAGCAAGAGGAAGAAGCCCGCCGGGTCCGCACCGACGCCCGTCGGTTGCGCGAGTTCGCCGCGTTCGAAAAGTTCTCGGACAGCGAACTGGAACGTCTGGTCGGCACGGCCCACCACACGGCGCAGTCCTCGCCGTGGCCGCTGATTCGCGAGCAAACTCCGTCGGACGCGTGCTTCATCCTGCTCAGCGGCGAGGCCGGCGTCTACGTGGGCCAAGACCGGGTCGCGGTGGTCGGACCGGGTGAGGTGATCGGCGAGTCGGCGTTGCGCCGCGGCAAACTGCGTTCCGCGACGGTCACCACCATCGGGCCCGCCGAGGTGCTGCGCATCGAGCGCGACGACCTCGACCGGCTGCTCCGGGAAATTCCCGCGCTGCGGGAAACCATGGACGCGACGGCCGCCAAGCATGTGCAGGCCGAGCAGCCGCCGAAGCCGAAGCCGGAGCGCTCCAAGGTGAGCGCCTCGATCCCGACCGATTTGGTCGAGCGATTCGAGCAGGCCGCCGACGCCGCCGGAGTGAGCCACTCGGCCGCGCTGGAGGATGCACTCAGCCAGTGGGTGGAACGCAACAGCAAGACGTAGCGAAACCCTGCCCCAGCTGCGGTTGGTTACCCTGGCTGGGGACATGAGGCAGAAGAACCGCTGGGCGTGGGGCGCTGCGGTGTTGGTGTTCTCGGCGTTGGCCGCTTGCACGGCGCCGGCGCCGACCGTTCCCAAAGCCGCCCCCAAGGGCCCCAGGTACGTAGCGCTCGGCGACTCGGCGGCGGCCGCGCCGATGGTGCCCGATCCCGCCGGTCCGCCCGGGTGCTTCAAGTCGACCAACGACTACCCCGCGGTGTTGGCCCGCCAACTCGGCGCCACCACCTTCACCGACGTCACCTGCAGCGGCGCCACCACCGCCGACATCACCGAGCGGGCCCAACAGACCAGCGGCGGCGCCGTGCCCGCACAGATCGACGCGGTAGCCCCCGACACCGAGTTGATCACGATCACGATCGGCGGCAACGACGTCGGTCTGGCAAGCAGCGCGTCGAAGTGCCGTCGCAGTTCGCTGTCCGAGCCACCGTGCTTCGACACCTTCGCTGCCGGGGGAACGGACCGGTTCAGTACGGCGATCCGCGAGCAGGTTCCATCGTGGGACGCCATGATCGACGCCGTGCGGGCACGCGCTCCGCGGGCCAGGATCGTGCTGGTCGGGTACGGAACCTACATCCGGCCCGGCGGCTGCTTCGCCGAGCAACCCATCAACCCCGTTGATGCCGACTACTTTCAAGCCAAAGTCGGCGAGATCGACGACCAGCAGCGGATTTTGGCCACCAGGAAGAACGTCGAGTTCTTCGATACGCGGCCGGTCTCGGTCGGCCACGACATGTGCGCCGCACCCGACGACAGATATTTCGAGGGCTTCGTGCTGGCTCACCTTGCCGCACCCCTGCATCCGAATGCGCTGGGCGCCGGCGCCGTGGGCGACGCGCTTGCCGACCGGATCGGGAAAGACCGCACCTGGTGACCAACGACGGGCCGACCCGGCAGCGACTGAAATCCACGATCCTCGCCCTGGCTGCGCACCGCGGTCCGCACAGCAGCATCTGTCCCTCCGATGCCGCCCGGGCCGTCGGCGACGACAACTGGCGCGAGCTGATGGACGACGCTCGCGATGTGGCTCGGGAACTCGCCAGGTCCGGCGACGTGCAGATCACGCAGCGCGGCACCGCGCTTGACCCGGATGCCACCTGGCGCGGCCCCATCCGCATCAGGATCGTCCCGCGCTGACGACGTAACCTGGCCCGCATGGCCATCGAATCGGCAATGCTCGCCCTCGGTACCCCCGCCCCGTCCTTCACGCTGCCCGACCCGGCGACCGGTGCGACGGTCAGCCTCGAGGACCTGGCCGGCCCCGCGTTGGTCGTCACCTTCATCTGCAACCACTGCCCCTACGTCCAGCACGTCGCGGCCGGGCTGGCCGCGCTGGGTCGGGACCTGGCCGGGCAGGGTGTCGCGATGGTCGGCATCTCCAGCAACGACGTCGTCACGTATCCGCAGGACGGACCCGAACAGATGGTCACCGAGGCCCGCAGGCACGGCTGGACTTTCCCGTACCTCTACGACGAAACCCAGGACGTCGCCCGCGCCTTCTCCGCGGCCTGCACGCCGGACACCTTCGTCTTCGACGGTGAGCGCCGACTCGTGTACCGCGGCCAGCTCGACGACTCCCGGCCCAAGGACGACCGGCCCGTGACGGGCGCCGACGTGCGGGCGGCCGTCGACGCCGTTCTCGCCGGACGACCGGCGGACCCGAACCAACGGCCGTCGATCGGATGCGGCATCAAGTGGCGGTCCAGCTGACGGTGGGTCCTGCCGACTGCGGGTCGAACCAGTCCCGCAGCATTTGACTCGCCAGCGGGGCACAATTCACCGTGGAACTGGTCGACATCGACACCGGGAGGGGCACATTGAGCAAGAAGAACGACGAGCGCGACGTCGAGCAGGACGAACCGAAGGGCGGTCGACCCGGCCCGGCCGATCACGGTCGCGAGGGCGGCATGGCCACCCGCGAACAGGCCCCCGAACTCACCGAGCCCAGCGACGGGGACTGACATGACGCGTGTCGAGCCGTCGGATGCGTTCGCTGAGGTGTCGAGAATCGAACTGGGACAAGGGGATCGCATCAACCTCGGGGTGGCGGCCATCATGATGCGCCTGCCGGAGGTGTCAGTGGCCTTCGGCGGAGTGACGGCCAAGCTCAAGGAGACCGGCACGTTGCCGCCGCGTCTGGTCGAACTGGTCCGGCTGCGCATCGCATTCCACAACCAATGCCGCAGCTGCATGTCGGTGCGCTACCAGACCGCCGTCGATGACGGCTTGACCGAAGACCTGGTGTGCTCGCTGGAACGCCCCACTGAGGCGCCGGACCTGACGGACGCCGAGCGCAGTGCGCTGCGCTTCGCCGACCTGTTCGCCACCAACCATCTGGCCATCGACGAGGCGGTGTACGAGGACTTGCGCGGGCACTTCAGCGAAGACGAACTGGTCGAGCTGGGTTTGCACTGTGCGATCGCCGTCGGCTTCGGACGTCTGGCCGCGACCTGGGACGTGGCGGACAACCTGCCCGCGGAGTTCCAGGCCCGGGGTGAGACGCCCGTTGGACCGTGAGCCGGCGGCGGGGTGGTCGCGTCGGGGTGACAACTCAGCCGTACACCCGGGCGTAGATCTCCTCGATTTGTTGGCCGGTGGGGACGACCGGATTGTTGGCCGGCGAACCGGACGCCAGCGCTTGCTGAGCCATCAACGGAGTCAACGACTCCCACGCCTGACGGTCGATGCCGTAGGAGCGCGGTGTGGGAACTTCCAGTTCGGCACACAACTCGGCCAGCGCCTGCACCAGAGCTTGAGCGGCCACCGCATCGGCGACGTGAGCGTCTGCTGCTCCAAAGGCACGGGCGCAGTCGGCATACCGCGACTCGGCGCCGGTGACGGAGAACTCGGTGACCGCCGGAAACAGCATGGCGTTCGACAAGCCGTGGGCTACCTGGAAATGCGCGCCGATCGGGCGGCTCATGCCGTGCACCAGCGCGACGCTGGAGTTGGAGAAGGCCAGCCCGGCTTGCGTGGCGGCCAGCATCATGGCCTCACGCGCCTGC
The DNA here is from genome assembly GCF_059813095.1 of Mycobacterium sp. NGS22. Classification (NCBI taxonomy): domain Bacteria; kingdom Bacillati; phylum Actinomycetota; class Actinomycetes; order Mycobacteriales; family Mycobacteriaceae; genus Mycobacterium; species Mycobacterium sp. NGS22. The sequence goes on from NZ_JCALDY010000004.1 coordinate 198,636, forward strand.
GAGTCGGAGCCGGCGCGGTAAACCCGGTTGAGGTTGCCGGAGATGAGCCGGATGGCCGACAGCGCAAGGCCGTCGCTGACGGGATTGGCTTTGCGGCTCACGTACGCCTCGACCGCGTGGGTCAGCGCGTCGACACCGGTGTCGGCGGTCAGCCTCGGCGGCATCGACAGAGTCAGTTCGAAGTCGACGATCGCCGCGACCGGCAGGAACGACACACCGGGGCACAGCATCTTCTCGTGGGTGTCGCTGTCGCTGATCACAGTGAATTGCGTTGCCTCCGAACCGCTTCCCGCGGTAGTCGGAATCGCGATGACGGGCAGCGCCGGGCCTGCGTAGCTGTTGGGCGCCTTGAAATTGCGCATAGGTCCGCCCTGATGTGCCAGCACTGCAAGGGCTTTCGCGGAGTCCATCGGGCTGCCGCCGCCGAAGCCGATGACACAGTCGGCGTTGTGGTCGCGCACTGCCCGTACCCCGTCCTCCAGGGAGGCGGTGGTGGGATCCGGGACGGTGCGGTCGAAGAGCGCGGCCGCTATGCCCGCCACACGCAGCAGGTCGAGCACTCGTTGCGCGGCACCGGTGTGGGTCAGGAACGAATCCGTCACCAGCAGAGGGCGTTTCAGCTCCAGGCCGGTGAGCACGTCGGCGATCTCGTTGATCGACCCGGCGCCGATCCGTAGCTGCCGGGGAAACGCGATCAGTGCGGACAAGGTATAACCTCTCGATGCATTAGCGGTACCGCTCGGCCAGCGTCTCGGCCTGGCGGTCGGCCAGCGCCATCGCGGTGAGCATCGGGTTGGCCATCGGGCTGGACGGGAACAGACCGGTGTCGCACACGTAGATGTCGTCGAGTCCGTACACCGCGCCCCAGGAGTCCGTGACGTACCGTCGCGGGTCCGCACCCATCGGGGTGGTCCCGAACACGTGGTTGGCCACCAGGCGAAAGTCGTTGGGCGACAGGCGCGCCGACCGGATCGCGGCTGCGGCTTCGGCTGCGCCGTAGCGGGGTTCGAGGCCGTGGATGCCGGGTACGACGGTGCGCGCACCCGCGGTTTGGAACATCTCGGCCAGTCGCGCCGCGCCTTCCTGAATGCGGCGCACGTCACCGGCACCGACGTCATAGCGCAGGCTGGTCGCGCCGCCCGGCCGGGCCCGCACCCGTCCGACCGAGTCCTGGCCGCTCACCCACACCGTCCAGGTGGCGACGTGTTCGTAGTCGGCCAGTGAGCGCACGAACTCCTCGCCGGTTCCCGGGTGCAGCATGCCCAGCACCGACGGAGTGGCCCAGATCGACTCGAGTTTGATGCCCTCCTCGAGGAATCCGGTGACGTGGTAACCCTGGGTCGCGCCGGTCCACGGTGCGACCTCCTCGTCGAACGCGCCCATCACAATCACACCGGGATGCATCCGCACGTTGCGCCCCACCAGGTCCGCGTCGTGACCGCTGCGCTGCAGGATCTGCGGGGACGCCAACGCACCGGCGGCCAGCACCGTGCATCGGGCGTTCACGCGCACCCGATGGGTGCGCCGGCCGGTGATCGGGTCGACGACCGCACCGCGCAGACCATGCACTCGATTGCCCTGCCGCAGCAGACGATCCACCTGTACGCAGGTGTAGACGCGACCACCGGCCCGCAGCAGTTCGGGTATCCCGCGCCGGTCCATCGACTGCTTGGCCCCTGACGGGCATCCGGTGATGCACTGCCCCGAGCCGCGACAATCGTGCTCGTTGCGCCGCAACGGTTCGACCTGATAGCCGAGCGCTTCGGCGCCGGCACGGAACAGATCGTTGCGCCGGCCCTGCACCTGCGGTTGCACCGGACGCACTCCGAGGAACCCCTCCACGGCGTCGTAGTGACGCGCCATTTCTTCCGGTGTGATCCCGTCGACGCCGTGCTCGCCCGCCCACCTCTGAAACACGAAGTCCGGGGCCCTCATACAGATCCCAGAATTGATCACCGACCCGCCACCCAGACACCGAGCCTGCAGGGTGGGTATCACCACGTTGCCCCGCGTAGTGCGCATCCCGCCGTCCCAGAACCAGCGGGCGAAGGTCTCCCCGGCCTCGACGCCCCGGTCGCGCTGACGCATGGCCGCGCCGGCCTCCAGCACGACGACGTCGAGTCCTTCGTCGGCGAGTCGGTGCGCGAGCACAGTGCCCGCCGGCCCGGAACCTACCACGCAGACATCGCAGTCGAGCGCCAGCGCACGGTTGTAGTCTGAATATTCCTGCACGCGTGCGCGTTTGGCTGTGTCCGGGACGGGACGGCGTGCCTCGAGCTTCGTCTTCGCTTCGTTGAGCACATGCCGAGCTACACCGCCGGCCATTCCGACCACCGGGCCAGATATGGGCCGGCGGTACGCGGAGAGCACTTCCTCGAACGCGCTCAGGAACCAGGCCACGTCGTCGTCTTCGAGGGTGACCGGCGGCAGCAGTTTGATCATGTTGAGGTTGAATCCCGGTATCTGGACCAGGATTCCGCGCCGGTGCAGGTCGATGTGCACCGCGGCAGCGAATGCGCCCGGATCGCCGATGCCCATCAGGGTCTGCTGCATGCGCAGTGCGAGGTTGGCCGATGTCTTGAACACCACGCCGATGATCAGACCCTGCCCGGTGACGCGGTCGATCACGTCGTACCGGGCGGCCAGATCCTGTAGGCCCCTGTGGAATTTGTCCGACAGGGCCTGGGCGCGGGTCGGCGCGTCGAGTTCTTCGAGCACGTCGAGGGTGGCCAGGCCGGCGGCCATCGCCAGGTTGTTCTCGGCGAACGTCGACAGGTAGATCGGGCCGGATTTGAAGGCGGCGTAGACGCGGTCGTAGATGTCCTGGGTCAGCAGCACCGCACTGACCGGCGCCTGGCCACCAGAGAGCGCTTTGCTGACGGTCAGCATGTCCGGTTGAACCCCTGCGCCGTGGCAGCCGAACCAGGTACCGAGCCGTCCGAGTCCGGTTTGCACCTCGTCGATGACCAACGCCGTACCGTGCTGCGCGCAAAGCCGTTGCGCCTCTTGCAGATATTCGGCCGACACCACTTCGCACGTCATCCCCTGAACAGGCTCGACGACGAACGCCGCGACATCCCCGTAGGACAGTTCGCGGCGCAAGGCGTCGATGTCGTTGCGCGGCACCGGCGTACAGGTCGGCATCAGCGGGTCGGCGGTGACCTTCATCTCGTCGAAGCCGCACATCGATATCGCGGCGTAGGTGCGTCCGTGAAATGCCCCGTCCAGGTACAGATAACGACGACGCCCGGTGGCCTGCCGGGTGAACCGGACGCAGATCTCGGTGGCCTCGGTGCCGGAGTTGGCGAACACCACCTTCTGGAATTGTGGGCCGGCCAGCGCGATCAGCCGCTCGGCCAGCAGGCCGCCGAGCACCGAGGCGTTGGCCACCGACAGGTTGGGCAAGTTCATGTCCAGGACGTCGCGCAACGCCGAACGGACCTTGGGGTGGTTGCGGCCGATGAAGTGCACTCCCCCACCGCTGAGCAGGTCGAGGTATCGGCGGTTGTCCTCGGTCCACAGATAGGCACCTTCGGCACGCGTGAAAACCGCATCCATTCCAGCCAATTCGAACATGTACAGCAGCTTGGGGTGGACATGACGCCGGGACAGGTGCGTGCTGGAGTGCAGGTGCTCTTCGACGAACTCGTGGAACGTCATGACCGATGATCCAGCGAGTAGCCGTACTCGTCGAAGACGAACTTCCAGTGCTCGCGCACCAGGTCGGCAAGTTCGTCGTCGACACTGAGCCGATTGGTGCGGTATCCCTTGAGTCCGTTCAGATAGCCGCCGATCGTGGCGTCGTAACGATCACCCTGCGGGATGTCGAGGTGCCGGTAGATGCCGTCGAGCACCTCGCGCGGACGCGCGCACAGGTCGGGGTAGGCCACCTCGATGTAGTTCTCGGGTGGGATCAGCGCGCGATCTTCGAAGAAGCGCTCGAACAACAGTTGCCCGACGACGATCACCTGCGTCGGCAGGTTCTCCACGAAGGACACCTCGGGCACCTGCAGGAAATTCTCCCAATCGGTCTGCTTGCGCATGTGGATGGTAGAAGCGGCGACGGTGAACGGATTACGGTGTATGTGAACGAATTTCGCGTCCGGGAAGACGTCGAGCAGCATCCGGACCCGGGCCATGTGGGCGCAGCTTTTGATGACCGGGCGCCGCCCACCGGAGTGCAGCCGGATCTTGCCGACGAACCAGCGCAGCGCCGCCTTCCACTCGTCGCGCTCGCTTTCGCGGGCCTGCAGGAAGTCGAAATACCGTTCGTAGCGGGGCAGCAGGTCGGGCAGCATGAACGCCAGGTAGGGCGACAGCCCGGTCAGTTTGGCCAGCGCGATCTCGTCCTCGGCGGCTTCGTTCCAGCCTTGCGCGACATTGTCGTAACCGCGGGTTTCGGCGAGCATTCCGGCGGTCAGCGGCGGGATCGTGCTGCCCGTGGTGATGAACGCGGTCGGGAACACCACCTGATAGACGGTGGGATAAGTGTTCTCGGGGTCGCGGCCCAGCAGGTTGTGCAGGTGCGTGGTGCCGCTGCGCCAGTGCCCGAGGATGAAGATCGGGGGCGGGTCGATCGGTGTCGAAGCGATGCGCCGGTCGTAGCGGCGGCGCTCGACCGTACCGACTGCGGTGGCTACCCCGCTCCATCCGGTGATCCAGGCGACCCGGTGCAGATAGCGCGCGCTAACCCGAAACCGCGCACCGGCCAACATCTCGAACCATTCAGGGATCTCGATGCCGGTGATGAGCTGATCGGTGTTGAAGAGACGCTCGAGTCGCTTGACCCGCGGGCCGCTACGCAACCGGGTAGGCCGGCCGGGCCGCCGCACTGGGACCGGTGGACGAGTCGCGGACGGCGGTAGGCCGATCCGTTGCTGCACCGCCGGGTCGGCCAGGTATGCGAGCGTGAAAAGCCAACGCAGCGCGGAGAATAACGCGCGCCGCGGGTAACGGCGTGCGCCTTCCCAGCCCTGTAGTCGCGCGATGCGCTCGTCCAGCGGCGCGGCGGAGAACACGGTTCCGCGGGCCGTGACGGCGGTGCCGACTTCGAATACCAGCAGCAATGCACGCAACTGGGCGCGTTTGGGTAATGGGAGCCGGGCCAACATCGTGTCGACGTAGGTGACCGCGCCCGCCGCGCCACCGCTCACCCCGATGGGTCCGCGCGCCGGGAAGAACGCCTCGGCGATCGAGTCGACGACGACGCATTCTCTGCTGGTCAGCACCTGCAAAGGGCACCCCTTTTCGGCTGCATACGCCACTGTATCGCCGATCAACCAGCACGACGGTTCGAATGGAACCGCTACCGTTCGGAGCGTCTAGTGGCTCTCTGGTGTGCACCCGCCGCCGGTGACGCGGGCCGGCAGCACCGGGCGTCCGCCGGGCTGAGCGCTCTCCCACCGGGACCAGATGCCCTCCGAGTAAGGTTCGGGAACGCCGTTTCGCTCGTAAATTCCCTGGGGGTCATAGATATTCGTACTCGGCCACGGCCATGGGCACACCACTGACGTCGCCGCTCCCGACCAACGGGTGACCGCGGTGTAGACCAGTCCGTAGGTCATGAACGCAAGATTGACCCCGACGAGCATCACCACGAAGGAACCCAGCGCGGGCCGGGACGGGAAGACCTTGGCGCGCTGCGCCAGCTTTTCGGCGACGCTGCGTCCGGTGTCGTCGCGATAGATCATCAGCGCAGCCGGGATCATCAAGATATTGATCAGCGACGACTGCCAGAGCAGCGGGAACTGCCAGCGGGTGCCGAGGAAGATCGATCCGAACGGTATGACCTGGCTGAACGTGTATAGCCCAATGCGGACGCACAGCAGTTCCATCGCGAAGTCGTAGACGAACCCGAAGGCGAACACCAATCCCGACAGACTGAGCAGCGGATGCCGCGAGACGAAGGAATCCTGCGGACCGCGCGCCTGCAGTCGTCGCAACGCCCAGATCGCCGGGAAAAACGGTGGCACCACGAACATTGCGATGGCCGAGATGAAGAGCGGTTCGACGGTCGGAGACAGCGAGACCAGCGGCCAGTCCTCGGGCCAGTGCCACAGGTCGGGGTTGTAGACGGCAAAGGTTACCCAGTTCATCGGCGCGTCCTGCCACGCCAAGGTGGTGACTGCAATCGTCATCAACAGGTAAGGGTGTTTCGGGTGCCGGCGCCACAGGACGGCGACGAGAGCCACAATGGTGACCAACGCCAGGTAACTGAAGATCTCGATGGTCACGATCCAGTGGTTGTAACCGAACAACGGATCCGACAGCGGGTGCGGACCGCCCGTGTCCTGGGGATTGCGGATCCGCGGGGAGACGGCGCCATACCGGGCGTTGTGGATGATCAGCCCTAGGAGCACAACCCCGATCGCTCCCACCGCCCACAGCGGACGTTTGGTGGTCGCGGGGTCCGGTGTGCCTGGCTGATCGGTTTCGGTCTTATGACCTAACATTTGGTCAAACTAGCGCCGCCGTGCTCGCGGATCAATGCAGGCGGCACGCTGAGCTATGCCGGCGCGTTGAATTCGTGATTCGGGAATTCGTTTTCGGCTAATGGATCCGGGCCGAATCGGTTAGGCCCGTCCGTGCCCTTGGTGGCGCCCCAGATGACGAGTATGACGAAGCCGACCAGCGGCACGAAGCTGATCAGCACCCACCAGCCGGAGTTGTCGATATCGTGTAGGCGCCGAACGGTCACGGCCAGGCTGGGTATGAACGTGACGAGTTGGATCAGCAAGTTGACGAACTGGGTCTCGAGCTGCGCGTCGATGACCAGGCTGAGCAGGCCGAGAATGACGGTGAAAAGCGTCCAATACCAGAATTCGGAGCGGCGGGCTCGATCACTGAAATCGAAATATTTGGCGAACCCGGTCGAAATCGCTTGCCCGAAGCCCATTTCATCTCCCCACTTGGGAAACCCGCTTGTGGAAGCGAAAGAATATCAAGTTGGGTCAAAGCGGTCGACTATGTCCGTCAACCGACCTACGCTGAGCGGGTGCTCAGCATCACGGAGTCCACGACGACATCGCCAGGTATCTGCCGCATCTGCTCGGCTCATTGCGGAGTGTTGGTCACCGTCACCGACGGCAAACTGTCCAAGGTCACCGGGGATCCCGACAACCCGATGTTCAAGGGCTACACCTGCGCCAAGGGCCGGGCGCTGCCGGAGATCCACAACAATCCCGCGCGCCTGTTGCACAGCCAGAAACGACGGTCCGACGGGACCTATGCCGCTATCGACAGCGAGCACGCGATGGACGAGATCGCCGCGCGCCTGCAGCAGCTCATCGACGAACATGGACCGCGCTCGGTGGCCATGTATCTCGGAACCAACGGCTTGCCCTACCCGGCGAGTCCGTTGATGGCGAACGCCTTCATGCGCGGCATCGAGTCGCCGATGTTCTTCACCGCCAACACAATCGACCAACCGGGCAAACAGATCGCGCTGTCCGCGCACGGTCACTGGCTCGGCGGTGACGTCAACTTCAACGAAGCCGACAGCTGGATGCTGGTCGGGACCAATCCGGTCGTGTCCAAGTCGATCGGCATCCCGGGCCAGAATCCGGCCCAGCGGATCAAGGAAGCCGTCGGCCGCGGTATGAAGCTGATCGTCATCGACCCGCGCCGCTCGCAGACCGCTGCCCGCGCGGCGATCCACATCCAGCCGCGACCCGGTGAGGATGTCCCCATCCTGGCCGCCATCATCAATCGAATCATCGCCGAAAACCTCTGTGACACAGAGTTCTTGGCTGAACATGTCGACGGCTTCGACAAGTTGGCCGCGGCCGTCGCGGGGTTTACTCCCGAATACGTGGCCGAGCGCGCCGACGTCCCCGCCCAGCAACTGATCGACGCCGCGCACCTGTTCGCCAGCTACGGATCCCGCCGCGGCATGGTGAACTGCGGTACCGGTGCCAACTTCGGACTGCACGGCAACCTGCTCGAATATCTCGCGCTGTGCCTCACCACCATCTGCGGACGATGGCAACGCGCCGGCCAACCCGTGACGCGCCCAAACACGTTGATGCCCGCCTACACCGCCAAGGCGCAGGCGCTGCCGCCGTACCAGGGTTGGGGCTACGGCGAGCAACTGCGGGTGCGCGGACTGACCGACGCGGTGTGCGGCATGCCCACGGCGGCTCTGGCCGACGAGATCCTGATGCCCGGCGATGGGCAGGTGAGAGCTTTGATCTGCGTCGGCGGCAACCCGATGGCGGCGTGGCCCGACCAGCGCAAAACCCAGCGCGCGATGGAGAGTCTGGAGTTGCTGATCACGCTGGACACCGAGATGTCGCTCACCTCGCGGCTGGCGCACTACGTCATCGCACCCAAGATGCAGATGGAAACCCCGGCCATGACGCAGGGCAGCGAGCTGATCAAGTACTTCGCGAGTGGCACCGGGATTCCCGCCGCCTACGCGCAGTATGCGCCGCGGCTGGTCGATCCTCCGGCAGGATCGGATCTGGTCGAGGAATGGCAATTCTTTCTGGGGCTCGCCAAGCGTATGGACCTCACGCTGTTCTTCGTCAACTTCTTCGGCGGGGGCGGCGGCCGCTACATGGAGTCACCGCCGATCGTGCTGACGATGGACGGCAACACCGGGTTGACCACCGAGGAATTGTTCGCCGAGATGTGCGCGACGGCACGCGTCCCGCTCGACGAGGTGAAGAGCCACCCGCACGGCAAGATCTTCGACGTGGACGCGGTGGTCGCCGAACGGGATCCCGACTGCCTGGCGCGTCTGGACGTCGGCAACGACTACATGCTCGGCGAGTTGGCTGCGACGCTGGCCGAGGACTTCCGGTCGGCTCGCAGCGACGCGGCATTCCCGTTTCGGCTGATTCCGCGCCGGCACGGCAACTTCATGAACTCCTCCGGCACCAACCTGTCCACACTGAACCGCGGCAAGCCCTACAACCCGGCCTACATGCATCCCGAAAGCATCGCCGCCCTGGGCCTGCAAGCGGGCGCCGCGGTGACGATCACGTCGCCGCACGACCACATCCCAGCTGTGCTCGAAGCCGACCAGACCTTACGACCGGACGTCATCGCCATGCATCACGCTTTTGGCGGACTCACCGACGAGGACGCCGAGTTCCGTTGTCGCGGAAGCAATGTCGGGCGCCTGGTGCCGACTGACGTCGAGTACGACCCGATCACCGGATTGCCCCGGCAAGGCAATATCCCGGTGAACGTGAGCCCGCTCTAACCCGTTGGCACCTGGAAGACGTCGATCGATCGCACCGTCTTCAGCATGACCAGCGGGATGTGCCGGCTCGTCGATCGCTGATAGGACACGTACGGCGGGTAGAGGTGGCACATGTAGTCCCACACGTCGTGACGTTCGATCGCCTCGGGCTCGCGCCACGTCGCCTCGAACGCCTGGGTCGCGATCTGCACACCGATGGTTTCGCTGGCGACGACGTTGAGGTACCACTCCGGGTGTTTGTCCGCCCCACCCTTGGACCCGACAACCACGATCTCACCGCCGACGTTGCCGTAGATCAGCGGCTTGACGAAGGTCCTGCCCGACTTGCGGCCGGTGTACCTGATCAAGCAGTTGGTCGTCATCTCACGGCCGCCGAGGGCACTGAGATCGAGGATATGGCCTTGTGCGCCACCGGAATCGAGGTATGTCGCGAGGTGATGCTGCATCCAGTCAGTGCGCTCTGCGCGGATCGCAGCGGCGTCGGCATCGGCCATGATCACTTCCCTTCGCCGGTCGCTTGGCCTACGGGTTCGTCCGGTCGAGGATTTGACTAGATCGACGTCAGTCAAACACCGACCAAGAGGGTTCACCCTGGATGACCCGCACCAGGAATTCCAGAGCCTCCTCGGACTGTCTGTCGGAATCGTCCCCGTGGGCGAGGCGGCAGGATTGCGGGTCGATGGACACGATCCACACCCCCTCCAGGCCTGGCTCACGCTGGGAGATGGTCGGAGAGATCACATCGGCCGCGTACGCGAACGCTCCGGCTTCGGTCAGGCCGTCGCTGTAATCCAGGTAACTCTGGTCACGCAGCGTGACGACGTGGTAGTGCGGCATGGTGGCCAACTGATCGGAAAGCGTTTGCGGCCGGTTGTTTTCCGCACTCACAGCCTTGATCTAACACCGTTGGGCGCTCGGCTGCATCATGGGAAGCGCGCCCGAGCAATGGCGCGCAACCGTATTGCGTTCGGACTCAGATCGGTTCAGGGTTGATACAGTCCGCGCCGAAAGGGTTTCTGATGATGATGCGAATTCTCGGGGTTCCTGCCGTGTCGTTCGCCGTCGCCGCCCTGGTTTCGGTCAGCGCTCCGCCCGCGGCCGTAGCGGACACCTACTGTGGCAAGTCGAGCCGCGGGGCTTCGGTTTTCGCCGGCAACTCGGACACCTCGTGCGAATTCGCCATGAACACCGCCGAGACGTATCACGCGCATGGCAACGGCTCGAATCCGTTCGACGTGTACAGCCCGATCACCGGCCGCTCGTACTCGATGACGTGTACCGCCGCCGGGACGGTATGCCAGGGTGGCAACAACGCGCTGGTCTATCTGCGTTAGCACGACCCGTCCGGGTGACAGACGCGGATGGGCGAAGCTACCGCAGTCGTCCCCACCGCGCGAACCGCACCAGATACGGCACCAGCCGGGAAACCGGCACGCACCTCGGCCAGTCACCCGCGCGGAAATAGGCATCAGATCCGCCGTCGACGAAAATCACACTCCCACACAGGAAATCGGCCGCATCCGACAGCATGAAACATGCCCATTCGGCGAGTTGGGCGGGATCACCGAACCCGCCCACCGGGACGGGGAACGCTTGTACCGCTTTGGCCTGTTGCGGCGCCGCGAGCTGCTCTTGCAATAGCGGGGTCAGGATGGCCCCGGGTGCCAGCACGTTGAGCCTGATGCCGGCTCCGGCCCATTCCGGTCGCACCGCCTGCTGTCGAACCCATTGGGTGAGCGCCGTCTTCGACGCGGCGTAAACCATCGTCGGAGCACCCTTGCCGAGCCACCGCACCGAACGCACGGCCTTCTCAGTGTCGCGGGCCAATATTGACCGCACGGTTCGGCGCGGCACCGCTGGCGTGGTGGTGGTCGAATTGCTGCCGATCACAACCACTTTGGCGGGTGAGCCGCTGGCCAGCGCCGCTCGCCACTCGGTGAGCAGGTCCACGACGCCACAGAAGTTCACTTCGGCAATCTCGCGCAGCCTGCCGGGCGTCGGGCCGAGGCCGGCGGCCAGCACCGCGCCGTCGAGGGTGCCGTTGGCTGCGGTCAACACCGCCCGGGCGGCGTCTCTGCGGCCCTCGGACGTCGAAAGGTCGGCTACGACATCGGCGTTTCGGATATCGATGCCGATGACCGTGTGACCGCGCTCGCGCAGCAGTTGTGCGGCCGCATGGCCCATCCCTGATGCGGAGCCCGAGACCGCATAAGTTCCCATCTCGCGGACCTCAGGCGAGTACGGTCTCGGTCTCGCGCACCACGCAACGGGTGCCCGTATAAACCGTCGGCATGCATTTCATGCAGTGCACACAGGATCCCTGGACGGCCCGACCGCTCTGCAGACTGTTGATCAGACCCGGGTCGCGCAGCAGCGCCCGCCCCATCGCGACGAACTCGAAGCCCTCGTCGAGGGCGGATTCGACAGTGGCCAGCGCGTTGATGCCGCCGAGCAGGATCAACGGAATGTCCAGCGCTCGGCGGAATTGACGTGCCAGCGGCAGGAAGTAGGCCTCTTCGAAGGGATACTTGCGGAACAATCGGCGGCCGATGACGCGCAGGCCCAACCCGACCGCGGCGGGCTGTACGGCGATGAAATCCGCCATGGGCACGTCGCCGCGAAAGTAGTACATCGGGTTGAGCAGGGAGCTTCCCCCGGTCAGCTGCAGCGCGTCGAGATGCCCGTCAGCCTGCAGCAGCGCGGCGGTAGGCAGACTGTCGGTCAACCAGAACCCGTGCGGCACACCGTCGTCCATGTTGAACTTCGCTGTCACGGCTACCGAATCGCCGGTCACCGCGCGTACCCGCTCGGCGACCCGGCGCGCCAACTCGGCGCGCCGGTGCACGTCGCCGCCGAACTCGTCAGTGCGCTTGTTGAGGTTCGGGCTGAAGAACGACGACAACAGATAGCCGTGGCCCATATGGATCTCGACCGCGTCGAAACCGGCGTCGACGGCGTTGCGCGCCGCGGTACCGAACTCGTCGACGACAGCGGCGAGTTGCTGTCTGGTGGCGCCCTTCACCACTCCCATCGCAGGCGCGCTCAGGCGGGTGGTCGGCGCCAGGGAAGGGGTGCGATTGGAGCGCATGTTGGCAACCAAGCCCGCGTGGCCGATCTGTGCGCAGACCAGCGCACCCTCGGCGTGCACCGCGTCGGTGAGCCGCCGCAACTGCGGCACTGTTTCCTGGTTCAGCACGATGGTGTCGCGGTGTACCCGGCCGCCGGGTGAGATCGCACAGTAGGCGACAGTGGTCATCGCCGCTCCCCCGCGAGCGACCTCGGCATGGAACTCGATGAGCTCGTCGCTGACTTGACCGCGCGGCATGACACCCTCGAACGTGGCGGCCTTGATGAATCGGTTCTTCAACGTCAGCGGGCCCAGCCTGGCTGGGGTGAAGGGCGCGCCATGCGCTATTTTCGATGCCGTTGGCATCAAAATAGCATGCACGGCGGGTACCAGGAGGTCAACATGCATGTCGCGGTGACGGGCGGAACCGGTTACCTGGGCGCCCATACCGTACGGGCGTTGCTGCAAGCCGGCCACACCGTTCGGCTTCTGGTGACCATCGCCGAAGCCGGCGCCCCGGTGATCGGGCATTTGCGGGCGTTGGGAGAGCTGACGGTCATACCCGGGGACATCCGCGAACGCATCACGGTAGACCAGCTGCTCGACGGCGTGGAGGCGGTGATCCACGCGGCCGGGGTCGTCGGTACCGACAAGCGGCGCGAGGAGTTGATGTGGGCCGTCAACGCCTACGCCAGCGAAACCATCCTGAATCGGGCCGTCGCCCTCGAGCTCGACCCCGTGGTCCTGGTCAGCAGCTACAGCGCCCTGTTCCCGCCGCCGCCGGGACAGGTAATCGGTCCCGACACGCCGACCGCGCCCGGGCGCAGCCCCTATGCCCGCACGAAAGCCCACGCCGAGCGCGCCGCGCGGCAGTTGCAGAGCGACGGCGCACCGGTCGTCGTCACCTACCCCTCCAGCGTGGTGGGACCGGCGTTCTTCACCGCCGCCGGGGTCACCGAACGCGGCTGGGAACCGATCATTCGCGCCGGGGTGGCACCGCGCCTGCGCGGCGGCATGCAGATGGTCGACGTGCGTGACATCGCCGAGGTGCACGCCCGGCTGATGCGTCCCGGCCGCGGGCCCCACCGTTACATCTGCGGGGGCGAGCTGCTGACGTTCGACGAAATCATCGACGCGTTGGAGGAGGCCCGCGGATCCCGCATCCGGCGAGTTCCGGTCTCGCCGCGAGCCTTTCGGGGGGCCGGCCGGTTCGCGGACCTGATCGGAGGTGTGATTCCGCTCGGGGACGGCCTCAGTTACGAGGCCGCGCTGCTGCTGACCGCGGCCACACCGACCGACGACTCGAAAACGCTCGCCGATCTCGGCCTCAGCTGGCGCTCGCCGCGTGAGTCAATCATCGAGGCGTTCCGGCGGCGCGGCTTCGACACCGGCGATCAGTAGCTGCGCAATCCGGCGGCGCAGCGCGGCCGAATCGTCGCCGGCCGCCACCGTGGTCACGAAAAGCGCCGCACCCGCCGCCATCGTCAGCACAGCGCGGGCGTCGAGTTCCGCACGTTCCCGTTCGGCGGGTTCGGCGGCGTGCACATCCTCGACGAACAGCTCAACCGCCGGACCGCTGAAGTTCGCCCACAGCGCGCGTCGCAGCTCTTCGTCGTCGCGCAGCGCCAGCAGCAACCACGGCACCGCCGCGGCGACGTCGGAGCGACTGAACAAATCATGGCTACCCCGCACCACGTAGTCGATCCAGCCGCCGACATCGGTGCCCTCGAACGGCGCAAGGTCGGGTGTGACGCCCAGGATCGCGTCCAACACCAACGCCACCTTCGACGGCCACCTCCGGCTCAGACTGGCCCGACCGACACCGGCTCGCAGCGCCACCAGCCGCAGCGAGATGCCCTGCCAGCCGCTTTCGACCAACATCTCGCGGACAACGGCCAGGACCCGGTCGTCGATCGAGGCGTCACGAGGGCGGCCCGATCGAGGAGCACTGTCCTGGCTCATTGCACCATTCCAGCATCCGCATGCCGGCAGCGGTCATCGCGCCTCAACCGCCATGGCCCCGAAGAGACGAGACCCAACACTGAGGTATCGTTCACTCTCGTCTGTCGACGTGCCGAGGCAGGCTAGCGGGCTGTGGCGCAGTTTGGTAGCGCACTTGACTGGGGGTCAAGTGGTCGCAGGTTCAAATCCTGTCAGCCCGACCAGAGTCGAGGTTGCGCAGCAGCGTTGTTGAGTGCGGCGATGTCCTGGATGAGCAGGTCGTGATTGATCACCTGGCAGTAGAGCCGTCAGTGCGACCCTTGCAGGAAGTCAGACCGTGCCCGTCGGGCCCGACGCCGGTCGCTATCTAGCTTCATGAATGCGCTTTGCAGTGTTGCCACAGACCCCGCCCGGCCGGCGATATCAGAGGCTCAGCAAGACGCGAGACCCGTCTGGGCGCTTCACCGCAACTTCTAGCTCACCGCCGGTCGCCTCAACGTACTTGCGGAGTGTGTCGACCCGGCTGGTGCCCAGATTGCCGTGCTCCATTTGAGAAACGCGGTTCTGTCCGACACCGATTGCTGCCGCCAGGGAGGTCTGGGTGTAGCCGGCGTCTTCGCGCAGCTCGCGCAGACAGTACTGGGCAACCTCGCGATCCATCTCATCCTTGATTGCGTCGATGCGGGCACGGTTTCCCGGACGGCGACGTCGAAGATCATCAAGCGAGGTCATCGTTTCTTCCCCTTTCTTGTCTTCGGCTTGGCGGCTTTGGCCGCTTCAGCCTCCTTTATCAACTTCTGTTGGTGTTCGGTGAACAGTCGATCGGCGGTGGGGATGTTCGTCGCGTACCACTTCGTCCAATTTCCTGCCTTGTCTCCGGCGACCAGCATGATCGCCCGAGATTGGATGTCGAAGGCGAAGAGCACTCGTATCCCTCCCATTTCCGCACCATGGCACATTATCAGCTTTAACTGATATCAGCTAGAGATGATTCCCTTAGGCAGCGGGGGTCGCGCTGGGACCACCCAGGGACCACACGTCATGCGCGACGATGATGACGGCGATGCGGAATCGCAAGGTCAGAGACTGCTGAGGTCGCCAATGATGGACTGCGCCGCAGAAATCAGCACCAGAGCTTCGAATCCGGCCGCGATCGAGAACAACCCCACGTCAGCAGCGATCGGGTTGCCGATCGCGTTGATCAGGCCGACGGGATCGCCGGTCAGGGCTTGCGTGATCCCGTCGGCGAATAAACCGACGTTATATGCCGGTAAGGAGAGCAGCGCCGCCGTCGCGAAGTCGGCCGTGGGCAGCAGCACCGAATACCCGGTGGAAATGGCGCTGGCGACGGTGTTGACGGCATCGGCCGGTGCGGCCAGAATTCGCTCCACCACACCGAGCGACGGCTGCGGAAGCGCTTCCAGCGTGGCGACGAAATTGGCCGGTGTCAGGCTCGACGCGGTGACGCCGACCTCCCGCGCGAAGTCGCTGACTCCCTGCTGGGCGCCGGCCACCAGGGCGCCGGTTACCTCGACCGGATCAAGCGGCGGGAACAGCCCGAACGGGGTGTGCACGTTCGGAGGTCCCGTCGACCAACCCTGATGCGGACTGCCGTAGCCCAGGTTGACCAGCACCCGGACGTCCGGCTCGATCAAGCTCGTCAGCGCAGGACCCACGACCGGCACTGCGCGCAGCGGCTCCAGCAGGGGCAGCCGCGGATTGGGGATCATGTAGTAGTCGGTCGTGGTAGGCCCGACGGTGTCGGTCAACGGGATCGCCGTCGCGATCTGCGCGGGTGTGAGATCGGCGTAGGTGCCGTGCACGTAGTAGATGCCGGCTAGCGCGTTGAGGTCGGCAAGCAGGTTGATCGGATACTGCGGGAAGTCGGCGAATCCGTCGTATTCGATCGTGTAGATGTTCGTAGTGAAGCTGTTGGACGGTGTCGCCCCGTAAAACGTGAAACCCAAACTGGGCATGGACAGGCCAGGAAAACGGGCCAGCAGACCACCATTGGGATTCATCGGATTGCCCAGCAGCGTGAATACGATCGGCAGCGGACTCGGCGTGCCGCTGGGATTGAGCGCCATCATCTCCAGCGACGAGATAATCGAGCTCTGCGAAAACCCCAGCACCGCAACACTATTGCCCGCAGCAAGCTGCTGTTGGATCGCTCCGTCCAGGATTCTTACGCCTTCTGCCACCGACACGTTGGGGATCAGATCCCTGACGCCGGTGAGCGGATAGAACGCCTCGGGAGTGAACAACACCTGCGCGTTGGGCACGGTAAAGGCCGGAAAGTGCGGCGTGATGTATTTGGTCACAACGTCATTCAGGTAGCTGAACGACGGTATCGGGTTGCCGCTGCCGCCCATCACCAGCGTGACGTCGGTGGCCGCCGCGGCCGCGTTGCCCAGTTCGGCCTCTACATAGGCCCTCCCCGCCGCTGACAACGCCCGGGCGAATTCCTCCTGGAAGACGGCCGCCTGCCGCAGGACGGCCTGACCTTGCTGGCCATGTACGCCGAAGAACGCGGCGATGGCTTCCGACACTTCGTCGAGTGCGGCCGCCACCAGACCCGTGGTACGACCCGCGGCGCGTTCGACCACCGGCCCGATCTCCGCCAGGTCGGTGGCGGCGGCCGCCAACGTCTGCGGCACGGTGGTCACGTAGCTAATCGGGCATCCTCACACAAGTCGGTAGACCGCAGCCTAATTCGCCGCCGACGACCTGTCTCAGCTTTACCGGCGCTTCCCGCCGCGCTTCTCGCGCACCCGCACATTGATCCGGATCGGGCTGCCCTCGAACCCGAACGTCTCACGCAGCCGGCGCTCCAGGAACCGCCGGTAGCCGGCCTCCAGGAAGCCCGACGTGAAAAGTACGAACGTGGGTGGCCGTGCGGTGGCTTGGGTGGCGAACAGTATGCGCGGTTGCTTGCCGCCGCGCACCGGCGGCGGCGTGGCCGCAACGACTTCTTTGATCCAGCTGTTCAGCGGGCCGGTAGCAATTCTGGTGTCCCAGGACGCGAGCGCGGTCTCCATGGCCGGCACCAGCTTTTGCACCGCGCGGCCGGTCTTGGCGGAAATATTGACCCGCTGCGCCCAGCGCACCTGCACCAGCTCGCGGTCGATTTCGCGGTCAAGTAGATCCCGCCGGTCCTCGTCGACCAGGTCCCACTTGTTGTAGGCGAGCACCAGCGCCCGGCCGGCCTCGATCACCATCGACAACACCCGCAGATCCTGTTCGGTCAGCGGCTGCGACGCGTCGATCAGCACGATCACGACTTCGGCGGCGTCGATGGCCCCGTGGGTGCGCACCGAGGCGTAGAACTCGTGTCCGCTGGCCTGTCCGACCTTGCGGCGCAATCCGGCGGTGTCGACGAATTTCCAGATTTTGCCGCCGAGTTCGATCAGCGAGTCCACTGGGTCGACGGTGGTGCCCGCGACGTCGTGCACCACCGAGCGTTGATCACCGGCCAGCTTGTTGAGCAGGGAACTCTTGCCGACATTCGGTTTGCCCACCAGCGCGACCCGTCGCGGACCGCCGGTGCCCGCTTCCACTTCGGACACCTCGGGCAGCGCGGCTAGTACAGCGTCGAGCAGGTCGGCCACCCCGCGGCCATGCATCGCGCTGATCGCATGGGGTTCACCGAGCCCCAGCGACCACAGCTCGGCAGCGTCTGATTCGCCTCGATCGCTGTCAACCTTGTTGGCCGCCAGGAAGATTGGTTTGCCCGAGCGAACCAGGATGCGGGCGGCGGCTTCGTCGGCGGAGGTGGCGCCGACCGTGGCGTCGACCACCAGGATCACTGCGTCGGCGGTACGCATCGCCACCGACGCCTGTTCGGCGACCAGCTGCTGCAGGCCTTTGGCGTCGGGTTCCCATCCCCCGGTGTCCTGCACCACGAACCGCCGTCCGGTCCACAACGCGTCGTAGGACACCCGGTCCCGGGTGACGCCGGGCACGTCCTGAACGACCGCTTCGCGCCGGCCGATGATCCGGTTGACCAGTGTCGACTTGCCGACGTTGGGACGACCCACTACCGCCACGACGGGTGCCGGCCCGGCCTCGTCCAACTCGGACAGACCGAAATCGTCGACTTCCCAGTCACTTTCGTCCGCCCAGGTACCGTCCTCGGTCACCGCCGTGCCCCACTTCGCTGGATGACCAGTTCCCGCAGGTGGTCGATCACCTGCGCTTCGGTCATGTCACTGGTGTCGACGACGATCGCATCCGAAGCCGCGCGCAGCGGCGAGACCGCCCGCGTGGAGTCCAGATGGTCCCGGCGCTGCACGTCGGCCAGCACGGCCGGAAAGTCGTCGGCCAGACCCGCCTTGACGTTCTGGGCGTTGCGGCGCTCGGCGCGTGTCTCGGCAGAAGCGGTCAGAAAGATCTTGACCGCCGCATCGGGAAACACCACCGTGCCGATGTCGCGTCCCTCCACCACGATGGTCTCCGGACCTTCCGACATCTGCCGTTGCAACTCGACCAACCGGGTCCGCACAGCAGGCACCGCCGACACCGCGGACACCGCGCGGGTGACGTCGTCACCGCGAATCTGCACCGAAACATCCTCTCCGGCAAGCTCAAAACTGTTGGCGGACGGGTCGTATCCCACCGACAACTGCACCCCCGCGGCACATTCGGCGACTGCCTCAGCGTCGGAAGGATCGATACTCGCACGCAATACGGCCAAGGTCACTATCCGGTACATCGCACCGGTGTCGAGGAAGCGCGCATCCAGTTCGCGCGCCAATCCCCTTGCCACCGAAGACTTTCCCGTCCCCGCCGGCCCGTCGATCGCCACGACCCCGCTCACAAGCCGACCGCCTTGTACAGATTCCCGATCTCGTCGTGCCGCAACGCCCGCACCGAACCCGGACGCTGCTTACCCAGCGTCACCGCGCCGATGTCGGTGCGCACCAACGCCTCCACCGGAAACCCGACCGAGGCCAGCAGTCGGCGCACGATCCGGTTGCGGCCTTCGTGCAGCGTCACTCGTACCAACGTCTTGCCGGGTATCGAGTCGACGACCGCGAAATCGTCGACGCGCACCGGCCCGTCGTCCAGCTCGACGCCGGCGCGCAGCTGTTTGCCCAGGCCGCGGGGCACCGCGCCCGTCACCGTCGCGAGGTAGGTCTTGGGCACCTCGTGCGAGGGGTGCATCAACCGGTGCGCCAGTTCGCCGTCGTTGGTCAGCAGGATCAGTCCTTCGGTGTCCGCGTCCAGACGCCCCACGTGGAACAAGTTCTTGTTGCCCCGGACTTTCCGTTCGATCAGGTCGCCGATGCAGGGACGGCCGCGGTCGTCGGACATCGTCGAGTGCATTCCGCGCGGCTTGTTCAGCGCCAGATACACCAACGTTTCGTCGAGCACCACCCGCGCCCCGTCGACGCGGATCACCGATGCGTCCGGGTCGACCCGCGTGCCCAGTTCGGTCACCACCTGCCCGTCCACCTCGACGCGGCCGTCGAGAATCATCTTTTCCGCTGTCCGCCGTGACGCAATTCCGGCCTGGGACAACACTTTCTGCAAGCGGGTCCCCTGTGGTTCGTCGAATTCGACCATCAGTCGTGGTCCACGTCGAAGGTCAACGCCGGATCGGGCGCCTGGCTGCCACCGAGTTTGATGAAACGTGGCTCGCTGTCCAGGGATTCGGTGAGGTCGTCGATGGTGTCGACGTCGGGCAGCAGCGGCGCGATGTCCGGCAACTCTGTCAGGGACGTCAAACCCAAACGCTCCAGGAACAATTCGGTGGTGGCGAATGTGACCGCGCCGCTGTCCTCGTCGTTGCCGACCTCGGTGATCAACCCGCGGGCCAGCAACGTGCGCATCACGGCGTCCACATTGACACCACGCACCGCGCTGACCCGTGCGCGGGTCACCGGCTGGCGGTAGGCCACCACCGCCAGCGTCTCCAGCGCGGCCCGGGTCAGTTTGGTCCGCGCACCGTCGAGCAACAACTTCTCGACGTAGGGCGCGAACCGTGCCCGGGTGTAGAGTCGCCATCCCTCGCTGGTATTCCGCAGGTCAATGCCGCTGTCACGGGCGGCCAGCTCGTCGGCCATCTGCCCCAATTTCGTGGCGACCCGGTAAACCGGTTGCTCGGTAGCCGAAGCCAGCGCCTCGGCGGTAGCCGGAGTGTCCACCACCAGCAGCAGCGCCTCCAGCACCCGACCGAGTTCGTCGGGATCCAGCTCCGCGGCCTGCGCGATATCGGGGATGCCAGCGTCCAGATCGGGCGGCTGGTCAGTCATGGTCTCGCACTTCTAATAAGGATTCGCTGCTCGGTCGCTCCCCGGTCCACGAAACCTGGAGCACGCCAAGGGGCTCGGACTGGTCGAATGCTACCGCCCGGGACCGATACAGTTCGAGCAGCGCCAGGAAGCGCCCGACGATCTCGACCGGCACCGTGCAATCGGCGACCAGTTCGGAGAACGACGCCCACTGCCCGCTGCCCCGCCCTTCCAGCAGCGCCAGGATGTGGCGGGCCTGTTCGGGCACCGACACCGTCTGCACATGCAAGTGCCCGGTGGCCACCGTCGGAACCGGCCGGGGGGTGAACGCGATCGCCGCGATCTCGGCAAACCGGGCGGCGTCCACGCCCAGCATCACCTCCGGCAGCAGACCCTCGAAGCGCTCCTCCAGCGACACCGACCGCGGATAGCTGCGCAGCGCGGTAGCTTCCAGCTCGGCGAACATCTCGGCGACGTGCTTGAACGCGCGGTACTGCAGCAGCCGCGCGAACAGCAGGTCGCGCACTTCCAACAAAGCCAGGTCTTCCTCGTCGTCGACCTGTCCGGTGGGCAGCAGCCGGGCGGCCTTCAAATCCAGCAAAGTCGCGGCCACCACCAGGAACGCGGTGGTCTCCTCGAGGTCGAGCCGGGATCCGATCGCCTTGGTGTAGGCGATGAAATCGTCGGTGACCTGGTGCAGAGCCACCTCGGTGACGTCGAGCCGGTGCGCGAAGATGAGCTGCAACAGCAGGTCGAACGGCCCCTCGAAATTGGTCAGCCGGACCTGAAAACCGCTCTCGGGTGCGGCGTTCACACGCCGAATCGGTCGATGAACTCGCGCGCCAACGCCCGATACGCGACGGCGCCGCCGGACCGCGGAGCCCACGTGGTGATGGGTTCGCCGGCGACACTGGTCTCCGGGAAGCGCACGGTGCGGGTGATCACGGTGTCGAACACTAGATCACCGAACCGCTCCACGACGCGGGCCATCACCTCGCGGGAGTTCACGGTTCGCGGGTCGTATCGGGTGATCAGGATCCCGCTGATGTCCAGCTTCGGGTTGAGCCTGTCGCGCACCTTGTCCACGGTGTCGGTGAGCAGCGCCAACCCGCGCAGCGAGAAGAACTCGCACTCGGTCGGGATCACCACGCCCTCCGAGCACGCCAGCCCGTTGACCGTCAGCAGCCCCAGCGACGGCTGGCAGTCGATCAGCACGTAGTCGTATCGGTCCAGGACGGGGTACAACGCCCGCGCCAGCGTCTGCTCGCGCCCCACCTCGTTGACCAGCTGAATCTCCGCCGCGGACAGGTCGATGTTGCTGGGCACCAGATCGAGGTTCTTGACCCGGGTATTGATCAGCACGTTGTCGATCGACGTCCGCGGCTCGACCAGCAGGTTGTAGACGGTCTTGTCCAGCTCCCAGTGCGGCACACCCAGACCGGCGGACAGCGCGCCCTGCGGGTCCATGTCCACCAGCAGCACCCGTCGCCCGTACTCGGCCAACGCGGCACCCAGGTTGATCGTCGAGGTGGTCTTGCCGACGCCGCCCTTCTGGTTGCACATGGCGACGACCTTCGCCGGGCCGTGCGAGGAAAGCGGCTGAGGTTCGGGAATCGCCCGCGGCGGCCGGCCGGTGAGGCCGAGCTCCTGGCCGCTGGCGGGGTGGTCGGTCATGCCCGTGCGTGACTGGTGGTGACGGGCGTCTGCTTGGACATCGCAGGAAGTCTAACTGCTACTTCGGCCATGATCGGAGATCCCGGTCCGCGGGTTTCACGTCGTCGCGTCGGGTGCCTGCCTGTGCGTTCACCCAGCAAGACCGGGATTCCTCGGCTTAGGGTGTCGCTATGGATCTCAAGCGGCGAATTCCCCTACTGCGCTGGTCGGTCTGGCGGATGGCCACCGGGGTGCGCAATATCACCAAGACCGGTCAGATCGGCGACGGGCGCGAGGCGGCGGCAGTCGACTACGCGCTGAACAAATCCCGCGCGGGTGACATCGACGACGTGCTGGCCGCCATCGACAAGTTCGCCTACGAGAAGTCGATGTTGATGAACGTCGGGGACGAGAAAGGGGCGTTGCTGGACGCGGCGGTGCGGCGCGCGAACCCGGCGGTGGCCCTGGAGTTGGGCACCTATGTGGGTTACGGCGCGCTGCGCATCGCGCGGGCTGCTCCCGAGGCAAGGGTGTATTCGGTCGAGCTCGCCGAAGCCAATGCCGCGAACGCCCGCCGGGTCTGGGCGCACGCCGGCGTGGCCGATCGGGTGACGTGTGTGGTCGGCACGATCGGTGACGGTGGGCGCACTCTTGATGTGCTGGCTGCAGATCATGGATTCGCTTCTGGCGTATTGGATTTCCTGTTCCTCGATCACGACAAAGAGGCTTATCTGGCTGACCTGCACAGCATCCTGGATCGGGGTTGGCTGCATCCGGGCTCGATCGCTGTGGCCGACAACGTGCGGATACCGGGAGCGCCGAAGTACCGCGCGTACATGCGGGAACAGCAGGGCAAGACGTGGAACACCACGGAACATCAGACGCATTTGGAGTATCAGTCGATGATGGCCGACCTGGTGCTGGAGTCGGAGTACCTGGGCTGAGTTCCCCTCGCAGGCTGGGGTGAGTTCCCCTCGCGAGCAGACGCGAAAGCCCCATTTTCGCGTCGAAAATGGGGGCTTTTGCGTCTGCTCGCGCAGGCTAGGTGGCCCGCGGATGGGCTCCGGCCCACACCTCGCGCAGCGCGTGCACGGTGACCAACGTGTAGATCTGCGTCGTGGTCACCGACGCGTGGCCCAACAGCTCCTGGACCACGCGCACATCGGCGCCGCCCTCCAACAGGTGCGTGGCGAAGGAGTGCCGCAGCATGTGCGGCGACACACCCGAGGTGATACCGGCCCGGTCTGCGGCGTCCTGCAGCACCTGCCACGCGCTCTGCCGGGACAACCGGCCACCGCGGACATTGAGGAAGATGCCCGCAGTCCCACGGCCCCGTCGGGCCAGATCCGGGCGACCGCGCACCAGGTAGGCGTCCAGCGCGTGCACCGCCGGCCGCCCGATCGGCACCAGCCGCTGCTTACCACCCTTGCCGCGCAACAACACCGACCGGGCGTGGGTGTCGACGTCGTCGACGTCCAGGCCGACGGCTTCGGAAATCCGGGAGCCGGTGGAGTACAACAACTCCAGCAGCGCCCGGTTGCGCAACGTCAGCGGTCCGTCGGAGGCGTCCTCGCCGCCGGCGGCTTCCAGCAGCGCCAGCACCTGGTCGATGGTGAGGCTTTTGGGTAGCCGCCGCCCCGGCGTCGGCGGGCGCACCGCGCGCGCGACGTCCAGATCGGCCAGCCCTTCGGCGGCTGCGAAGCGGTGCAGTCCGCGCACCGCGATCAGCGCCCGCGCCGCCGACACCGCGGACAGCGCCGTAGCCCCGGAATCCGGATCACCGCGCCGCAACGCCACTAAGAACTCGCTGACGTCGTTCTCCCCGACCCGGGCCAGATCGTGAATTCCGCGCTCCTCCAGGTGTTTCGCGTAGCGACGCAGGTCGCGGCGATAGGAGCTGAGGGTGTTGGCGGCGACGCCGCGCTCGATGGTCAGATGGTCGAGGTAGCCCTGCAGCTGCCCGTCCAGCGTGAGTGCCGTCGTCACTGCGCGGCCTTGCGTTCGGCGAACGCCGTGGGTTTGTCGACCCACGGACTGTCCACCGGGCGCGGCTGGGCCAACCCCTCGGTCACCGCGTGCGTCGCCAGAATCCCGGCAATGGCAATGGAATTGACGATCTCACCGCTCAGTACCCGTTGGACCGCGTCGTCGAGGGCGTACCAGCGCATCGTCATGTCGGCTTCTTCGTCCTGCGCCTCGGGCCGTCCGATGTCACTGAGCCCGGTGGCCAGGTACACCCGCACCGATTCGTCGCTGTAGCCGGGGGCGGTGTTGACGTCGAGCAGCACCTGCCAGGTGGTGGCGTGCAGACCAACCTCTTCCTCGAGCTCACGTGCGGCGGTCAGGTGCGGCGGTTCGCCCGCGGCGTCGAGCAGTCCGGCGGGCAACTCCCAGATCCGGCGCCCGTAGGTGTGGCGGTACTGGTAGACCAGCGCGATCTCGTTGTCGTCGTTCATCGCGACGACGGCGACCGCGCCGTAATGTTCGAGCACTTCGCGCTTGGCGGTGTTGCCGCCCGGCATCCGCACTTCGTCGCGGCGTAGCGCGAAAATGGCTCCTTGATAAAGGGATTCGGACGATACCGTCTCGAAGTCGTGCTCAGCCACGGGTGACGGGTTCGGCTAGCGACTGCGCGATGCCACTCCGGTGCTCGTTGCCGTTGGGCCCGTGTTCGGGTATCTCCGGGATCTCCACGGGCAGCAGCTCACCGGCCTTGTAGTCGATGGCCGCCCTGACGAAGGCGACGAACAACGGGTGCGGGCGGGTGGGCCGGCTCTTCAATTCCGGGTGGGCCTGGGTGCCGACGATGAACGGGTGCTGGTCTGCCGGATACTCGACGAACTCCACCAGGTGCCCGTCGGGTGAGGTCCCGCTGAACCGCAGACCGCTTTCGGCGATCTTGTCCCGGTAAGCGTTGTTCACCTCGTAACGGTGCCGGTGCCGCTCGGACACCTCGGTGGTCTGGTATGCCTGCGCCACAATCGAATCCGCGTCCAGTACCGCGGGATAGGCGCCGAGCCGCATGGTGCCGCCGAGGTCGGCCTCACCGGCCACGATGTGCTCCTGGTCGGCCATCGTAGAAATCACCGGATCCGGTGTGTCCGGTTCGAATTCGGCCGAACTCGCCTCGGTCAGCCCCACCGAGCGGGCGGCTTCGATCACGATGCACTGCAGCCCGAGGCACAATCCGAACACCGGCAACCCGCGGGCCCGCGCATGCCGGATGGCCCCGATCTTGCCCTCGATGCCGCGGATGCCGAACCCGCCGGGAATCAGCACCCCGTGCACGTCGCCCAGAGCGTGCGCCGCACCACTGGGCGTCTCACAGTCATCGGAAGCCACCCAATGCATTTCGACCTTCGCGCGGTGCTTGAAGCCACCGGCGCGGAGCGCCTCGCTGACCGACAAGTAAGCGTCCGAGAGCTCGATGTACTTGCCTACCAACGCAATTCGCACCGTGTCGTGCGGTTCGTGCACGCGACGCAGCAGGTCGTCCCACTCGGTCCAGTCGACGTCACGGAACGGCAGGTTGAGTCGACGCACCACGAACGCGTCGAGTTCCTCGCGGTGCAACACCTTGGGGATGTCGTAGATGGACGGCGCGTCCGGGGTGGAGATGACACCGTCGATGTCGACGTCACACATCAGCGCGATCTTATTCTTCAGCGCCTCGGGAACGACGCGGTCGCAGCGCAGGATCAACGCGTCCGGGCTGATACCGATGCTGCGCAGGGCGGCCACCGAGTGCTGGGTCGGTTTGGTCTTGAGTTCGCCCGACGGAGCCAGATAAGGCACCAGCGACACGTGCAGGAAGAAAACGTCCTCGCGGCCCAGGTAGTGGCGGACCTGACGGGCCGCCTCCAGGAACGGCTGGGATTCGATGTCGCCGACCGTGCCGCCGATCTCGGTGATCACCACGTCCGGGCGGTTGCCGTCGGCGTCCGGTTCGGCCATTGCCAGGATGCGACGTTTGATCTCGTCGGTGATGTGCGGAATCACCTGGACGGTGTCGCCGAGGTATTCGCCACGGCGTTCTTTGGCGATTACCGTCGAATACACCTGCCCCGTAGTGACATTCGCCGACCCGGACAGGTCGCGATCCAGGAAACGCTCGTAGTGCCCGACGTCGAGATCGGTCTCCGCGCCGTCTTCGGTGACGAACACCTCACCGTGCTGGAACGGGTTCATGGTGCCGGGGTCGACATTGAGATACGGGTCCAGCTTTTGCATCGTGACGTAGAGTCCGCGCGCGGTCAGCAACTGACCCAGGCTGCTGGCGGTCAGACCTTTGCCCAACGACGAGGCGACCCCACCGCTGACGAAGAGGTGCTTGGTGGCAGTCTGCGGATGCTTGCGCAACTGGGCGACCTCCGTGAAGACGGGCAGGGCATTGGTGCAGGAAAAACAACGAGCTGGGCCTGCCGACCCACGGAAACCCACCCTAACATCCACCGCGTCACGCCGCGGGGAACACGCCCTACTGGGGAACGGTGACCGACGCGGCCCCGTGTCCGGTGCCGTAGTGGGCGGGACGGGCACCGCCGAGCAGGTCGTGCAGGGCGAGGATCGCGGTGATCCGCCCGGACTCGGCGTTGACGTCGTCGACCGTGCTGATCGCCCCGGCCATCGCGGCGTCGGCGCGTGCCACCGCCACCGCGGCGCTGCCACCGGCCGAACCGTCGCGACCGGCGAGCACCGTGCCCGAGCCATGCGGGGCCAGGGCAGCCGCGAATCGCGCCACCGTGGCTCCTTGATTGCCGGCATCGGCGGGCAGTCCCCCGCCGGTCACGACGATCGCGGCGTTTGCCACATCGACGTGCTGACTGGGCTGGTAGGTGATGAACCCGGTTTCCCGCAGGGCGGCCAGGACGGTGTCGCGCTGGGTGTCGTCGACCGGCGGCGCGTCGGGTTTGGCTGCGGTCAGCAGCGCAATGCCGAGCAGGTCACCGGCCTGGGAACCCTGGTCGACGAGTTTGGTGCTGAGTTGCGTCCCGGCCGGCAGGACGGCCGAGTTGACCACCGAGCGCAGCTTCTCCCCCGAGTTGGCTTCGACGAACTCCTGTGTCAGCGACACCGTTCCGGTGACCGAACCACCGGCCTGTCCCACGATCTTCGATATCGCCGCAACGTCGTCGTCCTTGGCGTCGGGGGTGCGGAAGAGCACCACTGTCTTGCCGGTCAACGCGTCATGCACGATGCGGCCGAGCACCTGGGCATTGAAACTGTTTGCGGCGCTGAGCTTTTCGTTCAGCGCATTGCGCTGGTCGTTGAGTCCGTTGACTTGGGCGGCGAGGTCGCGCTTCTCGTTACGCAGGCTGGACAGCACCGTGTCGGAGAAGAAGCCGGAGCCCAGCACCACTCCGATGGCCAGCGCCAGGAAGACCGCGGCCAGTGAGATTGCATGTTGGCGTAACGAGATCATGATGGTTCCGATCTAGGAGATCAATTGCTGGATCCAGAGGGTGAATTGGTTCCAGTAGTCGACGACCCAGTGCAGCACCACGCCGTCGGTGCGGGACACCCACAGCACCACGATGATGGCGATCAGCATGGTCAGCGCCAACAGCGCGATGGCACCGCCGGAGATGTGGTTGCGGTACAGGGTGGCGACCGCTCTGGCGTCCACCAGCTTCTCGCCGACCCGAAGCCGGGTCAGGAACGTCGAGGGGTTGCTCTGCGAGCGGGTGCGGTCGAAGAACGTCTCGATGTTGGCGGTGTGGCCCGCGGTGACCAGCAGCGCCGCCCCGTGGTGGTCGGCCAACAGCAGCGCGAGATCGGTTGCCGAACCGGCCGCGGGGAAAGTCATGGCCCCCACCCCCAGGTCCTGGATGCGTTCCAGGCCGGGCGCGTGCCCGTCAGCGTCGGCGGGCAACACCACCTGCGCGCCGCACTTGAGGACCTCGGTGCTGATCTGGTCGGGATCGCCGACGATGAGCTGGGGGCGATAGCCCGCCTTGCGTAGCACGTCGGCACCCTGTCCGACGCCGACGAGCACCGGTTGGTACTCCTTGATGAACGGCTTGAGCGACTTCAGGTCCTCGGCGGCGCTGTCCTCCTCCGAGACGATCACCACGTGCCGGCGGCGCATGTCGACGTCGATGTCGGGAATGCCGATGCCGTCGATCAGCAGCGGGCTTTCGCTGCGGATGAACTCAATCGTGTTGCCTGCGAACGCTTCCAGGTGTGCGGCCAACCCACTCTTGGCCTCGCGCATCAGGTCGGCGATGTCGTGGTCGGTGCGCTCGGTGCCGCGGATCAGCCGTCGGTCCCCGGAGTACACCCCGCCTTCGTGCAGTCGGATCTTGGAGCCGTCCTTGACCTTCTTGAAGATCTCCGGCCCGGTCTCGTCGATCAGGGTGACGCCGTTGTTCACCAACACCTCGGGGCCGAGGTTGGGGTAGCGGCCCGAGACCGACGGGGAGGCGTTGACGACGGCGGCGATGTCAGCTTCGACCAATGCGTCGGCGGTGATGCGGTCCAGGTCGAGGATGTCGAGGACGACGATGTCGCCCGGGCACACGCGGCGCAGGAGTCGGTCGATGTTCCGGTCCACACGTGCGGTGCCGATCAGGCCGGGGCGGTCACTGTTGCGAGATAGCAGCGCTGACATCTTCATGGGGGCTGATTCTGTCCGCGTCGGCCGCCGCAGGTGGGGAGGCGCGCCGTAACATCTGCCTCATAAGTTTAAAACTGTCACATCTGTAACAGGTGCGTTGCGGTCCGGCATCAGCGGTTTGGGCACACCGATGTATGGCCGCCGCATTGCTGGCGCCTTCGAGCGCGAAAGTCCTCATATGTACGCCAAAACCAGCATTCTGCGTACATATGGGGCCGCTCGCTGCCGCACCTCCGGCGTGCCGAGGAGTCCTAGAGCTCCTGCTGCGCGGTGTCGAGCAGCTCGCGGGCATGAGCCCGACCACTGTCGGACTCCCCCAGCCCGGCCAGCATCCGCGCCAGCTCCGCCACCCGGTCGTCGCTGTCCAGCCGGCGAACCCCGCTGGCACCCTTGGGTCCTTGGCTGTGCACCACCAGATGGACGTCGGCGTACGCCGCAACCTGGGGTAGATGCGTCACGACGATGACCTGATGGGTTCGGGCCAGCCGGGCCAGCCGCCGGCCGATCTGTACCGCCGCCCAACCGCCTACCCCGGCGTCGACTTCGTCGAACACCATCGTCGTGCCGGTCGCCGACCCGGCCAACACAACCTCCAGCGCCAGCATCACCCGCGACAGCTCGCCCCCCGAAGCGCTCTTGGCCAGTGGCAGCACCGACATGCCGCGGTGTGCGGCAAAGCCGAACTCGACCACGTCGACGCCGTCGACGCCGGCCCGCACCGTCTCACCTGAAGGCAGTACCAGCGGATCGTGGGATTCGGTCAGGTCGGCGGTCACGTCGATACTGAATTCCGCGTCGGCCATCGCCAGCGCCGAAAGCTCGGCGGTGACCTCCTTGGCGAGTTTTTTTGCTGCCTTGTGCCGACTCTTGCTGAGATCCGTTGCCACCTGGGCCAATTGGTGGCCGAGTTCGTCGGCACGCCGCTCCAGCGCGGCCAGACCCTCTTCGGAGACGTCGAGCTGGGCCAACCGTTCGCGGGACTCCTGCGCCCACCGCAACACCCCGTCGATGTCGGGCGCGTACTTGCGGGTCAAAGTTCGCAGCTGAGCCTGGCGGGCCAGCTTGGCCTCCAGCGCGCTGGCGTCGACGGGTAACCCGTCCAGGTAGTCGCCGAGCTCGCCCACAGCATCGACGATCACCGTCAGGGCACCGGAAATCTGTTCGGCCAGCGTCCGCAGCCGGGCATCGCCGGTCGATTCCAGCGCCGACCGCGCCCGCCCCAGCGCCTCTGCGGCGCCGAATCCGTCCTCCGACGAGCTCGACAGCGATTCGCGGGCAACCGCCGCAGCCTCGCGCAACGTGTCCAGTTCGGACAGTCGGACGATATCGGCGACCAGTGCCTCGTCCTCCCCCGGCAGCGGGTCGACGGCATCGATCTCGGTCAGCGCGAACTTCAACCGGTCGGCTTCCTGGACGAGTTCGCGGGCGCGATCGCGGCGGTCGGCCAGATCGCGCCGGGCCGTCAACCAGGCGTCGCGCAACTTGCGGTAGCGCTCCAGCGCGGGCCCGACGGCCGCGAACCGGTCCAGCGCACCACGTTGTTCGTCGGGACGCATCAGCCGCAGCTGGTCGTTCTGCCCGTGCAGCGCCAGCAGCTGAGTGGTGAACCCGCTCAACGACTTTGCCGGCACGCTGCGGCCGCCGAGGTAGGCGCGCGACGGCCCGTCCCGATTGACTGTGCGCAACGCGATCACGCTGCCGTCTTCGTCACGCTCGGCACCGGATGCATCCAGGATGGCGTCCAGATCCGCGGTCATCGCGTCGGCGACATCGCTTGTGCTGAAACGGCCTTCGACGACGGCGCGGTCGGCCCCGGACCGGACCCGGGCCGGATCGGCGCGCCCGCCGCCCAGCAGATGCAACCCGGTGACCACCATGGTCTT
This sequence comes from Mycobacterium sp. NGS22, assembly GCF_059813095.1. NCBI lineage: Bacteria > Bacillati > Actinomycetota > Actinomycetes > Mycobacteriales > Mycobacteriaceae > Mycobacterium > Mycobacterium sp. NGS22. The sequence continues at coordinate 229,237 of NZ_JCALDY010000004.1, forward strand.
GCCGGTGCCGGTCTCGCCGGTCAGTACCGTCAAGCCGCTGCCGAACTCGGCGGTCGCGACGCTGATGGCGCCCAGCGACTCGATTCTGATCTCGGTGAGCACCAGTTACTGCCCGCGCCAACCTGTTACGGGCAACCGGAACTTGGTCACCAACCGGTCGGTGAACGGCGCGCTGTCCAGCCGCGCCCACTTCACCGGTGTGACAGCGCGACTCACCTCCAACCGACTGCCGGCCGGCACCAGCATCTCCCGGCGTCCGTCGCAGAACACCAGCGCATCGTGACCGTCGGCCTCGACTTCGATCGCAATGACTGCATCCGGGCTGGTGACCATCGGGCGCCCGAACAACGCGTGAGCGTTGTTGGGCACCACCAGGATTGCTTCCAGATCGGGCCACAACACCGGTCCGCCCGCGGAGAACGCGTACGCGGTGGATCCGGTGGGAGTGGCCACCAGCACCCCGTCGCAGCCGAACGTCGATACCGGCCGACCGTCGATCTCCACCACTACGCCCAGCACCCCCAGCCGGGGACCCTTCTCCAGACTGGCTTCGTTGAGTGCCCAGCCCTGGTCGATCACATCGCCGCCTTGGCGCACAACCACATCCAGCGTCAGACGGTCCTCCACCCGGTAGCTTCTGGCGCAGATGTGATTGAGCACGACGTCGATGGCTTCGGCCTCGGCTTCGGCCAAAAATCCGATGCGGCCCAGGTTGACGCCCAGCACCGGGATGCCGGCGTTGCGCGCCAACTCGGCCGCGCGCAGGAACGTACCGTCGCCGCCCAGCACGAGGACCAGTTCACAGCCGTCCGCGGCCCGAGGGTCGGCATCGATGACCTCGATATCGCTGCCCACGGCCCGCATGTCACCGGGAGCCAACCGCAGCGATCCGCGGTCGACCGCTTCGGCCGACAGCGCACGCAGTTCAATGCCGTTGTCGTTCAATATCTTTTCCACGCGCCGGGCGGTTTCGGTCGCTTCGTCACGGCCGGTGTGGACGACCAGCAGCACGGTCCGTTGCGATGTCACTGCGGCCCCTCCCTGACAGCACGCTGCACCGCAGCCGTCAACTCCTCGCCAGCCAGCCCGCGACCGGGTTCGGCACGCAGCCACAGGAAATACTCGACGTTGCCCGACGGCCCCGGCAACGGACTGGCGGTCACGCCCACCGCGGGCCAGCCGAACTCCGCGGCCCGGCGCGCCACCGTCAGCACCGCATTCGTGCGCAACTGCGGGTCCTGGACGACCCCGCCGGGTCCCACCTGGCCCTTGCCCACCTCGAATTGCGGCTTCACCATGGGAACGATATCCGCGCCGGGCGAAGCGCAACCAACCAGCGCGGGCAACACCGTCGCCAACGAGATAAACGACAGGTCAGCCACCACCAGGCCGACGGGACCGCCGATCGCCGTGGGAGTCAGGTCCCGGACGTTGGTTCGCTCGACCACCATCACCCGCGGATCGCTGCGCAGTGACCAGGCCAGCTGGCCGTACCCGACGTCGGCGGCGACGACCTCGGCGGCGCCCCGGTCCAGGAGGACCTCGGTGAATCCGCCGGTCGATGCGCCCGCGTCCAGACAGCGGCGGCCCTCGACGGGAATCGCGAAGGCGTCCAGGGCCCCGATCAGTTTGTGCGCGCCGCGCGACACCCAGGTGCGTCCGCCGTCGTCGGCCACGGTCAGCGCCGCAGTGACAGACACCGCCGTGGCCGGCTTGACCGCCGGCAGGCCATCGATACGCACCTTCCCGGCGCCGATCAACTCCGCGGCCTGCTGCCGGGAGCGTGCCAGACCACGCCGGACCAGCTCGGCGTCGACGCGGGCACGCCGTGGCACGCGAGCACTCAGCCCTTCTCCGCCGACTCCAGCGCCCGCATCAGCACGTCGTGCGCCTCGGACAGGCGGCGGGCGATGTCTTCGAGCTCTTCGAGCGACGGCCCGGCTCCGGCGTTGTCCGGGTCGGGCAGCTGGGCGAGCAGTTCTTCGATTTCGGCGCGAATCTGGTCAGGATCGATAGTCATTGCGCTCCCTACGCTAGTCACCGGCTAGTCGGTGGGCATCAGCGACCACTTCTGCAGGGCGTCGCGGGCCTGCTCGTCGCCGGCCTCGATGCGCGGCACCTCGTCCAGATCCCAGACGGCCGCGGCCAGTGCGCGCACGATGGCCAGGCCGTCGCCTTGGTCGTCTCCGGTCGCGGTGACCGTTACCGTCTGGTCCCGGCTCTCGACCCGCCAACACGGCTGCGGGCCGACCTTGAGCTGATCGGATTCCAGCAGCAAGGACCGCAAGTCCTGGCCGATGTAGGTAGGCCGCTGATCGGGTTCGGCGTAGACCGCGTCGCGCGCGGAGTTCACCCCGGTGAGCACCATCAGGCTGGGCAAGTCGGCGGCGTTGGCGCCTTCGATGTCGGTGTCCAACCGGTCTCCGACCACCAGTGGGGCGCGGAAGTCACCGCGGCCCACCGCATCTTTCATCAGTTGCGGACCCGGCTTGCCGGCCACCTGCGGGTCCTCGTCGGTGGCCGCTCGCAGCGCGGCGACCAGAGATCCGTTGCCGGGCAACAGACCCCGCTCGGTGGGCAGTGTCTTGTCGACGTTGGCCGCAACCCACAACGCACCGGCCCGGATCGCCAGCGTTGCTTCCGCGAGGTCGGACCAGTTGAGGGTTTTGGACAAACCTTGCACGACGGCGTCGGGTCCGTCATCGAAGCACCGGACCGGACGCAAGCCGACCGCGGAGATCTCGTCGGCCAGTGCGTCGGTGCCGACGACCAGCACCTTGGAATCCGGATCCAACTGTGCGGCAAGCAGATTGGCCGCGCTCTGCGCGCTGGTGACCACATCCTGGCTGTCGGCATCGAACCCGAGCTCACGCAGGTGCGCGGCGACCTCGCCGGCGCTGCGGGAGGCATTGTTGGTGACGAAGAGCTTGCGGCTGTCGATTTCCTCCAACGATTCCACCGCCCCCGCAGTGGGCTCTTGGCCGCGGAAGACGGTGCCGTCCAGGTCCAATAGCAAGCAATCGTATTGCTGTGCAATGTTTTTGGTGTCAGCCAAGTTCGCTGACCCGGTCTTCGGCATCGGTGACGCCCTCGATGTCGGCGGCCGCCGACCGCAAAAACCATTGCAGGGCGTCCTCATCGCGTCCGAGCGCCAGCAACGTTTCGGCGTAGGCGTAGAACAACCGTGCCGCCGTCGAACCGGTGCGCGCCGGGTCCAGCTGCGGGGTGGACAGCACCGTCAGCGCCTGCTCGAGCTGCCCGAGGTCGGCGCGGGCTCCGGCGGCCACGATGCGCAACTCGTCCGCGTCGTCACCGGTGAGCTGGGCCGCCTCGGGCCCGCGCGCCAGGTCGATGGCCCGCTGCGGGCGACCGAGGCCGCGTTCGCAGTCGGCGATGAGCGCCAGCAGCGCGGACTTGCTGCCCATCCTGCGGGCGGCACGGAACTCGGCCAGCGCCTGCGCCCAGTCACCGCAGTGATACGCGGCGATGCCGACCGCCTCACGGACCGCGGCGATCCGGCTGGCCCGGGCGCGGGCCGCACGGGCGTGGCCCAGCGCGGATTGCGGGTCGTCGTCGAGCAGTCCTCCGGCGGCGACCAGGTGCCTCGCGACGGCGTCCGCGGTGGCTCGGTCCAGGGTGCTCAGTTCACGCCGGACGTCGGGCGCCAGTTGTCGGGCGTCGATGTCCGCCGGGATCGGGGGTCCGTCCTGAGCGGGACGATCGACGTCGGGCCTGGGTTGCGCGGGACGGGCTCGTCCGGGACCCGACCAGGACCCGTTTCGCTCGCGACGCGGATCGCGCCGACGTGAATCACCCGACGGAGGTCTCGGACGCCGCGCGCCGTCGCGCCCCTGCCTGTCGTCGACCACGCGCTAGAGGTTACGGGCACCCGGGACAGAGACACAATTTGCGAGTTCGGCGGCACCACAACCCGGCATGGGGTCAGGCCTGCAACTTGTTCGGGAACAACGGCGAGAGCAACGACGGACAATAGGTGGCGATCGCGACGATGGTGAATCCTGCGGCCCGCTCGCGCGACATGTCGTTGAGTTCCGCAATTTCGGCGACGACGGCCTCGAACGTGCCGCCGGGCGCAAGTACCTTCGGGCACACCGATCGGCCCATCGCGACCGCGGTTGCGGGCTGGCTGTAGGCGATACCGGCGTTGGTCAACGCACTGAGGAATGCGTTGCCCAACATGTCTGCGTGGATCGGGGCAGCCACGCCGGCCGAGACGCTGAATACACCGGCGGTCAACGCCAAAACCCTGAGCGCGATCCCGGGTGTGGTCATCGTGACAACAGTGCGCAACCATGGTCACGTCCGCGACACAGTGGGGTAAAGATTTGCGCACTACCGCGTTTCGGACCGTCGCCGCGATACGCCGCCGTGGTGGCGCGCTACGGGGTTCGTTCGACGCCGGCGATGTTGCGTTTGCCGCGACGCAGCACCAGCCACCGCCCGTGCAGGAAATCCGTTGTCTGTGGTGACCATTCGTCGCTTTCCACGCGAATGTTGTTGACGGACACGCCACCTTCGGCGATCGTGCGCCGTGCCGCCTTCCTGCTGTCCGAAAGCCCGCTGGCCACCAGCAGGTCGACGATCCCTTCCGCGTCACCGGGTTTCAGCTCGGCGACCCTGGTCTCACGCAGGGCCGCCGACAACGTCGCCTCGTCGAGGTCCGCCAATTCGCCCTGCCCGAACAGCGCCCGGCTGGCATGCTCGACCGCTGCGGTGGCTGCCTCGCCGTGCACCAAAGTGGTGAGTTCAGCGGCCAATCTGCGCTGAGCCGCGCGCTGCTGGGGGCGTTCTGCGGTGGCCTGCTCCAACTCGGCGATTTCCTCGGCCGTCAGGAAAGTGAACCACCGTAGGTAGCGGATCACGTCCGCGTCGGCGGTGTTGACGAAGTACTGGTACCAGGCATACGGGCTGGTCAGCTGCGGGTCGAGCCACAGGCTGCCACCGCCGGTCGATTTGCCGAACTTGGTGCCGTCGGCTGCGGTCACCAGCGGGACGGTGAGCGCATGCACTGCGGCACTGAGCTTTTGGCGCACCAACCGTACCCCGGCGATGATGTTGCCCCACTGATCCGAGCCGCCGATCTGCAGCGCGCAACCGTGCCGGCGGTGCAGTTCCACGTAGTCGTTGGCCTGCAGCAGCATGTAGCTGAACTCGGTGTAGGAGATCCCGTCGCCTTCGAGCCGACGGCGCACGGTGTCGCGGTCCAGCATCACGTTGATCGAGAAGTGTTTGCCTATATCGCGCAGGAACTCGATGGCCGACAGCGGGCGCGTCCAATCGAGATTGTTCTCGACGATGGCACCGGTCGGTGAATTGTCGAAGTCGACGAAACGCTCCAGCTGTCCCCGGATCCGTTCGGTCCATTCGGCGACGATGTCGGCCCCGTGCAGACTGCGCTCACCGACCTCGCGGGGGTCACCGATCATGCCGGTGGCACCGCCGGCCAGCACAATCGGGCGGTGCCCGGCGCGTTGGAAACGGCGCAACGCCAACAGCGGCACCAGATGCCCCGCGTGCAGGCTCGCCGCGGTGGGGTCGAATCCGGCGTAGACGGTCATCGGACCGCGTTGCGCCTCGGCGGACAGCGCGGCGAGATCGGTGGACTGAGCGATCAACCCACGCCAGTTGAGCTCGTCGAGGATCCCGGAGGACTCGGTAACCATGGCACAGAGTCTTGCAGGGCCGTCGTCGCTGCCGATACGTGCCCGCGATTCGCTCAGGATGATTTGAGCCGAGCGCCTCGACGACGACCAGTCGTAGAGTGACTTGCGGCCAGCCGAGGCGAATCTGACCCCCCAGTCACGGAGCGATATGCAGAACCAGTTCTTCCCGTTGGTCGTCGTGGCGGTGATGCTTGCCCTCGGGTTGACGCTGACCGTCGAGGACTTTCGACGCGCCGCCACGCTCCGGCGCCCACTGCTGGTGGCGCTGATCTGTCAGTCGCTGCTGTTGCCCGCGGTGTGCCTGCTGATCGCCGAATTACTACACCTTTCGCCCAACCTTGCGGTCGGGCTCATGCTCATGGCCGCTACCCCGGGCGGAATGCTGGCGAATGTCCTGAGCCATCTCGTCGACGGTGACCTCGCGCTCAACCTGACTTTGACGGCGATCAACGCGGTGTTGGCGATCTTCGCGATACCGGCGATCCTGGCGTTCTCGATGACCTGGTTCCTCGGCGACGGACGCTTCATCCCGTTGCAGTTCGACAAATTCCTGACCGTGGTGGGCCTCGTGCTGATCCCGACGGCGGTCGGTGTCGCGGTACGCCACCGCTTCCCTGATCTGGCCCGACGGCTACGGAAGCCGGTCAGGATCGCTGCCGCGGTGCTCCTGGTGGTTGCCATCGCCGCCGGGGTTGCGGGCGGCCAGGCGACGCTGTGGAACAACTTCGGCGTGCTCAGTGCCGCGGTGTTGTCCTTCTGCGCGATCAGCCTCACCGTCGGCTACCTGGCGCCCCGCTGGCTGCGCCTGGCCCCCCGCCAGGCCATTGCCGTCAGTTTGGAGATCGGACTGCACAATGCCGTGGTGGCAATCGGCATCGCGTTGAGCCCGCAACTTTTGAACAACGCCGAGATAGCCACTCCCGCTGCAGTTTACGGAGTTCTCGCGCCCTTCGTCGCGCTGCCGTTCGTCTTTGCTGTTCGCCGCCTGGACCCCGCCTACCGTGCCACGCCGGACCCCGACGACACCCTCATCGAGAAATCTTCGGGTTAGTCACTGGCCACGGCGTCAGGGTCGGCGGGGTTTTCGTGGTCGTAAGGCGTTTGGCGTTGAGTGTGCATCCTTGGCGTTGAGTGTGCAGCCTTGGCGTTGATAGTGGAATGACGGCTTTCGGGGTGAACACACGGCGGGAAAATCGGCGAAATCCCGCCCAGTTTTCACGCGCAAATCCCAGGATTCACACTCAAATCCATGGCTTCACGCTGAAGGTCCAGGTTCAGCCGAACGTGGCGGCGACTAGTCACTTTCGCCGGGCGCGGGCGCTCGCGGACTGCGTCGGTATGCCGACACCTCCGGCCGACCGGCCAGCCACAACCGCCAGGGCCGGTCGGCGGCTTTGCTCACTCCGACGCGCGGTCCTTCAGTGGCCGTGAGCGGACCGTGCAGCTCCAACCGCACCGGCGCGTCGGGATCGAAAAGGTCAATGCCGTTGTCGTCCATGGTGATTCCCATGGCCGAGCAGAGGTTGCCCGGACCCCGGGCCAGCGCGACGGTGCGCACCAACTCGCCGCGGCGATACCGTGCCGTGTCGAACCCGTCCTCGATGACACATGCCCTGAGCAGCACCGCCGCGGCGGTGCCGTCGGGACCGCACGCGACGTTGGCACACACGTGGATTCCGTGACTGCGGTAGGTGTATAGCCGCCCGGGTGGCCCGAACATAACCGCGTTGCGGGGGGTGCGCCCGCGGTAGGAGTGCGCGGCGGCGTCCGGCCACGGTCCGTCCGGGACTCCGCCGTAGGCCTCGACCTCGACGATCGCCGCTGTGACGCCGCGGCTGACGAGGGTGGCGCCGAGTAGGCGGTGGGCGGCGGTAAGGGGGTCGACCGACAGTTCGGAGGCGCTCACCGCACCGATTCTGCCCGTGGTGATCGCCAGCGCAGCGAAGCTGGGCGCAGCGGGTCACCGCGACCAAAGTCGACCCTATTGACAGCAGCAGACATCGGGTGGATATTCATCACATGATGACTTCATCACGCGATGAATTAATGACGGAGACCACCGCGGTTAGCATCGAGCACCTCCGCGTGATCCGCGGCAAACGCCCGGCTCTGCACGACTTCTCCGTCGAGATCGGGCGGGGCAGCATCACCGGCCTGCTCGGTCCATCCGGATGCGGCAAGACCAGCCTGATCCGCTGCATCGTCGGCAGCCAGATCGTCGCCGGCGGCAAGGTCACAGTGCTCGGCCGACCGGCCGGCTCCGCCGCGCTGCGCCGACGGGTCGGGTACGTGCCCCAGGACCCGACCATCTATCAGGACCTGCGGGTGGTCGACAACGTGCGCTATCTCGCGTCGCTGTACGGCTTCGACGGGGACGCCGCCGACGAGGCCATCGACCGCGTGGGACTGACCGATCACCGAACGGCGTTCTGCGCCAACCTTTCCGGCGGCCAGCGCACCCGGGTGTCACTGGCGTGCGCACTGGTCAGCCGACCCGAGCTGCTGGTGCTCGACGAACCCACCGTGGGACTGGATCCGGTTCTGCGGGTTGATCTTTGGCGGCAATTCCAGGAGCTGGCCGACACTGGTACCACCTTGCTGGTGTCCAGCCACGTGATGGACGAAGCCGACCACTGCGGCGATCTGTTGTTGATGCGCGAAGGCCACCTGGTCGCGCACACCACCCCGGCCCGACTACGAGAGGACACTTCATGCACATCACTGGAGGAAGCGTTTCTGTCCATCATCCGGCGCAGCACCGAGCAGCAACCGAAGGCCGGCTAGGGCTCAAGGGATACACCGCGACCACGGCGCGGATCCTGCGCCAGTTGGCCGCCGACCACCGTAGCGTCGCCATGATCGTGGTGGTGCCCGTTCTGGTTATCACGTTGATGTACTTCATGTTTCAGAATGCACCCCACCGCCCGGGCGCTCCGACGCCGTTCAACAATGCCTGCCTGATCCTGCTGGGCCTGTTCCCGCTGTTCGTGATGTTCATCATCACGTCGATCACCATGCAACGCGAGCGCGCGTCGGGAACGCTGGAACGCATCCTGACCACGCCGTTGCGCCGCTTCGACCTGCTGATGGCATACGGCACCGCGTTCTCCATCGCCGCGGCGGCCCAGGCCACGGTGGCCTGCCTGGTCTCGTTCTGGCTGCTGGGCTTCGAGACCACCGGCAGCCCGGCGTGGGTGTTCGTGATCGCGATCGCCAACGCGATGCTGGGGGTCGGGCTCGGATTGTTGTTCAGTGCCTTCGCGCGCACGGAATTTCAGGCCGTGCAGTTCATCCCGTTGGTGATGGTGCCGCAGCTGTTGCTGGCCGGGGTGATCGTCCCGCGGGCGGCGATGCCGGACTGGCTGCACTGGATCAGCAACGCCATGCCGGCCAGCTACGCACTCGAGGCGCTGCAGCAGGTGGGTGCGCATCCGGGACTGACCACGACTACCGTGCGTGACATGGTCGTCGTCCTGGGCTTCGCCGTCGCATCCCTGTGCCTGGCCGCCGCGACCTTGCGGCGGAGGACCCCGTAGCGTGGCGGCAGCCACCGGCAAGAAGCGGCCCGGCCGGCCCGCCGGCAACTCCGACACCCGGGAGCGAATCCTGGTCTGTGCGCGAGAGATGTTCGCCGACAAAGGGATTGACAAGACTTCGATTCGGGCGGTGGCCGCGGCGGCCGGAGTGGACGCCGCCCTGGTGCATCACTATTTCGGCACCAAGGAGCAACTGTTCGCCGCCGCCATCCATATCCCGATCGACCCGATGCAGGTGATCGGGCCGGTGCTGGAAGCACCGATCGAGGAGATGGGGTTGCGGCTGCCCTCGCTGCTGTTGCCGCTGTGGGATTCGGAACTGGGCGCGCAGTTGATCGCCACGCTGCGCTCGCTGATCTCGGGCAACGACGTGGGTCTGGCGCGCTCGTTCCTGCAGGAAATCGTCGGCGGCGCGGTGGGTGCGCGGGTCGACAATCCGCCCGGAACGGGCAAGATCCGCACCCAGTTCGTCGCCTCGCAATTGATGGGCGTCGTGATGGCCCGCTACATCATCAAGGTCGAACCGTTCGCGTCACTGCCGACCGAGCAGATCGTGCAGACCATCGCGCCGAACCTACAGCGCTATCTCACCGGGGATCTTCCGGAAGGCCTTGCGCCGTGAAGCGCGCATGTTCGTCGTCGTCAACGTCACGAGCCTCGTCCACGAGCAGCACCGGGATGCCGTCGTCGATGCGGTAGGCACGCCGCAACCGCGGGTTGTAGAGCGCTTTGCCGTCGTCGACCAGCAGCAGCGGCCCCCGGTCGGCCGGGCACACCAGGATCTGCAGCAAGGTGTCGTCAAGCATCGGCGGGCACCTTCTTGCCGCTGATCTCGGTGCGCGCCGCCGGGGTCAGTCGGCGGAACTCGTTGCTGCCGGCATCCAGATACCAGGCCTGACGGCCGGATTTGGGGATACCGGCGGCCCGCAGCGCGCTGACCGTGGGCCGGTAGGTGGCGCTGAGTTCGAACTTGGGCACCACATGAACGATGTCGGGACCCAGCCCCACCGGCATGCCCGCAATTGCCTCGGTCAGGTCGGCGGCGGTGATGGTGGCACCGGGCCGCAGCGTCACCGCGGACACCGCCAGATAACGGTCGCCCACCGGGACGCCGTAGGTCACCGCGAGGTCGACCGCGCTGATGCACCCCAGTGCATCGGTGACCGGTTCGGCGTACACCATGCCGCGCGCCGTGCGAACCACCGAGCCGCGCCGGCCGGCCAGCCAGAAGTCTCCGTCCTCGTCCCGGTGGAACAGGTACTCGGTGGAGATCCAGGTGTCGGCGGGAGAAAAGACCCCACGCTTGACCGAAGCGCTCGGATCGATCGGCCCACGGGACTGCGCCAACAGCACCCCGATCTGGTTGGTCTCGGCAACCTGCACGAAGCCGTCGTCGTTCTCCAGGATCAGATCCTGCTCGGCGTCGTAGGCGCCCAGTTCCACTCGACCGGCACCCGGCAGCGGCCGGCCCTTGCTGCCGACCTTGGCGCCGGACACGTTGGCCAGCACCGCCTGCCCGTCGGTGGTGGCGAAGAACTCCACGACGTGAGCGGGAGCGAACGCATCTTCCACCCGGCGCCACAAACCGGTGGGCATGCCGGAGCCGATGAACAACCGCACCGGATGGTTGCCGTGCAGCGCGAACTCCGGGTCGTCGACGACGTCGCGCAGCATGGCCCAGGTGTAGGAGACCACCGTGACGCCGTACTGACGGACCTCGGAGACGAACCGATCCGGGCGGATGCCGCGGGACAACGCGATGCGGGTACCGCCGACCACCGCCCCGCCCAGGCTGACCAGCAGCGCGGACTCGTGATGCAGCGGCGTGAGGCAGTAGACGGTGTCCTTGCGGTCCAGTGCCGCCGTCGAGGCCGTTCCGAACGCCGACAGAGCCCACCGGAAGTTGGTGATCTGCTTGGCGACCAGTTCGCCGCCGGCGGCATTGAACGCGATGAACGCCAGGTCCCGCGCGAAGCCCGGGTTGGGCCGGTACCAGGCCGGCAACTGCACGGCGTCGGGATCGATCTGCTCCATGTCGATCACGTCCGCGTCTTCGGGTAGGTGCAGATCGCGCGACTCGCCACCGCCGAGCACCAGGATCTGGCCCTGCAGCTGCCGGGCGGCCTCGAGATTGCTGGGGTCGGTCAGGATTTCGCTGACTCCCCCGAGCCGCACCTGCGCGGCCAGGTCGACGTCCTGGCGCATCATCACGGCGACCGCACCGAGGCGGGACAGGGCAGCGATGGCGACCAGCGCGCTGGGCCGGGTTTCCATCAGCAACCCCACTCGGTCGCCCTGCCGTACACCCACCTCGATCAGGCCACGCACGACGTTGTTGATCCGGCGGTTGACCGCCTCGTAGGTGTGCACGCGGCCGTCGAACAACAGGAATTCACCCTGCGGGGCGTCTCGGGCCTGTTCCTCGATGATGCGGCCCAACGAGATTCGGGTGTGGTCGTTGAGTTGCCCGAGTCGGGCCAGCCTCGGCAGGGTGCGGACGGTCTCGACGGCCAGGGTGCGCATCGATCGGTTGGCCGCGACGACGGCGTCGGCGGCACCGCGGGCCATCGCCAACGCCGCCTCGGACACCTCCCCCACCCCGTGTGCGAGCCGGGAGCTGAGTGCGACCCCGCTGTCGGTGCTCTCAGCGGACTGCTCGACCATCAACCCGATGCTGCCGGGCTTGTCGCCGCCGCCGGAGATCCAGCGCACCCAGTCGACGACGGTCGGCCAGCTCTGTTGAGCCGCCCGGGATCCCACGACCAGGCCGAAATGACCTGTCCGGATCAAGCATTCGTAGACCTCGGTGTTGGGTGCGGCCCGGCGGATGCCGCGTACCGAGGCCGGCTGGCCGATGTCGTCGACCTCCCCGACGAACGCCAGGACCGGGACGGTGATATCGGTGAGCGTCACCAGCTGGCCGTTGATGGCGAAACCGCCGGTCATCATCCGGTTGTGCGCGATGAACTGCTTGAGCAACTCCGAGATCGCCGGCCCCGACCAGGCGATCCAGCCTTCACGCTCGAGGAATCGGCGCTGCTGTTCGCGCGGCAGCAGCGCCTCACGGTCGTGCAGTTGACGTACGAAGTCGACGCGCGCCTTTGCCGTCTTCAACGGATCCATCATCTGAAAACCGGTGCGCGCCATCCAGCTTGGGATGTTCAACCGATTGAATACGTGGTCGGCCATGAAATCGGCCATGCCGGGAGCCAGGTTCGCCGGCAGTCCCATCGGAAGCGCGGCCAGCGTGTCCACCGGGGAACCGAACGCGACGATGCTGGCCAGGCTCTTGGAGCGCCGATACGCCGCGACCTGGTAGCACCACATGCCGCCCTGCGAATACCCGACCAGGTGCACGTCCTGCCCGGTGGCGTCCTTCACCGTGTCGATGGCCTGGCTGAGGGCGACGATGTGGTCGGCGAGGTTGCGGCGCATGCCGCCTTCGACCTTGTCGGGGGAGCCGAAATCGATGACCCAGCAGTCCAGCCCGCCGGCGTGCAGGATTCCTACCGCACCGTCCTCGCGGGTCACATCCCACATGTCGGCCGACATCATCATCGGGTGCACCATCAGCACCGGCGGACCCACCTGCGGTTGTCCCGGCCGGTTGTCCGGCGGAAAGTACCGCCGGAGTTTGTACATGGGTACGCTCTCGACGGTCTGAGACGGCGACGGGACGCTGCCCGTTTCCAGGCCCCCCAGTCGCAGCACTTCCAACCCGTTCTGGGCTGTGGCCACCAACCGCTCGACCGGCCTGGTCACCATCGACAAATTGAGATCCACCGCTGCTCCTGACTGCTCGCTGAGTTGGCCTTGACCAGCGTGGACATCATGGCACATCGCTGTCGAAGTGTGGTCTGGGTCACTGAGTTTTGGGTCACCCACCAGCCAGCGGTCTGTCACGGCGGGACGAGATGCGTTGTCTGTCGCGCCTTTTGGCGACCGCGCGGCGCAGAGTGCGGGCCGGCGATCGGGATGATCGTGGCGGCCGCTGTCACGCACACGGTCCGCGCATGACCACCCGCTGCCGCACCTACTACCGTCGTCAAAGTGGCACACCTGCTCGGAGCCGAGGCCGTGCACCTGGCATATCCGACCCAGGTGATCTTCGATTCGGTCACGCTCGGCGTGAACGACGGCGCCCGCATCGGCATCGTGGGCCGAAACGGGGACGGTAAGTCCAGCTTGCTGGGCCTGCTCGCCGGCTCGGTCCGGCCGGACTCCGGCCGGGTCACCCACCGGAGCGGGCTGCGAGTCAGCGCGCTCAGCCAGGCCGACACCCTGGACGCAGGCAGCACCGTCGCCGCGACGCTCGTCGGCGACCAACCCGAACACCAATGGGCCGGCGACGCCCGCATCCGCGACGTGGTCGACGGGCTCGTATCCGACATCGATTGGGACACAACGATTTCGACCCTCAGCGGCGGTCAGCGGCGACGGGTGCAACTGGCCCAATTGCTGATCGGTGAATGGGATGTGATCGCCCTCGACGAACCCACCAACCATCTCGACATCGAGGGCATCACCTGGCTGGCGCGCCATCTGTGTCAGCGCTGGGCACGCAACAGCGGCGGACTGTTGCTGGTCACCCACGACCGCTGGTTTCTGGACGAAGTCGCCACCACAACCTGGGAAGTGCACGACGGCGTCGTCGAACCGTTCGAAGGCGGATACGCCGCGTATGTGCTGCAACGGGTCGAACGGGACCGGATCGCCGCCGCGGCAGAAGCCAAACGGCAGAACCTGATGCGCAAGGAATTGGCGTGGTTGCGCCGCGGGCCCCCCGCGCGCACCTCCAAGCCCAAATTCCGGATCGAGGCCGCCAACCAGCTGATCGCGGACGTCCCGCCGCTGCGCAACCCCGTCGAGTTGGCCAAACTGGCCACCTCCCGGCTGGGCAAGGACGTCGTCGATCTGCTCGACGTATCGGTTTCCTACCAGGGTCGCGCGGTGTTGCGCGACGTCGAGTGGCGCATCGCGCCCGGGGAACGCACCGGCATCGTCGGAGCGAACGGCGCCGGAAAGTCGACGCTGCTGGGCTTGATCGCCGGTACGGTCCAGCCGGACAGCGGGCGGGTCAAGCGCGGCAAGACGGTGCAGCTGGCGGTGCTGGATCAGCGTGGGGACGAGCTGAAAGCTCTGGCCGCCGAGCGAATCGCCGACGTACTGGGCCGCCTGCAGACCGGTTATGAGGTGGAGGGCCGGGAGATGACGCCCACCCAGTTGCTCGAGCGGCTGGGCTTCGGCCGCGGGCAGTTGTCGGCGCGTGTCCGTGAGCTGTCCGGTGGTCAGCGACGGCGTCTGCAGCTCATGCTCACCCTGCTGGCCGAGCCGAATGTGCTGCTACTCGACGAACCCACCAACGACGTCGACACCGACATGTTGACCGCCACCGAAGACCTGCTCGACTCCTGGGCGGGCACCTTGATCGTGGTATCCCACGACCGTTACCTGCTCGAACGCGTCACCGACCAGCAGTACGCGATCCTGGACGGCCGGTTGCGGCATCTGCCCGGCGGCATCGACGAATACCTCGAGCTCGCCACCCGCACCACGGCCAGGACCGGCGCAGACGCACCGGCGCAAACGGCACAGGCGATGTCGGGTGCGCAGCGGCGCGCCGCCGAGAAGGAATTGGCCTCCATCGACCGTCAACTCGCGCGCCTGACCGAACGGATCACCGCCAAGCACACCGAACTCGCCGAGCACGACCAATCCGACCACGTCGGCATCACGGCGCTGACCCAGCAGCTGCGCACGCTGGAAGACGACGTCGTCATGTTGGAGGGCCAATGGCTCGAATTGTCGGAAACACTCGAATGAAGCCGATCTCGTATCCGCCCGGCGAAGCGCTGCTCGCGCTGTACAAGCGTCATGGTTCGGTGACCAACGCCGGCATCGGGCGGCACGGGTTCGTATATCTGTTGGGCCCCGAGGCGAACAAGTTCATCTTCGCCAACGCCGACGCGTTCAGCTGGCGCGAGACGTTCGAGAATCTGGCGCCCGTCGACGGCCCGACCGCGCTGATCGTCAGTGACGGTGCGGACCATCGCCGGCGGCGCAGTGTGGTCGCACCCGGTCTGCGGCACCGGCAGATTCAGGACTACGTGCAGACCATGGTGTCCACCGTGGACAGCGCGATCGACGGCTGGCGGGCCGGCCAGCGGCTGGACATCTATGCCGAGTTCCGCTCGGTTGTGCGGCGCAGCACCGCTGAGAGTCTGTTCGGTTCGCGCATGGCCGCGCATTCGGACTTCCTGGGCGAGCAACTGCAACCCCTGCTCGACCTCACTCACCGGCCCCCGCAGGTGATGCGCCTGCAGCGGCGGTTCAACTCGCGGGGCTGGCGGGCAGCGATGACCGCCCGCAAGCGCATCGACGACCTGATGGACAGTGAGATCGCCGATGCGCGGGCCAATACCAGACCCGACGACCACCTGCTGACCATCTTGCTCAACGGTCGCTCCGACGAAGGTGCAACCCTGAGCGACAACGAGATTCGCGATCAGATCGTGTCGATGATCACCGCCGGTTTCGAAACCACCAGCGCCGCACTGGCATGGGCGGCCTATACCTTGCTCACGCTGCCCGGCGCGTGGGACGCCGCCGCCGAAGAAGTGGACCGGGTGCTGGGCGGCAGGACGCCTACGGCTGCGGATCTCACTGCGCTGACCTACCTCAACGGCGTTGTGCACGAGACACTTCGGCTGTACTCACCGGGGGTGATCTCGGCCCGACGGGTGATGCGCGACCTGTCTTTCGACGGGCACCGGATCCGGACCGGGCGGATGATCGTGTTCAGTGCGTATGTGACGCACCGAGACGCCGCGGCATGGCCTCATCCCCGCGAATTTCGCCCGGAGCGGTGGGACCCCTCAACAGCTGGTTACCGCAAACCCGCTCCGCACGAATTCATTCCGTTCAGTGGCGGGTTGCACCGGTGTATCGGCGCGGTCATGGCGGTCACCGAGATGACCGTCATGCTGGCGCGACTGCTGGCCCGGACCCGACTTCGACTGCCACCCCAGCGCATTCGCGCGGCCAACTTCGCCGCGCTGAGTCCCCGGCCGGGTCTGACGGTGCAGGTGGACGAATCAGTGCCAGCGCAGTAACACCAGTTCCGCGCAGAACCCGGGGCCCATCGCCAGCATCAAGCCGGGACTGCCGGTGGGCGGACGCTTCTCGATGGTGTCGCGCAGGATGTGCAGGACCGACGAGGACGACAGGTTCCCGATTTCGCCGAGCGAGCGCCACGTCAGCTCGAGCGCCTCGGGTGCCAACTGCAGGCTGTCGGTGATCGCGTGGATGACCTTCGGTCCGCCGGGGTGGCTCACCCAGGCACCGATGTCGTCCTTGGTCAAGCCGTGCGCGGTAAGGAAGCCGTCTACGTCGGAGGCCAGGTATTGCTCGATCAGATCGGTCAGATCCGGTGACAACCGCAGCTGCAGACCGTGCGAGCCCACGTCCCAGCCCATGATGTGCAGGGATTCGGGGTACAGGCTGCTGCGTGAGTCGATGATGTCCGGGCCGGCGGCACTCAGTTTTTCAGCGCGCCGGTCTCCGACGGCGACCACAGCTGCTGCGCCGTCGCCGAACAGCGCCGAACCCACCAGTCCCGACACCGTCGGCTTGACCGCGGGGTAGGTGAGCGAGCACAGCTCGACGGAGATCAGGACGGCGACGTCGTCCGGGGCGCCACGCAGATAGTCGTTCAGTCGCCCCACACCCGCCGCGCCGGCGACGCAACCCAGGCCGAACAGCGGCATCCGTCGGACGTCGGGACGCAGGCCGAGCCGGCCGGCGATCCGGGCATCCAACGACGGCACGGCCACTCCGGTGACGGTCGTGGTGACGATCAGGTCGATGTCCTGCGGTTGTAGCCCGGCTTCGTCGAGGGCGCCCATCAGTGCCTCGATGCCGAGATCGACCGCCTTGTCGATGAAGATCTCGTTGGCGGCGCCGAAGTCGGTCAGCGCCGGGTACTGCTCGAGCGGCAGCACGAAGTGGCGACCGTTGACCTTGGCGGATTTGTGCAGACGCCGCACGATGTCCTCGTGTTCCTGAAGACCCGGGAACCCGACGAAAAGGTCGGTGATCTCACTCTGGCTGTATCGGTGTGGCGGCAATGCCCCGTACACACCTGCGATGACGCTCATGCACCTGCCTCGATTGGTTGCCCCCGCTGATCTGTTGCCCGAATGTGCAGTTTAGTGGTCAATTCGGGACGTCGCAAAGATTCCGCTTATTCGACACCTGTCGTATCCGGGCCGATTTCGGACCCGAATTTCCTTTTATCGACGGTTTATTCTTGCGATTCGAGGGTCATCGCGATTAACGCGTCGGGACTGAGCGAGTCGATGACCTCTTCGCCGACATCGAGTGCTGTGCTGGCCTTTTCCGGTTGTCCGGCCAGTAGTAGCAGCCTTTCGAGCAATCCGGTTCGGCGCAGCTCGGCGATGGGAATGTTGCGCAAAAGCCCCCAAATGCTTTCTTCCTCGGATTGTCCTTCGCCGTGGCCCGATAATTGTTCGACCAGGTGCCCGGCAAGGGCGGACGGGGTGGGATAGTCGAAAATCAGCGTGCGGGCTAGCGTCAATCCCGCCAGGCGAGGCTCCGATTTGAGGCGATCGCGCAGTTCCACACCGGTCATCGAGGTGAACCCGAGATCCTGGAAGGCGCGCTCGGCATCCACGCGCCGGCCGTCGGCGTGGCCCAGCACGACGGCCGCGTGGAAGCACACCAAATCCACCAGCACACGACGCCGCTCCGCGGCATCCGAGTCCCGCAACCGCTCCGTGCCGGGGGCGTGCGTAGTTTCTGCGGCACCGGCTTCCAGCCAAAAGCTTTGCCGTGCAAACGCATAGGTCGGCAGGTCCACCCGGCGGGCGCCGAGGCCGTCGAACACGGGAGCCCAATTCACCTTCATCCCGGCGACGAACAGTCGGCCTACACCGGTGAGCACGGCGTCGACTTCGGGGCGATCCTCGACCAGCGTCACCACCGAGACGTCCTGGTCCGCGGTCAGTCCGGCGCCCGGACCCACCTCGACGAAGACTTCGGCACCCAGACCCAGCGCCGTCTGCACACCATCGGCAAACCGGACCGGCTCCCGCACGTGCTGGACCCAGTACTGGACCGACCCGTATCCAACACCGCCGAGGTGACCGGAAACGTTGGGAATCAACGGAATTCGCGCGCGATGCGCCGACACACCGGCGAGCAGTTGCGCGAAGTCGTCCAGCATGGGTTCCATCAGCGCCGAATGGAACGCGTGCGACACCGCTAGTCGGCGCGCCCGCCGGCCGCCCCTCGACAGCCGATCAACCACCGCGTTGACTGCGGCCTCCGGCCCGGACAGCACCACCGAGTCCGGCGCATTCACCGCCGCCAGGCTGACCCGGTCATCGAGCAGCGGCAGTGTCTCGGCCTCTCCTGCGGCCACCGCGACCATCACTCCGTCCCGCGGCAGCTCCGCCATCAACTGCCCCCGCACGGCCACCACCCGCGCCGCATCCGGCAATGTCAACACCCCGGCTTCGTACGCCGCGGCGATTTCCCCGACGGAGTGCCCCAGCACAACGTCAGGTGTCACACCCCAACTCCGTAGCAGCGCGGCCAAGGCCACCTGCACGGCGAACAGAGCGGGCTGCGCGAACTCGGTACTTTCCAGCAGCTTCGCATCGGCGCCCCAGATCACCTGTCGCAACGGCACTCTGAGATGCAGGTCCAACTCGTCGGCCGTCCGGTCGAACGCGTCGGCGAAGATCGGAAACCGTTGATACAACTGGTGCCCCATGCCGAGGTATTGCGACCCCTGCCCGGGAAACACGAACACCGTCTTGCCCAACGACCGCGCCCGTCCGGCCACCACCCCGGCACCGCGCGCACCGGCGGCCAAACCCGTCAGCCCGGCCGTCAGGCCCGCGCGGTCACCGACCAGCACGGCGCGATGTTCCAAGAGGGCGCGGGTGGTCGCCAACGACCAACCCGCGTCGACGATGTCGAGTGTGGTTGCCCGATCGGCCAATCGGCGAGCCTGACCCGTCAACGCCACGGCCGAGCGGGCGGACAGCACCCACGGCACGGTGACCTCGCCGACGCGCCCACTCACGGCCGTTTTCGCTGCCGGTGCCTGTTCGACCATGACGTGCGCGTTGGTACCGCCCATTCCGAATGACGAGACACCGGCCCGGCGCGGCTGCGCAGCACCCCACGGCGTCAGGGTGTCGTTGACTTTCAGACCCAGTTCCTGAAGTGCCATGCCCGCTCTGACGAAGTTGAGACTCGCTGGGATAGCGGCATTCTCGATCGACAGCACCGTCTTGACCAGGCCCGCCACTCCGGCGGCGGCGCCGGTGTGCCCGATATTCGTCTTGACCGACCCGACCGCGACCGGACGGTGCCGGCGCGCACCGAACACCTCGTGCAGTGCCGTGGCCTCGACCGGATCTCCCACCTGCGTGCCGGTACCGTGCGCCTCGACGTAGTCGACCTGGTCGGGGTTCAGGCTGGCGTCGGCCAGGGCACGACGTATCACCTCGGCCTGCGCCCGGGACGAGGGCACCGTCACCGCGGCGGTGTCGTGGCCCGCGTTGCCGACCGCGCTTCCCGAGATGACCGCGTGGATGCGGTTCCCGTCATCCAGCGCGGCGCGCAACGGCCTCAGCAGAATCAGCGCTCCGCCTTCACCCCGCACGTAACCGTCCGCACGTTCGTCGAAGGCGTAGGTGTGCCCGGACGCCGAGACGGCCCCGAATTTCGTTTCCAGCATTGCGGTTTCGGGCGCCACGTTGAGGTGAATGCCACCTGCGATGGCCATCTCGGTGGCCCCGTTACGCAGGCTTTCACACGCCAGATGCACTGCGACCAGGGAGGACGACTGGCCGCAGTCGACGGTGAAGCTGGGACCATGCAGACCGTAGAAGTACGAGAGCCGGTTGGCGATCATCCCCCGACCGAGCCCGGCGAAGGCATGGTGATCGACGTCGCCGGCGGCCTCGCGCAGCATCAGCAACGCATAGTCGTCGTTCATCGCGCCGAGATAGACCCCGAGCGGTGTGCCCCGCAGCTTCTCCGGCACGACGAACGCGTCTTCGAACACCTCCCAGGCCAACTCCAGGGCCAGCCGTTGCCGCGGGTCCATCGCGGCCGCTTCGCGGGGGGACACGTTGAAGAAGTCCGCGTCGAATTCGGCGACGTTCTCGAGGGGTTCGGTGACTTCACGTCCGTCACAGATCAGTTGCCAGAAATCGCGCGTACTGGCCGCTGCCGGGAAGCGGCAGGCCATCCCGATGACCGCAATGTCCGTCGGGCGCATCAGGGCCCCAGATCGTCGTCGAGGATGGCGAACAGCTCGCTGTCGGTGGCGCTGCCGATGTCCTCGCCGCGAACAGTGTTCTGTCCGTTGGTGTGCGGCGCGGTCAGGTTGGCGATCAGTGCCTGCAGCCGGGCACTGGCGTGCGTTTTTTCTTCCTCGGTCCAGTCCGGTTGCTGGATGAGTGCGTCGAGTTCGCGGGTGATGTCGTTGAATCGGCCTAACACGTGGGGTTGCTCGGCGACGGGTGGCGCACTGGTGGCCAACCGGTCGGCGAGATGTTCGGCCAGCGCGGCCGGCGTCGGATAGTCGAAGATCAGCGTCGGCGAAAGTGTCAGTCCGGTGGCGGTTTTGAGCCGGTTGCGCAGTTCGACCGCGGTCAGCGAGTCGAATCCGAGTTCCTGGAACGCTTTTTGCGCGTCGATGTCGATGGTGCTGTTGTGGCCCAATACGGTTGCGGCGTTGTCGGCGATGAATTCGGTGAGTTCACGCTGCCGCTGCTCGGGCGACAGGGTGTGCAGCCGCGCGACGAGACCCGTGGCTGCGGCCGCATTGTCGGTGGCGTCTACGACGCGGCGGGTCCGGCGGGTGACCAGATCCCGCCACAGCGGCGGCAGTTCGGTCTCGGCGGTCACCGCGGTGCTGCTCAACCGCGCCGCGACGACGAGCGCCTGATCGGTGAGCAGCGCGGCGTCGAGTAGTTGCAGCGCCTGCTCGGTGGTCAGCGGTGACAGCCCGACTCGCCTCATCCGTTCCAAGTCTCGATCGCCGAGGTGACGGGTCATCGCGCTGGTCTGCTCCCACAGTCCCCAGGCGATCGACAAGCCCGGAAGTCCTTGTTGGCGCCGCTGACTGGCCAGCCCGTCGAGGTAGGCGTTGGCGGCCGCGTAGTTTCCCTGACCCGGGCTCCCCACGATCCCAGCCAGCGACGAGAACATCACGAAGGCAGCCAAATTCGCGTCGCGCGTGAGCTCGTGCAGGTTCCGGGCGCCCTCGACCTTGACCCGTAACACCGCATCGATGCGGTCGGCGGTCAGGGAGGTGACGACCGCGTCGTCCAGTACTCCCGCAGCGTGGAAAACGCCCTTGAGGGGCCATTTCTCGGGTATCTGCGCCAGGAGTGCGGCCACCGCGTCGCGGTCAGAGACATCGCATCGGGCGACCGTCACCCGCGCTCCGGTCCGGTCCAGCTCGGACACCAACTCGCCCACTCCATCCGCGTCCACCCCGGAGCGACTGAGCAACATCAGGTGAGCAACGCCGTAGCGCTCGGCCAGATGCCTGGCGACCGCCGCCCCCGCCATGCCGGTGCCGCCGGTGATCACAACGGTGCCACCCGTGAGCGGTGACTGCGCTTTTACCGGCCCGTCCGGCGCGGACGGCAGGCTCAGCACCACCTTGCCGATGTGGCGGGCTTGGCTGACGAACCGGTACGCCTGCCGGGCGCTGCGAACGTCGAAAACCCGGACCGGCAACGGCTTCAGGGCACCGGACCTCAGCATGGCCAGCACCTCGGTAAGCATGGCGGCGATGCGATCCGCGCCGGCGTCCATCAGGTCGAACGCCCGGTAGGTGATGCCTGGGTATTTCTCGGCGACGGCCTCGGGGGTGCGTCGGTCGGTCTTGCCCATCTCGACGAACCGCCCGCCGGGGACCATCAGCCGCAGCGACGCATCGGTGAATTCGCCGGCCAGGGAGTTGAGCACCACGTCGATCCCGGCGCCGTCGGTGACCTCGGTGAACTGTGTCTCGAAGTCCAGGGTGCGGGAGTCGGCGATGTGTTCGTCGTCAAAACCCATCGCCCGCAACGTGTCCCACTTGCCGCGGCTGGCGGTGGCGAATACCTCACAACCCCAGTGTCGCGCCAACTGGACCGCCGCCATGCCCACCCCGCCGGTGGCGGCATGCACCAGCACCCGTTCGCCGCTTTTCAGCCCGGCGAGCAGCGACAGTCCGTACATGGCCGTCATGAACACCACCGGAACGCTTGCGGCCCTGTCCAACGACCAGTCGGGAGGTACCGCGGTCACCATGCGCTGGTCCACGACCGCTTCGGAAGCGACCACACCCAACAGGCCCATGACCTGGTCGCCCGGCGAGAACCCGGCCACCCCGGGTCCCACCTCGACGACCACTCCGGCACCCTCGGCGCCGAGCTCTCCGCCACCGGGGTACATGCCCAACGCCACCAGCACATCCCGGAAGTTCACGCCCACCGCGGCCACGGCGATGCGCAGCTGCCCGGGCCTCAACTCCACTCGCTCGGTGGGACGGGCGGTCACGTCGTCCAGTGTGTCCGCGGTACCGACAGCCAACCGCCACAACCCATTTGGCAGCTCCAGCACGGATGATGACCCGACCCGCGCCAGCCGGGCCCCGTACACCGCACCCGACCGCACGGCCAGTTGCGGCTCTGCGCAACGCACCGCGTCTGCGACCGCCACCGAGTCGTCGGTATCGACCAGCACCACTCGGCCCGGATGCTCGGCCTGCGCCGCTCGCACCAGCCCCCAGACCGCCGCACCGGCCAGATCCGACACGGCCTCATTCGGCAGTCCCACCGCGCCGCGGGTGAGCACAGCAAGGAGACCAGACCCGTCGCTACCCAGATGCGCCTGCAACACCTCCAGCGCCCGATGAGTGGCCGTGGGCACGGTGTCCGAATCCAGCTCCCAGATCTTCAGATGGTCGGCGGCATCGACGACGTCGCGCTCCAGCGGTGTCCATGCGACGTCCAACAATTCAGCACCGGCGGGCAGTCCCGCCGAGATCGCCGCCGACAGCGCCTGCGCGGAAATCGGGCGCACGATCAGTTCCCGCACCGACAACACCGGCAACCCCGAAGAATCCGCCATTTGCACCGAAACCGATCCCGCACCGGTCGGCGCTATCCGGACCCGCAGCCGGGAGGCCCCGGCGCCGTGTAACGAAACGCCCTGCCAGGAGAACGGCAACGCCAATTGCTGGTCACCTTCGACCACCCCCCAGGCGTGTAATGCCGCGTCCAACATCGCCGGATGGAGCGCGAAGCCACCCAGGCTCAGACCCCTGGGAGCGACCACCTCGGCGAACGCCTCCCGCCCGCGCCGCCATACCTTGCGCAGACCCCGGAATGTCGGACCGTAGCCGTAGCCGCGTTCGGTCAGCCGCTCGTACACGTCGGATATGTCCACCGCCGTGGCGCCGACCGGCGGCCACGCCGAGAGGTCCGCTCCCCCGCCAATGCCACCCGGACCCAGCACGCCCTCGGCATGCAACAGCCACGAATCGGATTCGGCCGCAGCCGAGTACACCGACACATTCCGGCGCCCGGCGTCGTCGACGGCGCCGACGACCACCTGGATCCGCACCCCTCCGGGAGGCAATCCCAATGGAGCCAACAACGTCAGCTCCTCGATCACCTGCGCACCGACCTCGTCGCCGGCCCGCAGCACCAGTTCGACGAATCCCGCGCCCGGGAACAACGTCATACCGCTCACCACGTGATCGGCCAGCCAGCGCTGCACGCCGGGCGACAACGAACCCGTCAGCACCACTCCGCCATCGTCGGGCCGGGCCACCGCCGCACCCAGCAGAGGATGCCCGAGCCCGGCCAGTCCCACCGCGCTCAGACCGGCGGCACCGACCCCGAGGTCGGACAGCCAAAAGTGCTGCCGGACAAAGCCGTACGTCGGCAACTCGACGCGCTGTGGTTCCAGGCCCGCGAAGGTCTCGGACCAGTTCACTCCGACGCCCTCGGTGAACAATCGGCCCAACGCGGTGAACAACGACGAGACTTCCGGACGGTCTTTGACCAGCACGGGGACCGAAACCGCGTGCTCACCCAGGCACTGTTCGACCAGACCGGTCAATCCGCCACTGGGACCCGCCTCGACGAAGATCTCGGCTCCCAGAGACCGCGCCAGTTGCACACTGTCGGCGAAACGAACCGGTTTTCGCACGTGCTCCACCCAGTACGAGGTCGAGCCATACCCGGTGTCGGCGAGGCGCCCGGTGACGTTCGACACCAGCCCGATCCGCGGCGCACCCACGGCGACATCGGCCAGCAGCGCGGAGAACTCCGCGATCATGGGCTCCATCGACGACGAGTGAAACGCGTGGGAGACCGCCAGCCGGTGCGTCCGCCTACCGTTCAGCCGCTCGAGCACCGCGGCGACCGCCGCCCGCTCACCTGAAAGCACCACGGAGTCAGGCGCATTGACCGCGGCGATGCTGACACCGTCGCCGAGCAGCGGCGCGGCTTCGTCCTCGCCGACGGCCACGGCCACCATCGATCCGCCAGCCGGCAGTTCAGCCATCAGCCGACCCCGGGCCACCACCAGGCGGGCCGCGTCCGGCAGCGTCAGCACACCGGCCACCTGCGCGGCGGCGATCTCTCCTACCGAATGGCCCAGCACCAGGTCGGGGACCACCCCCCACGACTGCAATAGGGCCGCCAACGCGACCTCGACGGCGAACAAGGCCGGCTGCGCGAACTCCGTGCTTTCCAGCAACGCCGCATCCGTTCCCCAAATCACCTGCCGCAGCGGCACTCTGAGGTGCTCATCCAATGCCCGGGCAACTTCGTCAAACCGCTTGGCGAACAACGGGAATCGCTCGTGCAGCACACGGCCCATGTCCAGATACTGGGCACCCTGACCAGGAAACATGAACACCGTCTTGCCCACCGTGTGCGCGCGGCCCACCGCGACACCAGCGGCCGGCTCGCCGGCCGCGACCCGTCCTAATCCGTCCATCAGCTCGGCGCGATCGGCGCCGACCACCACGGCGCGATGCTCGAAGACCGCTCGTGTGCTGGCCAACGACCAGCCGACATCCAGCGCTCGCACATCGGCGTCGGCGCCGGCGTGCGCCAGCAGGCGCCGCGTCTGATTGGCCAGCGCGTCGGCCGAGCGCGCCGACAACACCCACGGAACTGCTCCGCTGAACTGTGGTGCGACCGGGCTTTCGGCGGTCCCTGGTTCTTCGAGGATCACGTGCGCGTTGGTGCCGCTGATGCCGAACGACGAGACACCGGCCCGGCGCGGCCGTCCCGGCGACGGCCAGGGCCTGGTGTCGGTGAGCAGCGACACCGCACCAGCCGACCAATCCACGTGCGGCGTCGGCATATCCACGTGCAACGTCTTGGGCATCACCTGGTGCTGCATGGCCAGCACCATCTTGATCAACCCCGCCACACCCGCGGCCGCCGAGGTGTGGCCGATGTTGGATTTGATCGAGCCCAGCCAGAGCGGTTCGGCGCGGTCCTGCCCGTAGGTCGCCAAAATCGCCTGCGCCTCAATGGGATCGCCCAATCTGGTGCCCGTCCCGTGCCCTTCGACGATGTCCACGTCCGCCGTGCCGAGAGCCGCGCTGGCCAGCGCCGACCGGATTACGCGCTGCTGCGCCGGACCGTTCGGCGCGGTCAGACCGTTGGACGCGCCGTCTTGATTGACGGCCGAACCCCGCACCACCGCCAGCACCGGGCGGCCCGAGCGCTGCGCGTCGGCCAACCGCTCAACGACGAGCACGCCGGCACCTTCCGACCAGGACGTGCCGTCGGCTGCGCCCGCGTACGCCTTGCACCGGCCATCGGCGGCCAATGCCCGCTGCCGGCTGAACTCGACGAACGCCGCCGGCGTGGCCATCACCGTCACGCCCCCCACCAACGCCAGATCGCACTCCCCCGAACGCAGTGACTGGACCGCCAGATGCAGCGCCACCAAGGACGAGGAACATGCGGTGTCCACCGACACCGCCGGCCCCTCGAGACCCAGCACATAGGCGACCCGTCCCGACGTCACGCTCAACGTCGACCCGGTCAGTCCGTAGCCTTCCAGGTCTCCCTTGACTTCGCCGCCGTAGCCGGCGTGGATCACGCCGGCGAATACGCCTGTCGAGGTGCCGCGCAGGGTGGTCGGATCAATCCCGCTGCGTTCCAACGCTTCCCAGGACAACTCCAGCATCACCCGCTGCTGTGGGTCCATCGCGAGCGCCTCGTTGGGTCCGATCCCGAAGAAGCCGGCGTCGAAGTCGCCCGCATTTTGCAGGAAGCTACCGCGGCGGGTGTAGGTCTTACCGGGCTGGTCCGGATCCGGGTCGTACATGCCGTCGATATCCCAGCCGCGGTCAATGGGGAAGTCGGAGACGCCGTCGCGGCCGGCCATCAGCATGTCCCACAACGCTTCCGGCGAATCGACGCCACCGGAATACCGGCACGCCATGCCCACCACCGCGACCGGCTCGCTCAGCTTGCCTTCGAGTTCGGACAGCCGCCGCCGGGTGCGCCGCAGATCCGCCGTGAGCCGCTTCAGGTAATCGACGTGCTTGGCGGTGCCCTCCGTACCCTGATCCATGCTCTAGGACCCGAGTTCTTCGTCGAGGATGGCGAACAGTTCGTCATCGCTGGCGGCGGCCAGGTCGTCGTCGGTGGTCAAGTTGGCCAGGATGGCCTGCAGTCGGTGGGACAGCTGGGTTCTTTCCTGCGGGGTCCAGTCCGCCCGGTCCACCAGAGCGTCCAGTTCACGGGTGATGTCGTGGAAGCGCGCCAGTGGGTCGGCCTGTTCAGTCGGGGTCGCCAGCCGGACGCCGAGGTGCTCGGCCAGGGCGCTGGGACTCGGATAGTCGAAGATCAGGGTGGGCGAAAGAGTAAGTCCGGTAGCAGTTTTGAGCCGGTTGCGCAATTCGACGGCGGTGAGCGAGTCGAACCCCAGCTCCTGAAATGCGCGCTGAGCGTTGATGTCAGCGGTACTCGAACGGCCCAGGACGGTGGCGGCGTTGCTGCACACCACGTCGACCAGTTCGCGATAGCGCTGCTCGGCGTCGAGGCGACGTAGTCGCGTAGCCAAGCCTGTTGCCGGAGAATCGGTTTGGCCGGTATCGACGATCCGTCGAATGGGGCGGCGCATCAGTTCTTGCAGCAGCGGCGGGGCATCATCGGCCAGTGCGGCGGCATCGAGGCGGGTGGCCGCCACCACTCCCGGGTCTGCGGCGATCGCGGCATCGAACAAGTCGAGTGCCTGCCGAGTGGACAGCGTCGCCAATCCCACCCGACCCATCCGGGCCTTGTCGCGATCGTCGAGATGCCGCGTCATCGCGCTGGCCTGCTCCCACAGTCCCCACGCCAGGGACAGGCCAGGCAATCCCTGGGTGCGCCGGTGTGCCACCAACGCGTCGAGGAAGCTGTTGGCCGCCGCGTAATTGCCCTGGCCGGGGGTGCCCAGCAAGCCGGCCATCGAGGAAAACACCACGAAGACAGCCGGTTCGAGATCACGGGTCAAGTTGTGCAGGTTCCATGCTCCGTCGACTTTGGCGCGCAGCACCGCGTCCACCCGCTCCGGCGTCAACGATGCGATCAACCCGTCGTCGAGGATTCCGGCGGCATGGATGACTGCCCGGAGTGGAAACTCCTCCGGTATCTGCCCCAGCAGCGCGGCAACGGCGTCGCGATCGGCCACGTCAGCGGCGACCACCGACACCCGCGCCGCACCCGCCTCCAGCTCACGCACCAACTCCGAAGTGCCTTGCGCGCCGGAGCGGCTGACGAGCAGCACATGCGGGACCCGGTAGTGGGACACCAAGTGTCGGGCCAGCGCAGCACCGGCCATCCCGGTACCGCCGGTGATCAGGACGGTGCCGGTCGAGATCGCGTCGGCGGTGGTGCCCGGAAGAGTCAACACCACCTTGCCGGTATGACGGGCCTGGCTGACGAACCGATACGCCTGCCGCACAGAGCGCACGTCGAACGTCTTGACCGGCAACGGCGCCAGGCTGCCGGTCCGGAACAAGCCGGTCAGCTCGCTGAGCATCTGTGCGGTGTGATCGGGTCCCGCCTCGATCAAGTCGAATGCCCGGTACCCGATTCCGTGCCCGATGAGTGCGTTCGCGTCGCGGAGGTCGGTCTTGCCCATCTCGATGAATCGTCCGCCCGGCGCCAACAGTCGCAGCGAGGCGTCGACGAATTCACCGGTCAGGGAGTTCACCACCAGATCGACGCCGGCGCCGCCTGCGGTGACCCGGAACTTGTGCTCGAAGTCCAGGCTTCGGGAATCGCCGATGTGGTCGTCGTCAAAACCCATCGCGCGCAGCGTGTCCCATTTGCCGCGGCTCGCGGTGGCGAACACCTCCAGCCCCCAATGCCGGGCCAGCTGCACCGCCGCCATGCCGACACCTCCGGTGGCGGCGTGTATCAACACCCGCTCGCCGACTCGAGCTGCACCCAACACCTTCAGTCCGTACCAGGCGGTCAGGAACACCACGGGCACACCCGCGGCCGACTCCAGCGACCAGCCCGCCGGCACCGCTGTAACCAGCCGGCGATCGACCACCGCTTCGGGTCCGACCACTCCCAACAGTCCCATCACGGCGTCGCCGACGGCGACATCGGAAACCCCCGGCCCCACTTCGACGACGACCCCGGCGCCCTCGACGCCCAACTCGCCGGCGCCCGGGTACATCCCCAACGCCACCAACACATCTCGGAAGTTCACCCCTACCGCGGCCACCGCGACGCGCAGCTGTCCGGCCGCGAGGGCGGATCGCGCACAGGAACCTACCTGGACGCCCTCCAGCGTCCCCGAACCGTCGGTGACCAGACGCCATCCGTCATCGGCCTCGGGCAGTGTGAGTCTCGGACTCAGGGGCTTGAGCCGGGCCCGATAGGCCACCCCACTCCGCACGATCAGTTGCGTCTCCCCGCAACCGATTACCTTGCCGACATCGACGGATCCGTCGGAATCAAGGAGCAGCACCCGGCCCGGGTGTTCGGCCTGGGCCGAACGCACCAATCCCCACACCGCCGCGCCGGGCAGATCCGAGACGGCCTCGTCGTCCAACGCCACCGCACCGCGCGTCAGCACGACCAGCAACCCTGGCTCGTCACCGGCCAACCAGTTCTGCAGCGTCGCCAGGGCCGCGTGAGTAGCGGAATAAACCGCCGACGGGTCCTCGGCATCCCCAGATGGCGGCTGCCACACCGTGACCGGAGTGTCGTCGCCGTCGGCAAGCGCGACCGGCGACCAAGCGACCTCGAACAGTCCGGCGTCGTCACGCACAACCGACGACTGCGCGGAGACGGGACGGAAAGTGAGGCTGCGCACGGTCAGTACGGGCAACCCGGTCGGGTCGGCCAGCTCCACCCGGACCGCGTGGGTGCCGGCGGGGCTGATCCGGACCCGCAACCGGGTGGCGCCCGCGGCATGCAACGACACACCCTGCCAGGCGAACGGCAACACCGTGTCGGTCTGCGGACCGCAAACACCCAAAGCGTGTAGCGCGCCGTCCAGCAGCGCAGGATGCATACCGAAACCCGTTGCGGTCAGACCGGCGTCTTCGGCCAGCACGACTTCGGCATAGAGGTCGCCGCCGGACTGCCACACCGCCTGCAGACCCTGAAACGCCGGCCCATAGTCGTATCCCCGCGCGGCCAGCCGAGCGTAGGCGTCGGCCAACTCGATCGGCTCGGCGTTCGGCGGGGGGCACGACGACACGTGGGTCTGCGGAGTCAGCTCACCTCCGCTCAGCATCCCTTGGGCATGCAGAACCCATCCCGAATCCGGTTGAGCGGCGGCCGAATAGATCGAGATCGTGCGTCGAGCAGAATCGTCTGAGGCACCGACCACTACCTGGATCCGCACCGCGGCGTCGTCAGGCAACGGCAGCGGGGTCGACAGGGTCAGCTCGTCGAGCACCGGGAGTCCGACTTGATCTCCCGCCCGGATAGCGAGTTCGACGAATCCGGCACCCGGAAACAGCACGGTGCCGTTGACCGCGTGGTCGGTGAGCCAGGGCTGTGCGGCCGCGGACAATTGGCCCGTCAACACCACGCCGCCGGAGTCGGGCCGCTCCACGACCGCGCCGAGCAGCGCGTGCTCGGCGCCCTGCAACCCGTCCCGGCGTATATCCCGGGCCGTCGACTCGGCAAGCCAAAACCGCCGCCGCGCAAAGCCATACGTCGGCAACGCCACTTGCTCGGCGCCGGGGAACGCAGGCCGCCAATCCACGGTCACGCCGGCCACGTGGGCCTGGGCCGCCGAGAGCCAGAACCGTCGCAGTCCGCCGTCGTCGCGACCCAAAGTGGGTACGATTACCGGTTGGGCGGCGGGATTGCGCACGGCCAGCGTGTCTTCGACGGCCGCGGTCAGCACCGGGTGCGGGCTGGATTCAATGAACACCTGGTAGCCCATTTCCGATGCCGCGCTCACCGCGCTTTCGAATTGCACTGTGCGCCGCAGGCTTTCGTACCAGTAGTCCGGGGTGAGTTCGGCGGTGTCGATGACGTGCCCGGTCAGCGTGGAGAAGAACGTCACGGAGGACGATTGCGGCTCGATACCTGTGAGCGCCTCGAGGAGCGGGGTGCGGATCGCATCGATGTGGGCGCTGTGGGAGGCGTAGTCGACGTCGATCCGGCGGGCGCGCAGGCCGTCGGCGTCACATTGCCGCACCAATTCGGCCACGGCGTCCACTTCGCCGGACACGGCCACCGCCGAAACACCGTTCACGGCAGCGATACTCAAGCGCCCGCCCCACGGTGCCACCAACCTCTCGGCTTCGGACGGACCGACGGCCAGCGAAGCCATGCCGCCCGCCCCCGACAGCTGTGTCAGCAGCCGACTGCGCCGCGCCACCACACGCGCCGCATCCTGCAACGACAGCGCCCCGGCCACGTAGGCAGCCGCGATCTCACCCTGCGAATGTCCGATCACCGCATCGGGTGTGACGCCCATCGAACGCCACAACTCAGCCAAGGACACCATCACCGCCCACAGCGCCGGCTGTACCACGTCCACCCGGTCCAGACTCGGGGCGTCGGGGGCGCAACGGAGAACGTCGATCACCGACCAGTCGACATGTACGCGCAGCGCCTCGTCACAACGCTGCATCTGCTCGGCGAAAACCGGTGCACTACCCAGCAATTCGGCGCCCATGCCAGCCCACTGCGAGCCTTGCCCGGGGAACACGAACACCGTCTTGCCCATCAGCGTGCGTGCCCGGCCGACCACCGTGCCGGAACCCTGCTCGCCGGCAGCCAATCCCGCGAGTTCGGCCAGCAACTGCTGACGATCGGCGCCCACCAGGACCGCGCGATGTTCGAACATTGCCCGTGTGCCAACCAGCGACAAGCCGACATCGGGCGCACTCAGGGCGTCGTCGGCGCTGACCCAGGCCGACAACCGTCGCACCTGGTTGCGCAGCGCGGCGGGCGAGCGCGCCGACACCACCCACGGCGCTGCACCGTCAACCCCTTCGCGCACAGCCCTTTCGACCGCAGGCGCCTCCTCCAGAATCACGTGCGCGTTGGTCCCGCTGATCCCGAACGACGACACCGCAGCACGACGTGGCCGTCCAGAGCGTGGCCACGCCCGCGCCTCGGTCAACAGCGACACCGCACCGGCAGACCAATCCACCTGCGGCGTGGGCGCATCCACATGCAATGTCTTGGGCATGACGCCGTGCCGCATCGCCAACGTCATCTTCATCACCCCGGCCACGCCGGCCGCGGCCGACGTGTGCCCCATGTTGGACTTGATCGAGCCGAGCCGCAGCGGCTCGGTGCGCCCCTGACCGTATGTCGCCAGGATCGCTTGTGCCTCAATGGGATCCCCCAGAGTGGTTCCCGTCCCGTGCCCTTCGACCACGTCGACGCCGGCGGCGCCCAACCGCGCGCTCGCCAATGCCGCGCGGATCACCCGCTGCTGGGACGGACCGTTGGGGGTTGCCAGACCATTGGACGCGCCGTCCTGGTTGACCGCGGAACCCCGCACCAGCGCCAGGACCTGATGACCCAACCGCTGCGCATCTGCCAACCGTTCCACGACCAGCGCACCGGCACCCTCGGCGAAAGCCGTGCCGTCAGCGGCGGCGGCGTACGCCTTGCACCGGCCGTCAACCGAAAGTGCCCGCTGCCGGCTGAATTCGACGAACATCGCGGGCGTGGCCATCACCGTCACCCCACCCACCAGGGCCAGGTCGCACTCCCGCGACCGCAGCGACTGCACGGCCAGGTGCAGCGCCACCAGCGACGACGAGCACGCGGTGTCGGTCGACACTGCGGGCCCTTCCAGACCCAGCACATACGCCACCCGGCCCGACGCCACGCTCAGCGTCGAACCACGTAGCCCATAGCGTTCCAGGTCGCCGGGCACCCGGCCCTGGCCGCCGTAGGAACCATGGAAGATGCCGACGAACACGCCGGTCGGCGAGCCTCGCAACGTGAGCGGGTCGATTCCGGCTCGCTCCAACGCTTCCCAGGACACTTCCAACAGCAGCCGCTGCTGTGGATCCATCGCGAGCACCTCGCTGGGCGCGATACCGAAGAACTCGGCGTCGAATCCGGCGACGTCGCCGAGGAAACCCCCGGCACGGGTGTAGGACTTACCGACCGCGTCGGGATCAGGATCGAACAGCGACGCGCGGTCCCAGCCGCGATCCGTCGGAAACTCCGAGACCACGTCGCGGCCGTCGGCCACCATCTGCCACAGCGCCTCGGGCGAATCCACCCCGCCGGGATACCGGCAACCCATGCCCACCAACGCAATTGGTTCAGTGCTTTGCGCCAAATAGGCGCGGCTTTCCCGCTTGAGGCGCTCGTTTTCTTTGAGAGATCTCCGCAGGGCCTGGATAAGCTCGTCTTGGGTGCTGGTCATGCCACACGAAAAGTATTCAGTGCCAGCGCAACAGCACCAGTTCGGAACAGAACCCGGGCCCCATCGCGATCATCAGGCCCGGACTTCCGCTGGGCGGCGGTTTGGCGATGGTGTCACGCAGCACATGCAATACCGACGCCGACGACAGGTTGCCGATCTCCCCCAGCGAGCGCCAGGTCAATTCCAGCGCTTCCGTTGGCAGATCAAGGGTCTCGGTGATCGCCTCGATGATCTTGGGTCCGCCCGGGTGGGTCACCCAGGCACCGACATCGGCGACGTTCAGGCCATGCTCGCCCAGGAACGCGGTGACGTCGGTGCCCAGATACTGCTTGACGACCGCGGCCAGGTCCTTGGACAAGACCAACTCGAACCCGGCCGAGCCGACGTCGTAACCCATGGTACGCAACGAGTCGGGATAGAGATGGCTGCGCGAGTCGAGGATGGATGGGCCGGCCGCCGCGAGCTGTTCGGCGCGGCGATCCCCGACGCCGACCACCGCTGCCGCGCCGTCAGCAAACAGTGCGCTACCTACCAGTCCGGCTACCGACGGCTTGTACCCGGGGAAGGTCAGCGAGCACAGTTCGACCGCGACCAGTGCTGCGACGCCGTCGGGAGCGCCCCGCAGGTAGTCGTGCAACCGGGCCACCCCCGCCGCGCCGGCCACACAACCCAGCCCGAACAGCGGCACGCGGCGCACGTCGGGACGCAGCCCGACCCGTCCGGCGATCCGGGCGTCCAGCGAAGGCACGGCGAGTCCGGTCACCGTGGTGGTGATGAGCACGTCGAGATCCTCGGGCGCCAGCCCCGCCTCGTCGAGCGCACCCATCAGCGCCTCGACGCCCAGATCCACGGCCTTCTCGATGAAAATCCCGTTGGCCTCGCCGAAGTCGTTGAGTTTCGGGTACTTCTCCAGCGGGAGCACGAGGTGGCGGCTGTTCACTTTCGCGCTGGCGTGCAATTGCCGGACGATGTCTTCATAACCCTCGAAATCGGGAATGTTGACAAAGGTGTCGGTCAGTTCGTGCTGCGAGTAGCGATACGGTGGCAAGGCGCCGAAGACACCTGCGATGACGCTCATTGGTCCCACCCCTTTGATACGAACATCAAGGCCACATTGTTCACCAAGATCGGTCAATCGGATCGCGCAAAGGTCAAAGTTTAGTCCGCCCTAATCGGACCGGCAAAGAAGCAGGACGACACTCAGCGCTGCAGCTGCCCCCGCAGCCCGTCGGCCGCCGAGCGCAACGCGGTGAGTTGCTGGGCAACCTGATTAGGCGCGGTGCCGCCCCGGCGATCACGTGACATGACCGAACCCTCGATGGTCAGCACGTCGCGGACCTGCGGCGTCAAGTCGGTGCTGATCGCGGCCAGCTCGTCGTCGGTGAGCTCTTGCAGCCCGACACCGCGCTGTTCGGCGGTACGCACCGCCGCGCCGGCCGCCTCGTGCGCAGACCGGAACGGAACACCTTGTCGCACAAGCCATTCAGCGATATCTGTGGCGAGTGTGTAACCGGCCGGCGCTAGTGCGGCCATCCGCTCGACATGGAAGGTCAGGCTGCCCACCAGCCCGGCCATCGCCGGCAGCAGCAACTCCAGCTGCAGCACCGAGTCGAACACCGGCTCCTTGTCCTCCTGCAGGTCGCGGTTGTAGGCCAATGGCTGGGCTTTGAGCGTGGCCAGCAGCCCGGCCAGGTTGCCGATCAGCCGCCCGGACTTGCCCCGGGCCAGTTCGGCGATGTCGGGGTTCTTTTTCTGGGGCATGATCGAGCTGCCGGTGGACCACGAGTCGTGCAAGCTGACGTAGCCGAACTCCGTCGAACTCCACAAGATGATGTCCTCGGCCAGCCGGGACAGATCGACGGCGATCATTGCGAAGACGAACGCCGCCTCGGCCGCGAAGTCCCGGGCGGCGGTGGCGTCGACCGAGTTGTCGGCGGCGGCGGTGAAGCCAAGGTCGGCGGCGATGGCGTCGGGATCCAGGCCCAGCGACGAGCCGGCCAGCGCGCCCGAGCCGTAGGGCGAGATCGCCGCCCGCTTGTCGAAGTCGACGATGCGGTCCACATCGCGCAGCAACGGCTGCGCGTGGGCGAGCAGATGATGCGCCAGCAGGATCGGCTGGGCCGACTGCAGGTGCGTCTTGCCCGGCATGATGTCCGTCGGGTGGGCGGCGGCCTGGTCTGCCAGCGCGGCGACGACGTCGAGCACGCCGTCAGCGACCCGCCGTACCGCGTCGCGCAGCCACATCCGGAACAGGGTCGCCACCTGGTCGTTACGCGACCGCCCGGCCCGCAAGCGGCCACCGAGATCCGCCCCGACGCGGTCGATGAGTCCGCGTTCCAGCGCGGCGTGCACGTCTTCGTCGGAGACCAGTGGACCGAAGCTACCGTCGGCGACGTCCTCGGCCAGGCTGTCCAGTCCCGCCAGCAAGCCGTCGCGCTGTTCTTCGGTGAGCAGGCCGGCCCGGTAGAGCACCACGGTGTGGGCGCGCGAAGCGATGATGTCGTACGGTGCCAGCACCCAGTCGAAATGGGTCGATTTGCTCAGCGCGGCCAACGCGTCGGAGGGCCCGCCGGCGAACCGGCCACCCCACAACGACCCCTCGTTGGTGCTCACTTTTTTGTGCCGAGCAGACGCAAAAGCCCCTTTGCGCCCGGCGTGTCGGGGGCTTTTGCGTCTGCTCGCCAGACGACGGTCACCGCAGGTCCCGGCGGGCGGACAGCTTCGATGACAACCCGTGCACGTAGACGAAGCCCTTCGACATGGACTGGTCGAAGGTGTCGCCCTCGTCGTAGGTGGCCAGGTTGAAGTCGTAGAGCGACTCCGCACTGCGCCGCCCGTTGACGGCGATGTGACCGCCGTGCAGGACCAGCCGAATCTCGCCGGTGACGTGCTCCTGGGTCTTGGCGACGAAGCTCTCCAATGCGATCTTCAGCGGCGAGTACCACAGGCCGTCGTATACCAGTTCGGCCCAGCGCTGGTCGGTCTGACGTTTGAACCGGCCCAACTCGCGCTCGAGGGTGACGTGCTCGAGTTCGGCGTGCGCGGTGATCAGCACCATCGCGCCGGGCGCCTCGTAGATCTCGCGACTCTTGATGCCCACCAACCGGTCTTCGACGACATCGAGGCGCCCGACACCCTGTGCGCCGGCGCGCCGGTTCAGTTCCTCGATGGCCTGCAAGACAGATGTCGACTTGCCGTCGATGGAAACCGGCACGCCCTGTTCGAAGCCGACGATCACCTCGTCGGGGGTGTTCCAGTTGACGGTCGGATCTTCGGTGTAGTCGTAGACGTCTTTGGTAGGCGCATTCCAAAGGTGTTCGAGGAAGCCGGTTTCCACCGCACGGCCCCACACGTTCTGGTCGATCGAGAACGGCGAGCGTTTGGTGACGTTGATCGGGATGGCGTTCTCCTCGGCGAACGCGATGGCCTTCTCGCGGGTCCAGGCGTAATCGCGGACCGGGGCCAGTACCTCGAGATCGGGTGCCAGCGAAGCGAATCCGACTTCGAATCGAACTTGGTCATTGCCCTTGCCGGTGCAGCCGTGCGCGACGATGCCGCCGCCGTGCTCGCGTGCCGCGGCGACCAGATGCTTGACGATCAACGGCCGGCTGATGGCCGACACCAGCGGATAGCGGTCCATGTAGAGCGCGTTGTTGAGGATGGTGGGCAGGCAGTAGCCGTCCGCGAACTCGTCACGGGCGTCGACGACGACGGCTTCGACGGCGCCGCAGTCCAGTGCCCGTTGGCGGACGACCTCCATGTCCTCGCCGCCCTGGCCGAGGTCGATCGCTACGGCGACGACCTCGCGGCCGGTCTCCTTGCCGATCCAGCTGATGGCCACCGAGGTGTCCAGGCCGCCGGAATAGGCCAGGATGACGCGCTCTGACATGAACCAATCTCCTTTATCTGAGGTTCTCGATAGCGGTGGCCAGATCGGCGCCGGTCATCGGCTCACGAGCTGCCACGAACACGGTGTCATCACCGGCGATGGTGCCGACCACGTACGGTAACGCGGCGCGGTCGAGCGCGCTGGCCAGGTAGTGGGCGCCCCCGGGCGGGGTGCGCAACACCGCGAGGTTGGCGCTGGCGTCGGTGGACACCAGCAGCTCGGCGAGCAGCCTGGAAAGCCGTCCGGTACCGCCG
Source organism: Mycobacterium sp. NGS22 (assembly GCF_059813095.1). Lineage (NCBI taxonomy): Bacteria > Bacillati > Actinomycetota > Actinomycetes > Mycobacteriales > Mycobacteriaceae > Mycobacterium > Mycobacterium sp. NGS22. The sequence goes on from NZ_JCALDY010000004.1 coordinate 266,537, forward strand.
GCGACCCCGCGTACCGGGCTGCCGTCCTCGGGGACGACGTAGACGCCGACACCGCCGTCGGCGCCGCGCAGCTTGACCGCGCCCAGTTCCTCGAGGTCGCGGGACAGGGTGGCCTGGGTGACCTCGATTCCTTCCGCCGCCAGCAGGGCCGCGAGTTGGCTTTGACTGTGCACCTCCCGGGTGGACAGCATCGCCACGATGCGAGCCTGCCGTCCGGCGCGATTGGCGCTGATCTCCGGTGACGCTTTGGTGTTGCCGTTCGTCATCGTGACCGCTCCAACAGCCAGACCAGCAGCGCCTTCTGCGCATGCAGTCGATTTTCGGCCTCGTCCCACACCGCGCTGGCCGGCCCGTCCATCACTTCATCGGTGATCTCGTCGCCGCGGTGCGCCGGAAGGCAATGCAGCACAATGGCTTCGGGGTGCGCAAGGTCGAGCAGTCGCTGGTTGATCTGGAACGGCCGGAACGGCTTGACGCGATCCAGGCCGTCGTCTTCCTGTCCCATCGACGTCCAGGTATCGGTCACCAGGACGTCGGCGCCGTCGGCGCCTGAGTCCGGGTCATCGGTCACGGTCAGCTCGGCGCCGGTCTCCCGGGCGCGGCGCTCGGTGGCGGCGACTACGCCGGAATCGGGTGTAAACCCTTCCGGTGCAGCGATGGTGACGTGCATGCCGGCGGTCACCGCACCGAGCATCAGCGAGTGAGCCATGTTGTTGCTGCCGTCGCCGAGGTAGGTCAACTTCAAGCCGTGGAGGCTTCCTTTGCGCTCGGCGATCGTCTGCAGGTCGGCCAGCACCTGACAGGGATGGAACACGTCGGACAGCGCGTTGACGACGGGCACCGTGGCAGCCGAGGCCATGGCGACGAGGCGCTCTTGCCCGAAGGTCCGCCACACGATGGCATCGACGAAGCGGGACAGCACCCGTGCGGTGTCCTCCAAGGACTCGTCGCGGCCCAGTTGGGTGCTGCGTCCGTCGACGACCACGGCATGGCCGCCGAGTTGCGCGATGCCCATCTCGAAGGAGAACCGGGTCCGGGTGGAGTTCTTGTCGAAGATGACCGCGACTCCGCGGGGCCCCTCGAGGGGACGACGGGTGAACGGGTCCTTCTTCAGCTCAGCGGCAAGTTGGAGGACCTCGGCCTGTTCCGCAGCAGTCAGGTCGTCGTCACGCAGGAAATGTCTTGTCACGTCTGTGTTCCCGCCGCGTCGAGGATGCGCGGCAGCGCGGCGACGAAGCCGTCGAGCTGCTGCTCGGTGATGATCAGCGGCGGCGCCAGCCGAATAACGTTGGGCGCGGCCGCGTTCACCAGGTAACCGGCACTTCGGGCGGCCGCCTCGGCGTCTTTGGCGCTCGCGACGGTCAGCACGATCCCCAGCAGCAACCCCCTACCGCGCACGTGGTCGATCAACGGGTGGCCCAGTGATTCGATGCCGTGCCGCAGGGCCTTGCCTTTGACATCGGCACCACGCACCAAGTCGTCGGCGGCCAGCACCTTGAGCACCGCCAGCGCGGCCGCGGTGCAGACAGGGTTGCCGCCGAAGGTGCTGCCGTGCAATCCGGGAGTCAGCAGATCTGCGGCCCGCCCTATCGCGATGCACGCCCCGATCGGCAGCCCACCTCCGAGGCCCTTTGCCAATGTCACCACGTCGGGAGTGATGCCGTCGTGCTGATGGGCGTAAAACGTTCCCGTGCGGCCCATCCCGGTCTGCACCTCGTCGAGCACCAGCAAGGCGCCGTGCCGGGTGGTGATCTCACGCGCGGCCGTCAGGTAGCCCCCGGGGGGGACGACGACACCGCTCTCTCCCATGATCGGTTCGAGAAACACTGCGGCCGTGTCGTTGTCGACCGCGGCGGCCAACGCATCGGCGTCGCCGTATGGGATGTGAGTGACGTTGCCCGGCAGCGGTTGGAATGGCGCCTGCTTGGCGGGCTGTCCCGTGAGGGCCAGGGAACCCATCGTGCGGCCGTGAAACGCCTCCTGTGCGGCAACGAGTTTCGTGCGTCCGGTCAGGCGGGTCAACTTGAACGCCACCTCGTTGGCTTCGGTCCCGGAGTTGCAGAAGAACACACGCGCTTGGGCTTCGGCGCCGAGCAGGGCGATCAGTTGCTCGGCCAGCGCGATACCGGGTTCGGTGGCATAGAGGTTGGAGGTGTGCCCCAATGTCGACATCTGTTGTGTGACAGCATCGATGACGGCGGGGTGGCGGTGCCCGAGCACGTTGACGGCGATGCCGCCGAGCAGGTCGACGTAGGTCTTGCCGTCCACGTCGGTCAGCACGGCGCCGTCACCACTAGCCAGCGCCATCGGCGGTGTGCCGTAGTTGTTCATCATGACGGCCTGCCAACGCTGCTGCACCGCTTCGGTTTGCGTCACGCCGACACCACCTTGGTGCCGGTTCCCGCATTCGTGAACAACTCCACCAACACACAGTGCTCGACGCGTCCGTCGATGACGTGTGCGCTGGGCACACCGGCGGTGACGGCCCGCAGGCACGCTTCCACTTTGGGGATCATGCCCGCCTCCAGACGGGGTAACAGTTGGGCCAAGGTGGCCGTGTCGATCTCGCTGACCAACGAAGTTCTGTCCGGCCAACTGGTGAACAGACCTTCGACATCGGTGAGCATCAGCAGCTTTTCGGCTCCCAGCGCTTCGGCCAGCGCCGCTGCCGCCGTGTCAGCATTGATATTGTGCACCACGCCATCGACGTCGGGCGCCAACGTCGAGACCACCGGAATCCGCCGTGCGGCAATGAGATCCAACACCGCGGCGGTGTTCACCAACTCGACGTCACCCACCAGACCGATGTCTGTATCCACGCCGTCGACGGTGACGCTGCGACGTACGGCTGTGAACAGCTGAGCATCTTCACCGGTGATGCCGACCGCGTACGGTCCATGCGCATTGATCAGATTGACCAGTTCCCGGCCTACCTGCCCGAACAACACCATGCGGGCCACGTCGAGCACTTCCGGTGTGGTGACACGGAATCCACCCTTGAAATCACCGTCGATACCCAGCCGACGCAGCATGGCACTGATCTGCGGCCCTCCGCCGTGCACGACCACCGGATGGATGCCACAGTTGCGCAGGAATGCCATGTCGGAGGCAAACGCCCGCCGCAGTGATTCGTCGAGCATGGCGTGGCCACCGTATTTGACGACGACGATCTTGCCGTGCAACTGCTTGAGCCACGGCAGCGCTTCGGCCAAAACCTGCGCCTTGAGCTGGGTTGACAGCGATTCGGTGGTCTCCGTCATGAGCTGTAGGCCGAATTCTCTTCGACATATCCGTGCGACAGGTCCGTGGTGCGGATGGTGGCGGTGCCGTCGCCGACAGCGAGATCCACCACGATGTCGATGTCGCTGCCGGTCAGATCGACGTCGCGCGCGCCGGGGGCGCCGACGCCGTCCCGGTAGACGACGAAACCGTTGAAGGACACTGTGATCCGATCGGGTTCCAGGTAGACCGGGGCCAATCCAACGGCGGCCAGGACCCGTCCCCAGTTCGGGTCGGAACCGAACAATGCGGTCTTGACCAGGCTGTCGCGAGCGATCACCCGCGCTGCGGTCACCGCATCGTCTTCTGTGCGAGCACTTTTCACGGTCACGTGGACCCGCTTGGTGACACCCTCGGCGTCCGCCTGCAGCTGAGCGCACAGGTCGTCACAGACCCGCAACACCGCGTCTTCGAGATCCTCTGCCGCCGGGGCGATTTCACTGGCTCCCGACGAGAGCAGCAGCACGGTGTCGTTGGTCGAGCAGGTTCCGTCGACGTCGAGCCGGTCGAATGTGCGGATGGTGGCGCGTCGCAGCGCTTGCCCGAGGGCGTGGGCGTCGGCCACGGCGTCGGTGGTGATCACGCACAGCATGGTGGCCAGGGACGGCGCCAGCATGCCGGCGCCCTTTGCCATCCCGCCGACGGTCCAGTTGTCTTTGTGGTGCAGTGCAACCTGTTTGGGCACGGTATCTGTGGTCATGATGGCGTGCGCGGCATCGTCGCCGCCGGTAAGGCCACCGTGCATCTCGTGCACCACGTCGCGGACACCGGCCAGTACCTTATCCATCGGCAGCCGGTCGCCGATCAACCCGGTGGAGCACACCGCGACCTCTACGGCGCCGGTCTCGGTTCCCCAGTCCGACAACGCAGTTGCCACTGCTTCAGCGGTCGCGTGGGTGTCTTGGAAGCCACCGGGACCGGTACAGGCGTTGGCGCCACCGGAATTGAGGATCACCGCCCGCAGTCGCCCGGTCGTCAGCACCTGTTGTGTCCACAGCACCGGCGCGGCTTTGACTTTGTTGCGGGTGAGCACCCCCGCCGCCGCATAGTCGGGACCCTCGTTGAAGACCAGCGCCAGGTCGGGCGCACCGGATGCCTTGATGCCGGCCGCGATTCCGGCGGCGCGGAAGCCGGCTGGAGCCGTCACCCCTTGCGCCCGCACCAGCCTCGTGGAGTCGACGGTATCGGTCACGGTGCCACCCCGACGATCGAAAGCCCCTCGCCCTCCGGCCAACCCAGCGCCAGGTTCATCGACTGTACGGCGGCCCCACCGGTGCCTTTGACGAGGTTGTCGATCGCGGCGATCGCCACGAACGTCGCGGCGTCTTCGTCCACCGCGATGGCGATGTGTGCGGCGTTGCTACCGATCACGGACCCGGTGCGGGGCAGCTGCCCGTCAGGCAGCAGATGGACAAAGGGCTCTGCGTCATAGGCCTTCTCATATGCCGTTCGCAGTTGCGAGATCGGCGCTTGGGTGCGTGCGGTGCACGTCGCCAGGATTCCGCGTGAAGTCGGGATGAGCACCGGGGTAAACGACACTGTGACGTTACGGTCGGTCACCGCCCGCAGTCCTTGTGCGATCTCGGGGGTATGCCGGTGGACGCCGCCGACGCTGTAGGCGCGCGCCGATCCGATGACCTCCGCCCCGAGCAGGTCGGCCTTGGCTGTGCGCCCCGCCCCCGAAGTGCCGCTGATGGCGACGATGGTGACTGCGGGCTCGATGAGATCGTCGGCGACCGCAGGCAGGAGGGCCAGCAGTGCCGCCGTCGGATAGCAGCCCGGTACTGCGATACGGCGGGTCCCTTTCAACCGCTCCCGCGCTCCCGGTAGCTCCGGCAGGCCGTAAGGCCAGCTCCCGGAATGCGGAGAGCCATAGAACCGCTCCCAGGCCTGAGAATCGGTTAGTCGGAAATCCGCACCGCAGTCGATGACGAGCGTTTCGGGTCCGAGTTGCTCGGCGAGCGCTCCCGAATGCCCGTGCGGAAGACCGAGGAAGACGACGTCATGACCGCGCAGGACGGCAACCTCGGTGGGTTCGACGACGCGATGAGCCAACGGAATAAGGTGCGGGTGATGCTCGCCGAGCGTGCTGCCGGCGCTGGACGCCGCCGTCACTGATCCGATGACCAGCCGGCCGTCCGAGTAAGAGGGGTGTCCGAGCAGCAGGCGCAGGACCTCGCCGCCCGCGTATCCGGTGGCTCCGGCAACCGCTACCCGTATCGCGTCGACCATCCGGCGATTGTGCATGTTTATGCAGTCGTTCGCAAATTCATTCGTTGTGAGCAGATTTTTCGTTCTGCCACATGCGAGGAGGATCGGCGTTATCGTTGTCAAACCGACACGCCGCGGCGTACTGTCCCATTGTGTCGATTTCGCCCCATTCACATCGGAGCAAATGCTCTCGGGCACAACGGTTTTCGGCCAAAAGGTAGGACTGCGGCGGCGATCGCAGACCCTAAGATTCAGGGCCGAAAACTCTTAGAAATAACTGGTTTAAGCGCCCTCCCCTTTGGGGACCTATTGGGCACGTGTTGTCTCAGCGGCGTTCGGGCGTCGTCGAGTCAAGGCTTGTCTATTTGGGTCATCTGGGGAGATGGACATGTCATTTGTTATCGCTGTACCTGCGTTCGTGGAAGCTGCGGCCGACCAGTTGGCCGGTATCGGGTCTTCACTAGTCGAGGTAAGTTCGTCGGCCGTACTCGCTACGACCGAGCTGGCGCCGGCCGCGGCGGACGAGGTATCGACCGCTATCGCGCGGCTGTTTGGCACCTTCGGTAGCGAATACCAGGCCGTCAACGCTCAAGCGGCGGCGTATCACCAGGAGTTCGTCACTCTCCTGACCCGAGGCGCGACGTCCTACGCCGCCGCGGAAGCACTCAATATTTCCGCGCTGTTCAACCTGAACAACATTGCGGCCAACATCGAGATCGGCCTCAACAACGTCGCCGCTGGTTTCCAAGGGGCCCTGAGCGGATCGCTCGGTGGCTTCGGCGGCTCGATCGGAGGTTCCGGGTCTCTGGGTCTGAACGCCGCCACCGCATTGCGGGCTCTCACGGCTCTTCCCAGCCTCGGCGCGGGGCTTGCTCTTGAGACTGGTGGCGCGTTGGCTTCTGGTCTCGGCACTGGACTGGCGCAGACCGGTCAGGCCATCATCGGCGCCGGCGCGGCCTTCCAGGGCCTGGGGGCAAGCCTGTCGGCATCTGGCGCCGCCTTGAGTGGCCAGGCGAATGCAGCGCTTTCCGCACTCGCGAATGCAGCTCTGGGCGCCAACCTCAATCTGAATCTGTCGGCAAACTTCAGCGGCATCCTCCCCAACCTCGCCGAACTTGCGGCGACCGGCGGACGACTCATCGGCAACATTTCCGCTGTGCTGACCGGTGGACTGCCCGCGCTCAACGCTGCTGTCACCGGCGGCCTGAATGCCCTGGTCGATTTGGCCGGCGACTTCACCCTGCCCCCGCTGCCCGGGTTCCCCGGCTT
>NZ_JCALDY010000040.1:0-33298 GCF_059813095.1 Mycobacterium sp. NGS22
CATCTGGACATCGACAAGGAATACGACGGGACCTGCCGCGTGGAAGGTGAGCTGCGCCCCACCGATGCCCGCGCTCTAGACGCCGCGTTGAGCGCGCTGGCGGCCACGGTCTGCGTCGAGGACCCGCGCACCCCCGAACAGCGCCGCGCCGACGCCATCGAGGCCTTGAGCGCCCGCGCCACCCGGATGGCCTGCCTGTGCGGGCGCAACGACTGCAGCGCCGGCACGCGCCCACCAACCTCGCCGGTGATCGTCCACGTCATCGCCACCCAGGACACCCTCAACGGCACAGGCAGCGGGCCCGCGGCGATGATCGGCGCCGAAGGGCTCATCACCCCCGAACTGCTCGCCGAACTGGCCCAGACCGCCAAACAGGTGCCACTGATCCACCCCGGCTACAGCCCACCCGAACCGCACTACCGCCCGTCCAAAGCGTTGGCCGACTTCGTGCGCTGCCGGGACCTGACGTGCCGCTGGCCGGGTTGCGATGTGCCCGCCACCCAGTGTGACCTGGATCACACGATCCCGTGGTCTCAAGGCGGGCCCACCCACGCGGCCAACACCAAGTGCTACTGCCGTACCCACCATTTGGTCAAAACCTTCTGGGGCTGGACCGAAAAGCAACTGCCCGACGGCACCCTGATCCTGACCTCCCCCGCCGGCGACACCCACGTCACCACCCCCGGCAGCGCCCTGCTGTTCCCCAGCCTGTGCACCGCCGTCGGCGGCATGCCCACCCCAGAAACCATCGCGCCCCAAGACCACTGCGCCCAGCGCGGCGCGATGATGCCCAAACGCCGCCGCACCCGCGCCCAAAACCGCGCTCAGCGCGTAACCACCGAACGCCGACACAACCACCAAGCCCGCATGGCCAACCGCCACGCCAGCGTCACCGGCTGGACCGACACCAGCCCACCACCAGCCCCCGACGACGAACCCCCACCCTTCTAGGTGGGCGGTCAGCCCTTCCAGACGACCTTGTCAGTGCCGCCGGCGTCCCGGTACACGACGCTGTCGGGCGCTGGGCCGTTCTTGACGTCGAAGTACAGCTTCCCGGTTACTTCGGTGCCCGCCATGAGTGGTTGGTTGGGCAGGCCGTCCGGCTGGTTCCCCTTCATGACCGCGTAGGTGGAGCTGTTCGCGGCGCGCGCGTTGAAGTTGGCGATGTTCGGAGTCGGCGAGCCGCTGACGCCCCTGGCCGTCACCTCGGAATACCATGCGCCGTCATTGTTTCCGCTGGGCTGCAGGTTACCCACCGTGTAGCTGATGGATCCAACACCGGCTGCCCCGGCGATCTCCGCCGCTTGGCCGAATGCGACGGCCTGCGGGTCCGCCATTGCGGGTGCCGCCGTCAGAATCGCTGCCGCCGCGATACTGGCAGCCGCCATCGTTTTCGTCTTCACTGCGATCCTCGGGAACATCAGTCAGACTCCTTCCCCTGTGTTCGTGCGCTGAAAAGTGGGAGCCGCATACTTCGGACCACAAAGTGAGTTCTAGCCAACACACAGGACTTCAAACCTGCTCGGCACCTGACAACAGATGCTTCAGTCAGCGGATCGACTGCGGAACCACCGCGTCGCGGTTGTCAGCGAGCTCACCAGCCACCAGCAGTAACTCCCCGAGCTGGCGCGGATACACCAACTCACCGGCACCCTCCAGGGCCGCGATATCCGCGGCGTCACACCAGCGGGCGCCGTGGATGTAGCTACGCTCCAGCTCGGTCCGCCCGTCCAGCGTCGGCTCGAACCGACGGGTGCGGTGCACCAGGTAGAACTCCTCGCTGTCGATCATGGTCCCGTTGAACTCGAACACCTCGTCGCGCCGCCAGATCGGGCCGACCATCTCCGTCGGCGCCACCAAGAGCCCGGTTTCCTCGGCCAGCTCGCGGGCCGCGGCTTCGGCCAGCCGCTCGCCGTCGAGAACTTCCCCGCCGACGGTGAACCACCACCGCGGAGCGTCAGCCAACGCGGGATCCGACCCGCACAACAGCAGCACCGCCCCGGCTTCATCGAGCAGCACCACCCGCGCCGAGGTGCGGTGGTTGAGTTCGTGGTCGGTGTGCGCCTGGGCGTGCGGGCGTTCGACGATCTCGAAGTACGTCGGCAGCGGCGCTCTTCCACCGAGCCGGAAGAGCCGCACCATGCGCCGCTCGGCCAACACCAACGTGTCGCGCACCGCGTCGTTGTGGAACCTGCGGGCCAGCAGTACCCGCGCCTCGGCGTCGGCGAGCTCGGCCAGCAGCGCCGCCGGCACCGACGCCGGATCCACCATCGCCAGCGCGGCCGACAGCTCGTTCTCCGCGGTCTCGCGCCCGGTGCGGGGCGCGCGTTCGGCGGCGTCGGCCAACTCAACCAGCCGCCTACCTTCGGGCGCGTTGCCGTAGGCGTCGATCGCGACCGCGCGCGCCACCACCGCGCGCCGCGCCAGTGCCCCGTCCAGCGCCTGCCAGGACAGGTCGTAGCGCACGTGCAACCGGTCCAGCCGGTTCGCGCGCTGATACCCCCAGGCAGCGAACGCCAACAGGACCACAACGACGAGCGCGGCGATCAGCCACGCCATCAGCTGGCCACCTGCACCTTGACGCCCGACCCGGCGACCGTCTCGTAGACGCGCATGATCTGGCTGGCCACCACCGACCAGTCGTAGCGGCGGACCGCCTCCGCGCCGGCCGTCACGTATCGGCCGCGCAACCCGTCGTCCCCCAGCACGGCGACCAACGCCTCGGCCAGCGCGCCGCTGTCGTCCACCGGGACCAACCGCCCTACCGCACCGTCCTGCAGCACCCGCCGGAATGCGTCGAGGTCGCTGGCCACCACCGCGGTGCCGGCGGCCATCGCCTCCACCAAGACGATGCCGAAGCTCTCACCGCCGGTGTTGGGCGCGCAGTAGACGTCGGCGCTGCACATGGCCGCGGCTTTCCCGTCCTCGTCCACCTGACCCAGGAAGCGGATATTGTCGACGAATCCGCTTGCCTGAGAACGCAATTCGTCTTCGTCTCCGCGACCGACGATCAGCAGTTGCAGGTCGGGAAAGCGCTCCAGCACCGCGGGCATGGCGGCCAGCAACGTCGCCATACCCTTGCGGGGCTCGTCGTAGCGCCCCAGGAACAGCACGGTCTTGCCGGGTCGCGGGTAGCCGTCCAGCGCAGACGCGGACGCGAAGAAGTCGACGTCGACGCCGTTGGGGATCTCCACCGCGTCAGAGCCGACCGATTCCATCTGCCAGCGCCGGGCCAGGTCGGACACCGCGATCCGACCGATGATCTTCTCGAACCGGGGACGCAACATGCCGCCCAACACCGACATGGCCACCGACTTGGTGGTCGAGGTGTGAAACGTCGCCACGATCGGCCCCTCGGCGATGTTGAGGGCCAGCAACGACAGGCTCGGGGCGCTGGGCTCGTGCAGATGCAGCACGTCGAAATCGCCTTCGGCGAGCCACTTCTTGACCTTGCGGTGGGTGGCCGGCCCGAACCGCAAGCGGGCCACCGACCCGTTGTAGGGGATGGGAACCGCCCTGCCGGCGGAGACGACGTAGTCGGGTAGCGACGTCTCCGACGAGACCGGCGCGAGCACGCTGACGTGGTGCCCGCGGGCGGTCATCACGTCGGCCAGTTGCAGCACGTGCGACTGCACCCCGCCCGGCACATCGAACGAGTAGGGGCAGACCATCCCGATCCGCATCAGCCGCCCTTCAACCACGCCCGACGGTCGTCCGACAGATCGGCCAACCACTGCGGTTGCAGCATGTGCCAGTCTGCGGGATGGGCGGCGATATTGCTCGCGAACTCGTCTGCCAGCGCCTGGGTGATGGCGCGGACATCGCCGCTGCTGCAGTCCAGCGGCGTCTGCATGTTGCAGGCCCAGTCGTTGCCTTCGAACCAGCAGTGCGACGGCAGCAGGGCGGCCCCGGTGGCGATCGCGAGCTTGGCCGGACCGGCCGGCAGCCGGGTGGGTTCGCCGAAGAAGTCGACCTCGACCCCGGTGCGGGTCAAGTCACGGTCGGACATCAATGCCACGATCTTGTTGTCGCGCAAGCGATCACACAACGTCTCGAAAGGTGGCCGCTCCCCGCCGGAGTGTGGGATCACCTCGAAGCCGAGGCCTTCGCGGTAGTCGATGAAACGTCGATACAGCGACTCCGGTTTGAGCCGCTCGGCGACGGTGCTGAAGGTGCCGTGCGTCTGCGCCAGCCACAGCCCGTTCATGTCCCAGTTGCCGCTGTGCGGCAGGGCGAGCACGACGCCTCGACCCGCGGCCAGCGCCGCGTTCAGGTTGTCCTGGCCGTGCGTCCCGACGTCGAGTTGCCGCGTCAGCTCGCGGTGGTCCATGGTGGGCAGCCGGAACGCCTCCCGCCAGTACCGGGCGTAGGACTGCAGCGAGGCGCGCATCAACGACTTCGGCACCCGGTCGGGCGGCACGCCGATCACCCGGGCCAGGTTCTTGCGCAGCTGCTGCGGCCCGCCGCGGCGGGCGGCGTAACGCGCCCCGGCGTCGAATGCGTTGCGGGCGGCGAACTCCGGCAACGCCCGAACCGCCATCCAGCCGGTGGCGTACGCCCAGTCGGAGGCAGCACCGGTGACCAGTTCACGGGGCCGGCGACCGGGCAGACTCACACTTCCCGACGGCGGTATCACGGCTCACTCTTTCCCGGTAGCGCCAGGTGGTCGACGGCACCCGGCGAGGTTCGCACCGCGTACAACCGCTGCCCGCAGGTGATGACACTCAACACGGCCAGCAGCCACATCGCGATCGGTAGGGCCGGCGGCCAGGCCACGAACGGGAAGTCCGATACTCCCGCACCGACCAGCACGATGATCAGCCGTTCGGGCCGTTCGATGAAACCGCCGTCGCCGCGCAACCCACTGGCTTCGGCGCGGGCCTTGATGTAGGAGATCACCTGCGAGGTCACCAGGCAGATCAGCGTCGCCACGGTGAGCCAGTTGTCGTGCTGGTGGAACGCGATCCACCACAGCAGCCCGCAGAACACCGCGCCGTCGCCGAGACGATCGCAGGTGGCGTCCAGGACGGCGCCGAATCGGGTGCCGAACCCGCGTTCCCGGGCCATTGCCCCGTCCGCCATGTCGAACAGCGTGAAGAACCAGACCACACATCCGCCGTAGAACAACTGACCCATCGGAAACAGCACCAACGCGCCCGCCATCGAACCGACGGTGCCGATGACGGTGACGATGTCCGGCGTCAGACCGACCTTCAGCGCTGTCCGGGCCACCGGGTCGGTGGCGCGAGCGAAGAACGCCCGGGACAGAAACGGGAGTTTGCTCATGGCTGCCGTGCCCACTCCTCGGCCAGCAGCCGACGGGTTTCGCGCAACAACTGCGGTATCACCTTGGAGCCGCCCACGATGGTGATGAAGTTCGCGTCGCCGCCCCAGCGGGGCACCACGTGGATGTGCAGGTGCTCGGCCAGCGAGCCGCCCGCCGACGTGCCGAGATTGATGCCGACGTTGAAGCCGTGCGGACGCGACACGTTCTTGATGACGCGAATCGCCTTCTGGGTGAACGCCATCACCTCGGCGCTCTCCGGCTCCGTCAGGTCTTCCAGCTCCGACACCCTCCGGTAGGGCACCACCATCAGGTGGCCGGGGTTGTACGGATACAGGTTGAGCACGGCGTAGACGAGTTCGCCGCGCGCCACCACGAGGCCGTCTTCGTCGGACATGGTCGGGATGTCGGTGAACGGCTGGGAGGGGTTGTCCTCGTCGCGCTTGAGCGGCCCTTCGGCCAGGTAGTTCATCCGATACGGGGTCCACAACCGCTGCAGGTGGTCGCGGCGTCCCACGCCGCGGTCGTGGATCGTGTCGTCCTGCTCAGCCACCGTCGGCAACCTTCACCAGTTCCGCTGTCGGAGTGGCGTTTTGACGACTTGCGATCCAGTCGGCGATGGCCGCGACGGCCGTCTCCCGCGGCACCCCGTTGATCTGGGTGCGGTCGCCGAACCGGAAGCTGACCGCGCCGGCCTGCACGTCCCGGTCGCCGGCCAGCAGCATGAAGGGGACCTTCTGGTTGGTGTGGTGCACGATCTTTTTGGCCATCCGGTCGTCGCTGAGGTCCACGTGCGCCCGCACCGCGTGCGACTTGAGTTGAGCGACAACGTCTTCCAGATAGTCGATGTGCTCGTCGGCCACCGGGATACCGACCACCTGGACCGGCGCCAGCCACGCCGGGAACGCACCGGCGTAGTGCTCGGTGAGGATGCCGAAGAACCGTTCGATCGACCCGAACAGCGCGCGGTGGATGAGCACCGGACGTTGCCGGGTCCCATCGGAGGCGGTGTATTCCAGCTCGAAGCGGTCCGGCATGTTGAAGTCGACCTGCAGCGTCGACATCTGCCAGCTTCGGCCCAGCGCATCCTTGACCTGCACCGAGATCTTGGGACCGTAGAAAGCCGCGCCGCCCGGGTCGGGCACCAGTTCCAGCCCGGAAGCCTCCCCCACCTCCCGCAGGATCTGGGTGGCCTCCTCCCAGACCTCGTCGGAGCCGACATACTTCTCCGGGTCCTTGGTGGACAACTCCAGGTAGTAGTCGTCGAGGCCGTAGTCCGCGAGCAGGTCGAGCACGAATCGCAGCACCGACGTCAACTCGTCGCGCATCTGATCGCGGGTGCAGTAGATGTGCGCGTCGTCCTGGGTCATGCCACGCACCCGGGTCAGGCCGTGGATCACACCGGACTTCTCGTAGCGGTAGACGCTGCCGAACTCGAAGAGCCGCAACGGAAGTTCGCGGTACGACCGTCCGCGGGCCCGATAGATCAGGTGGTGCATCGGGCAGTTCATCGGCTTGAGGTAGTAGTCCTGGCCGGGTTTGCGCACCGAGCCGTCCGCGTTGAATTCGGCGTCGAGGTGCATCGGCGGGTACATGCCGTCGGCGTACCACTCCAGGTGGCCCGAGGTGAGGTAGAGCTGTTCCTTGGTGATGTGCGGGGTGTTGACGAATTCATACCCCGCCGCGGCGTGCTTCTGACGCGAGTACTCCTCCAGCTCGCGACGCACGATCCCGCCGTTGGGGTGGAAAACGGCCAGCCCCGAACCGATTTCGTCGGGGAAGCTGAACAGGTCGAGCTCCACCCCGAGCTTGCGGTGGTCGCGACGCTGCGCCTCGGCGATCAGTTCGAGGTGGTGGTCCAGCGCCTCCTGCGACTCCCACGCGGTGCCGTAGATGCGCTGCAGGCTGGCGTTCTGCTGGTCGCCGCGCCAGTACGCGGCCGAGCTGCGGGTGAGCTTGAACGCCGGGATGTGCTTAGTGGTCGGGATGTGCGGTCCGCGGCACAGGTCGCCCCAAACCCGTTCGCGGGTGCGGGGATTGAGGTTGTCGTAGGCGGTCAGCTCGTCGCCGCCGACTTCCATCACGTCGGGGTCGCCGGACTTGTCGTCGACGAGTTCGAGCTTGAACGGTTCGTCGGCGAGTTCTTCGCGGGCAGCGTCCTTGGAGGCATAGACCCGCCGGTCGAACAGCTGACCTTCCTTGACGATCTGGCGCATCCGTTTCTCCAGCGCCTGGAGATTTTCCGGCGTGAACGGCTCGGGGACGTCGAAGTCGTAGTAGAAGCCGTCGACGATGGGCGGACCGATACCCAGCTTGGCTTCCGGGAACATGTCCTGCACGGCTTGGGCGAGCACGTGGGCGGCGGAGTGCCGGATCACGCTGCGCCCGTCTTCGGTGTTGGCGGCGACCGGGGTCACCTCCGTGTCGGCCTCGGGCACCCAGCTCAGGTCGCGCAGCTTGCCCTCGGCATCACGCACCACCACGACCGCGTCCGGCGTCCCGCGGCGCGGCAAACCCGCCTCGCCGACGGCGGCAGCCGCGGTGGTCCCGGCGGGGATCCGGATGGGGGCGCTCATGGGGGTTGGTCTCCAATACTGAATGCGAGGCGATCGCGGACAATGCTATCGGGGCGTCGCGTCAAGGCTGCCCCGGCTTGAGCCGCACGAACAGGGCGTCGGCTTCGGTGAGCAGGGTGTCGCCGTCGCGCAACCGGCCCGATACAAAGATCTTGCGGCCGTCCACGCTGTCGATTCCGGAGTCGAACTGCAACTCCTTTTCGATCGGCACGATGTTGCGGTAGTTGATCTTCAGGTATGCGGTGCGCTGGCGCTTGCTCCCGGTGAGCACCGATGCCGTCAAACCCAGCACGGTGTCGAACAGCATGCCCAGCGAGCCGCCGTGCACGGCACCGTTGCGTCCGAGGTGAAACCGGGCGAACCGGGCCCACCCCTCGATGCGGTCGTCCTCGGTCTTGCGAGCGTCCATCGGCACCGTCAGGACGTTCCCCCGCACCGGCAGGTCCATCCGGCGGCCCGACGGCGACTGCCATTCGTCGGCGTCGTAGGGGGCCAGCAACGCCGACAGCTCTTCCAGCCGGTCGGCGGCCTGGCTGATGACGTCGTCGGGCGCATCGACGGCGCGGGCGTGGTCCTGCAATTTGCGCACCGCATCGACGAACCTGCCGTAGTCCGGTCCGCCCTTGGTGGTGGGCTCGGGCGGGTTGAATCCGCCGCCGGGATGAGCGTGTGTCACCAGGACACCGTATTGGGCGAGTCATCGTCCCATCGCGGTGCAGGGTGCAGCGGCTCGCGGATGATATCCCCGGACACGTGGCAAGCTGGCCGGGTGGACCTGGATGCGTATACCGACCAGCAGCTCACCTATCCGGAGGTCGGCGCGACGGCCGCCGCCCAACTGCCTCCCGGGTACACCCACCTCGCCGCGTCCGCCCCGATCGGGACGGGCCGGGAACGCTTCGAACAGGCCGCCGACGCCGTCATGCACTGGGGCATGCAGCACGGGGCCGGACTGAAGGTGCAGGCGAGTTCCGACACCGCCAC
This sequence comes from Mycobacterium sp. NGS22, assembly GCF_059813095.1. Classification (NCBI taxonomy): domain Bacteria; kingdom Bacillati; phylum Actinomycetota; class Actinomycetes; order Mycobacteriales; family Mycobacteriaceae; genus Mycobacterium; species Mycobacterium sp. NGS22. The sequence continues at coordinate 8,845 of NZ_JCALDY010000040.1, forward strand.
GGTGTCGTCGATCGTGGTGGTCAAGATGATGGGTGTGCTGCGCGCGCCGTGCCGCGTGGTGTATGTGGTCGACGAGCCCGACGTGCGCGGATTCGCCTACGGCACGCTGCCGGGCCACCCGGCCTCCGGCGAGGAACGCTTCGCGGTCCGTTACGACCCGGGCAGCGGGGCCGTCTATGCGGAGGTGTCGTCGTTCTCCCGGCCCGCGACCTGGTGGAGCAAACTGGGCGGACCGTTTGTCGTGGTGGCGCAGCGACTCATCGCGAAGCGCTATCTGCGCGGGGTGTGACGGCTAGCCGTCCAGCAGGCCCGACTGCTGCAGTGCGTCCCGGATGAACGCCTGCACCGGTCGGGAGCGGATGAAGCCGGCATGGCCCCCGCGGTACCAGACGATCTTGGGCTTGCCCCAGTGCTCCCACAGCCGCACCACCTGCTCACGGGGATGCACGACCTGGTCGGCGACACCGGCGTAGACGAAGCGGCCCCGCATCGGCACCAACGGGGTGAACGACAGCGGCGAGGTCATGGCGCCGATCGGCTCGGCCAGCTGCATCGTGTCGCGGCGCGGATCACCCCTGCGCAACCCGGCGTGCCGGCTCAGCAACTCGACCAGGTTGGCCGGCGGCACGCCCAGGATGGCGCAGGTCAGATCGCTTTCCAGGCTGGACACCAACGCCGCGACGTAACCGCCCAGCGAGATGCCGTTCAGTCCGATCGGCGAGTCGGGCTCTTGGGCGCGCACCCAGGACAACAACCGCCGGATGTCCCACACTGCCTGCGCGGTGGCGTGCACGTCGTCCATGACGTCTTCACCCGGGAACACCACACCCTTGGGCAGCCCGCGCGCCCGCCGGCCGTGCATGGGAAGGACGGGCAGCACCACGTTCAGGCCCAGTTCCTCGTGCAACTTCCAGGCCCGGAAGATCCTGAGATCTATTGCCGATCGGCCCATTTCGGTGCCGTGCACGCAGATCAGCCAGGGCCGCGGCTCCGGATGGCGTAGCAGCACTGCGTGTTCGCGCTGCAGCGCGGTGTATCCCAGCCACCGGTCCCGACCAGGTTCGCCGGGGTGCGGGGTGTATCCGCTGTCGAAGGACAGGAACTGATGAGAACGCCCGCGTCCCTTGACGTCCCGGATCTTGACGTCCGAAAGCGGCGGCGGCGCAGTGAAAAAGCCCTCGGGCTTCTCGAGCCAGCCACGGTTGTCGTAAAAGTCCAGCGCGGCAACCACTTCGTCGTTGATCCGCGCGAACGCAGCGGGTTGGCTGACCGGGCGGCGCACTTTCAGCCCTGCCAGCACCACCTCGTCGCGGAAGGCCTGTGCCGCCAGGGCGACTGTCGGACGGGCGATCGGAAGGTCTGCGACGTCGCTGCTGTCGGATTTGCGGTAGTCGCGCCACGAGCGCGCAAAGTACCGGCCGGTGCGCGTGAACGGCCGGACCGTCTGCCCGACGGCGCCGGGCAGGTTCAGTCCGCGCGGTCCTGACATGCCCTCTTTGGCAGGTACTGACATGTCTCAAACGCTAACACCGGGTAACGACCCCACCGGGCTACCCGCACCTCGATATCGGTCACTTCGGGCCGCGAATGCGGCGTCGGTCACGTCGCGGGATCCGACCAGGCCGCAAGCAGCCGCTGCGCACCCGCGCACATCGCCTCGATGACCTGCGCGACCGAGGCGTCGTCGCCGATCATCCCGACGCCCTGACCGGCGTCGACCGCGGTGGTCTGCGCGACGTCGGACCGCGCGGCCAGTTCCTGTTCGTGACCCGTCCAGCGCGCGACGAACTCGTCGTCCAGCACCCGCGACGGGAACCGTTCCGGCCAGGGCAGTCCCGCCGCGACGTCGAAGACCCGGGTGATCCGGGTGTCGGTCGCTGCGGCATCGATCAGCGCCCGGCGGCTCGCGTCGCCGGTCAACGCCTCCGGGCAGGCCGCCAGCCGGGTGCCCACCCACGCGCCGCTCGCACCGGCGGCCAGCACCGCGGCCAGGCTGCGGGGTGACGCGACGCCACCGCCGGCCAGCACCGGTACGCACACCGCGTCCAGGACGGCGTCCAGCAGCGGCAGCGTCCCGAGTCGCACCTCGCCGTGCCCGCCGCCTTCGGCACCGCGCGCCACCAGGATGTCGACGCCGGCGTCGGCCGCCCGACACGCCCCTGACGCGTCGTAAACCTGTGTGACCGTTGCGATTCCGGCATCGTGTGCCTGCTCGACCCAGGACCAGTCGGTACCGAAGCTGACCGACAGCAGCGCCGGGCCCGCGGCCAGGGCATCGTCCAGCAGCCCGGGCCGGCTACGCATCACCCAGTCCACCAGACCGATCCCGAACCGCCCGCGGACGTGTTGGAGTTCGGTGGCCAGCGACGCCCTGGTCGCCGTGCTGCCCATCCCGACCATGCCCAGACCGCCGGCCGCGGTGACCGCCGCCGCCAGTCGTCCGCCGGCCACGCCGCCCATCGGCGCGTTGACGATCGGCACCCGCAGGCCGAAGTCCCGCGACCAGGGCGTGGCCAGCACGTTCAGTGGGCGGCGCCGGGCTGGGACTTCAGCACGGTCAGCATCACCACCGAATCCTCGACGGCGTACAGCGCGTGACGCACCGGCGGGATGGCGAGGTGATCGCCGGTCTTGCCGTCCCAGGCGTCCTCACCGGCGGTGAGGCGGACATGGCCCTGCAATACCTGCAGCGTGGCCTCCCCCGGGCTGTCGTGTTCGGACAGGTCGTGGTCGGCGAGCAGGGCCAGCACCGTCTGGCGCAGCTCGTGGTTGTGTCCGCCGTGGATGGTGTGGGCGGCGCGGCCGCTGTGCGACTTGCGCGCCTCGGCCAACTTCTCGGAGGCCAGGTCGGTCAGCGAGATCGATTCCATGATGAGTCCTTTCAGACGCTTAAGAGGAGTATGCCCGCCACGATCAGCGCGATGACCTTGACCGCCTCCAGACCGACATAGACGTAGTGGGCATGGGAGCGCGGACCATCCGAGCCGGCCAGCACCCGATCGGAGCGGCGGGTCAACCGGGGCCGAACCGTGACCAGCTGGATGGCCAGCACGACGGCGACGACCGAGTATGCCGCGATGATCCGCGTCGGCGTCGGCCCCGCGACCAGGAGCGCGAGCAGCACGAGCGCGAACCCGACCTCGATCGTGTTCAGCGCGCGGAAGACCAGGCGCCCGATGCCCAGGCCGATCTGCAGTGTCACGTTGGGCGCCCGGAATTTCAGCGGAGCTTCCAGGAACGAGATGGCCAACACCATGCCCAGCCACACGAATGTGATCGCGATCTCCACTGCGCGTGCGGTACTCACCGCTGCACTCCTTCCACCAGATGGGTCAGGCACAGATCCGGTTCCACGAACGCCTCGAGCCGATCGACGGTGATCGGTGCCGCCCAGCTCTCCAGCGCGCCCTGCATCAAGCCCAGATGGATCGGACACACGACGCTGGATTGGGCTTCGGCCAGCTCCAGGAACGGGCAGTGCCGCAACCCGACCTGTTGTCTGCCGTCGGATTCCCGGCGTTCCGGGGCGAAGCCGAGCTCGTCGAGCAACCCGATCAGGCGGTCGATCGAGCTGTCGACACTCGGAGTGTCCGGCGCCGGTAGGCGTTCGCCCCACGCCCGGCCTGCGGCCATCGCCCGAACACTCGAATCCGGTTCTGCGGCAAGGCCGTTGGCGAGTATTTCGGCGAGCAGCCGATAGTGCCGGGCACCGCCGCGGTCCATCTGCCGGACGGCCTGGAACATCAGCGGCGGACGGCCCGGACCGCGGCGCGCGGACTCGACCCGTTCCACTTGGCCGTCCGCAACCAGGCTGTCGAGGTGGAAGCGAACCGTGTTGGGATGTACACCCAGCTCCTCGGCGATCGCGGCGATGCTCAACGAATCCCGGGACGCCCGCAACACTCGTAGTACCGCGCGGCGGCGGCCGGCGTCCTCGAGTGGCGCGGTCTGGTCACTCACTGGCATATCCCCTTAGGCAGTCTTGGGTTGGCTGGCCACCAGCGGCGCGTCGGCAGCGATCGGGCCCACCTTGGCGGCACCACCCGGTGAACCCAGCGGCGCGTCGCGCCCAGGCAGAGTTTGACTGAAGAACGCATCATTGTCGGCCAGATACGGCTGCAGATCCTCGGGCAGGTCGTCTTCGTAGTAGATCGCCTCGACCGGGCACACCGGCTCGCACGCGCCACAGTCCACGCACTCGTCGGGATGGATGTAGAGCGCCCGGCCTCCCTCGTAGATGCAATCGACCGGACACTCTTCCACACAGGCCCGGTCCATCACGTCGATGCATGGCTTTCCGATCACGTATGTCATGCGCTAGATTTTACACAAGACGACTTGTATAAACTAGAGGTTGGGAATAACTATGGCCGACAACGAACTTGACGTCCGAGCGCTACGCAAGCCGGACAAGCATCCCACCATTTTCGCCACCTACAACGCGCTTTCGCCCGGTCAGTCGTTCGTGTTGGTCAACAACCACGATCCCAAACACCTACGATCCGAGTTCGACGCCGAATACCCCGGCAGTTACGGCTGGGAGTACCTGGACAAAGGGCCGCAGGTCTGGCGCATCAGGATCAGCAAGCGCACCACCACTCCCCTGCCCCGGGTGCTGGCCGACACGTCCGACTTGGCCGCGCAGACAGCCCCCGACGTGACCGGGGCGGTGTGGAAACTCGAGATGCGCGAGCGTGATCTGGACGCCAACATCATCGCGCTCGCACCGGAAGGCAGAATCGACGCACATACTGGACCCGATCTGGACGTCCTGATCCATGTGCTGTCCGGCGAAGGCCGGTTGACCACCGAGGAGGGCATCATCGACCTCTACCCGGGCGCCATACTCTGGCTGCCACGACGCTCCCGGCGGCAGTTCGCCGCCGGCCCGGCCGGGCTGCGCTATCTCACCGTGCACAAGCGGCGCCCGGCGCTGGTTCTGGAGCCTCCAGCGCGGCAGGCGATCTGATGGCGGACAAGAAAGAGCCGCTGCCGTCGTCGAAGCGCGACGACGAACACGTGCAGGGACACTGGCTGCTGGCGCGGCTCGGCAAGCGGGTGTTGCGGCCCGGGGGCGTCGAACTCACCCGCACGCTGCTGGCCCGCGCCGATGTCACCGACGCCGACGTCGTCGAGCTGGCACCGGGGCTGGGCCGCACCGCTGCGGAGATCATCGCCCGCAACCCCCGGTCCTATGTCGGCGCGGAAGGTGACGCCGACGCGGCCAACCACGTGCGCACCGTGCTGGGCGGCAGAGGCGAGGTTCGCGTCACCGACGCCGCCGAAACCGGGTTGCCCGACGCCAGCGCCGACGTCGTCATCGGCGAGGCGATGCTGACCATGCAGGGCGATTCGGCCAAGCACGCCATCGTGGCCGAGGCGGCGCGGGTGCTGCGACCGGGCGGCCGCTACGCGATCCACGAACTGGCACTGACTCCCGACGACGTCCCAGCCGAGATCAGCACCGAGGTGCGCCAGTCGCTGGCACGCGCGATCAAGGTCAACGCGCGCCCGCTGACCATTGCCGAGTGGACTGAGCTGCTCGCCGGGCACGGGCTGGTGGTCGAAAACGTCGCCACCGCACCGATGGCACTGCTGCAGCCCCGCCGGATAATTTCTGACGAAGGGCCGTTGGGCGCCTTGCGGTTCGCCAAGAACGTGCTGACCCAACCCGACGCGCGCAAGCGAGTCCTGATGATGCGCAGCACTTTTCGCCAGCACCGCGAGCGCCTGGCCGCGGTCGCGATCGTCGCGTGCAAGCCCGGGCGGGCTTAACCGGTCAGCGTCCGCCGGGCGCGCTCGACGCTCTGCTCGATCAGCCGGTCGACGGCGCCCAGGTAGCTCGCCGACGGCGCGTTCCCGGTGAGTTCGGCGATGGCCCGTTGTTCGCCGAGAACGTCTGCGCCGCAGAGGTTTTCGGCCATGGCAACGGTGTGCACCCGAAGACCGTCCAGCAACTCCGCACACTGGGATCCGGCGACGGCGGTCCGGCGCGCCAGGGTCCGCAGCGTGTCCCATTCGGCATGCCACGAGCCGTCCGGGCGTTCGTCGTTCGCCAGAGCCGCGGCGGTGTGCAGGGTGGCGGCCAACGGGGGCGCGGTGAGCGCGGCACGCCGAATCAGGATGGATAGCACGGGATTGCGTTTGTGCGGCATCGACGACGAGCCGCCCCGCCGGTCGCCGGCCGGTTCGCTGAGTTCGGCGATCTCGGGACGGGCGAGGGTGACGACGTCGGCGGCGATGCGGCCCCAGCAGTCGGTGCACGCGACCAGTGCGTCGCCGACGGCGGCGACCGGCGTCCGGGTGGTGTGCCAGGGCGGGCGGTAGGTCAGTCCCAAAGCGGCTGCGGCACTGCGGGCTACCTGTTCGGCCAGCTGCGCAGGATCGGTTGTGACGGTGCGCAGCGTGGCCAGTTCGACCGTGGCCGACCATGTCCCGACGGCCCCTCCGAACTGGGCCGGGATGGCCAGCGTGCCGACTCGGGCGTAGGCGTCGACGACGCCGTCCAGCCAGCCCGCGACCTTGGCGCCGAACGTGGTCGGCGCGGCGTGCTGGGTCAGGGTGCGCGCGAGCATCGGGGTGGCGCGATGGGTTTCGGCCAGCGCCGACAGTGCCCAGATCTGTTGGGCCAGTAGCTCGGTCACTTTCCCGATGACGTCGCGGGTGGCCAACATCAGCGCGGTGTCGACGACGTCCTGGCTGGTGAGGCCGCGGTGGATCCACGGAGCCACCACCGGGACCGCCCGCTGGCGCAGCAGCGCCACCAGGCCGATCACCGGGTTGCCGCCGTCCTCGGCCGTCACCGCAAGTTGTTCGCAGTCGTGCTCGAGGACCAGATGCGCAAGGTCGGCACCCGCGACCGGAGCCAGACCGGCAGCGGCCAGCGCGTTCAACCATGCCGATTCGACCGCGACCATCGACCGCAGCAAAGTGTGGTCGGTCATGTACTCCCCGGCCCGCTCGTCCCCGGGCCACAACAGGTTGGTCATCGCCGGCCTTCCTCGTACGCCAGGAACACCGTCTCGCCAGGACCTTGGAGACGGATGTCGAAACGGAATCGTCTTCTCGCCCCGTCGGTTTCGTCGATACACAACAGGGTGGTCCGGCGCACCGCGGCCACGGCGGACAGTGCCGGCTCGCTGCCCAGATCGGTGCCGGGCAGGTAGGCGCGAGTGAACAACCGGTGCAACAGCCCCCGCGCGAACACGGCGACCGTGAAGAACGCCGGTCGCTGCGGATCCGTCGAACCCGGAGCGACCGTGGTGAAGGAGTAATGCCCGTCGGCGTCGGTCGCTGCCCTGCCCCACCCGGTGAACGTCCAACCGTCGCGCCGCAATGAACCGGAAGCCCGCGGAATCCGGCCGGCGCTGTCGGGCTGCCAGATCTCGACCAAGCCATCGGGCACCACCACGCCCTCCCCGTCGTAGACGGTGCCGTGCAACTCGAGCGCACCGGGAAACTCCGCGCCCACCAACTGGCTGTCCCGCGAGAACGACGTCCCGATGCTGAAGAACGGACCGACGGTCTGCCCTGGGGTGCAAGCCATTTCACTCATCGTGGGCGCCGTCGCTCAGCACGATGTCCCAGCGGTAGCCGGTGGCGTATTCGGGTTCGGTGAGGTCGTGGTCGTAGTGCGCGACGAGCTGTTGTCGCGCAACGGGATCGACGATCGACTGGTAGATGGGATCCAGCGCGAACAGCGGGTCACCAGGAAAGTACATCTGGGTGACCAAGCGTTGCGTGAAAGCGGTGCCGAAGACCGAGAAATGGATGTGTGCGGGCCGCCACGCATTGTGGTGGTTGCGCCACGGGTAGGGGCCGGGCTTGACGGTCTTGAACCGGTACGAGCCATCGGGCCCGGTGAGGCAGCGCCCGGCGCCGGTGAAGTTGGGGTCGAGCGGCGCGGGGTGCAGGTCGCGCTGATGGCGGTAGCGTCCGGCAGCGTTGGCTTGCCAGATCTCCACCAGCTGACCGGCCACCGGGCGGCCCTGCCGGTCCAGCACCCGTCCGGTCACTATGACCCGTTCCCCGATCGGCTCACCGGGGTGACCGGCCGTCAGATCGGCGTCGAGCGGGTGGACATCCTGATGGCCGAAGCACGGTGCCCAGCGTTCGATCTCCTCGGGGTCGACCGTCAGCACCGGATTCTTCGGATGCCGCAAGATGCTGCTGCGGTACGGCGGGTAGTCCAGGCGCGGCTGTGTTTCCGGTCCACCCACGCGCGCGTAACCGGTCGCGATCGCGGCGATCTCCGCCGAGACGTCGCGCTGCGACGAGACGCGCTCCGGTGCGGCGTTCACCAGCGTGAGGCTACGCCGCCCATTCTCGTTGACTCTGCGCACAGGGCGACAAAGTGCGAGTAGACCCCGCCCTCAGCGCAGAGTCAACGAGCAGGATGCGGGTCTCTCTCTTTCTAGCGGAGTTATTCTCTGTAGAGCAGACGCCAGTACTGGGGAGATTCCGGTGACCACTCTTGTAGACGACAGCCTCTTCGAGGATGTGCGCCGCGGCATGATCCCCGCCCACATCTACAACGACAAAGACCTGTTCGTGCTGGAGAAGCAGCGGCTGTTCAGTCGGGCATGGATGTTCGTGGCCCACGAGTCGGAGATACCGCAGGACGGCGACTACGTGGTGCGCCGGGTACTCGACGATTCGTTCATCATCACCCGCGACTCCGACGGGCGGGTGCGCGCTCTGTTCAATATGTGTCTGCACCGCGGCATGCAGGTGTGCCGCGCGGAGATGGGCAACGCATCCAATTTTCGTTGCCCCTACCACGGCTGGACCTACCGCAACGACGGACGGCTCACCGGTTTACCGTTCCACCGGGAGGCCTACGGCGGTGACGACGGGTTTCCGAAGAACCAAACGCTGCTGCCCGCACCGAGTTTGGCGATCTACAACGGATTGATCTTCGTCAGCCTGGACCCGCACGCGCAGCCGCTGACCGACTTCCTCGGCGATTTCGCTTTCTATCTGGATTTCTACACCCGGCAAAGCGCGCACGGGCTGGAGGTTCGGGGTCCGCAACGGTGGCGGATCAAGGCGAACTGGAAGATCGGCGCGGAGAATTTCTCCGGCGACATGTACCACACCCCGCATACGCACGCCTCGATCGTCGACATCGGACTGTTCCGCGAACCGAAGGCGCAGAAACGCAAGGACGGCGCCACGTACTGGGCGCACCGGGGCGGCGGCACCACCTACAAACTGCCACCGGGTGATTTCGGCGAACGCATGCGCTACGTGGGCTATCCCGACGAGATGATCGGCCGGATCAAGCAGGTCTGGTCGCCCCGGCAGCAGCAGGTGATCGCCGAGGACGGCTTCATGTTCTCGGCGGCGACCTGCTTTCCCAACCTGAGCTTCGTGCACAACTGGCCGAAACTTCCCGGCAGCGAACAGGTGCTGCCGTTCATCTCGATCCGGCAGTGGCAGCCGATCAGCGAGAACGAAACCGAGGTCTGCTCGTGGTTCGCGGTGGACGCGGCGGCAACAGAGCAGTTCAAGAAGGATTCCTACAAGGCCTACCTGATGTGCTTCGGGTCCACCGGCATGTTCGAGCAGGACGACGTGGAGAACTGGGTGTCGCTGACCACCACCGCGGGTGGTTCGATGGCGCGGCGGCTGCAGCTGAACAGCCGGATGGGACTGCTCGCCGACGACCGTCCGGTGATCTACGCGTTGCCGTCGGACTCGTTCCACGGCCCCGGCCGCGCCCAGGTCGGTTACAACGAATACAACCAGCGCGAGTTGCTCAAACTCTGGGCGGAGCACCTACGATGAGAAAACCTCTGCCATTCAACGATATTCGCCACCTACAGGCTCATCAGTTCCTGGTGGACGAGGCCTACCTGCTGGACGCGCAGCACTACGAGGCGTGGCTGGACACCATGACCGACGACATCCGGTACGTGATGCCGGTGCGCGTGACGACCGCCCGCGGCGCCGGGTTCGACACCTCCCCCGGCATGGATCACTTCGACGAGGACATGTACTCGTTGCGCCAGCGTGTCGCGCGGATGGGCACCGAACACGTCTGGGCCGAGGACCCGCCGTCACGGCTGCGGCACTTCATCACCAACGTGCGCACATTCGATGACGATGCAGGCCAGCTACTTGTGGAGTCCGCGGAACTGCTGTTCCGTAGCCGCGGCGACGTCAACGAGAGCGCACTGCTGTCCTGCGGCCGGGAGGACCTGCTGCGTTGGGACGACGACAACGAGGCCTGGAAGTTGGCCCGCCGCACGATCATTGCCGATGAGTCGGTGCTGCGTATGCAGAATCTGGCGGTGTTCCTGTGAAGCCCGTCGGCGAGCCCATCACGGTGGCAAATGAATTCACCGAAGTGGTGGTCCAGCGCGTGGAAACCCGCAACGGATCACGACTGCTGATCACCGCGCCCCGAACCGGCCAGTGGATCACCCTGGACGCACTCGAAGTCGAGGCGCTGACCTGGCAGAACCCCCGTACGCTGGCGGCCATGGTCGGCAACTCGAACGCGCCACTGCTGCCCGAGGAGCCGGAGAGCGACGATGACCGGTTGGCTTGACGGCAAGCGCGCGCTGGTGGTGGGCGCCGGGTCCGGGATCGGCCGGGCGGTGGTCGACGCTTTTCTCGCCGAGGGCGCACAAGTGGCTGTGCTGGAACGGGATCCGGACAAGTGCGGGCGGCTGCGCGACGAGCTTCCCGGAACCGAGGTGATCCACGGCGACGCCACCGTTCGCGAAGCCAACGACCGCGCGGTGGCCGCCGCGGTGCACCGCTACGGTGGTCTCGACACCCTGGTCAACTGTGTCGGCGTATTCGACTTCTACCAGGGGATCGACGACATCGGCGCCGACGAGTTGTCCGCCGCGTTCGACGAGATGTTCCGCACCAACGTGCTCAGTCACCTGCAATCGGTCAAAGCCGCACTTCCGTGCCTGCGGGCACAGCACGGCGCGTCGATCGTCTTGACCGAGTCCACCTCGGCCTACTATCCCGGCCGCGGCGGTGTGCTCTATGTCCCTTCGAAATTCGCGGTGCGCGGGTTGGTGACGGCACTGGCTCACGAGTTGGCCCCGCAGATCCGGGTCAACGGGGTGGCGCCGGGCGGGACGCTGAACACCGACCTGCGCGGGCTGGCCAGTCTCGGTCTCGCCGATGTCCGCCTCGACGACTCCCCCGGCCGGGCAACCGATCTGGCCGCGCGCACGCCGTTGCGGGTCGCCCTTTCCGGAGCAGACCATGCCTGGAGCTATGTGTTCCTGGCCTCCGACCGGTCTCGCGGGATCAGCGGCCAGACCATCCACCCCGACGGCGGGTTCGGAATCGGAGACCGTCGGGGCCGAGATGCTTGACCAGCAGCGTGCCCTGGTGGCCCAGGCCTGCCGGGTGGCCGCGGCCCGCGGATTGGTCGACGGCATCCTCGGCCACCTGAGCCTGCGGATTGACGACGACCACCTGCTCGTCCGCTGCCGCAGCGACGACGACGCCGGGGTGGCGTTCACCCGCCCCGACGACGTCCGGCTCGTCAACTTCGACGGAAACGCGGGTGCCCCAGGCGAACTCGACGGCTATCGGGTGCCCAACGAGTTGCCCATCCACCTCGAAACCATGCTCGCCGACACACGGTACCGGGCCGTAGCGCACCTGCACCCTCCCGCCGTCGTCGCCGCGAATCTCGCCGGCATCGAACTGCGACCCATCTACGGCGCCTACGACATTGCCGGCGCCTGGCTGGCCCGCGGCGGCGTGCCGGTCTACGAACGGGCCGTGCTGATCCGAAACTCGTTGCTGGGCAAGGAAATGGTGGCCGCGATGGGCAACGCGCCGGTGGTCGTTTGCCGCGGCCACGGCATCACCAGCGCCGCGGACAGTGTGCAACGGGCGGTTTTGCAGGCGATCAGTCTCGACGAGCTGGCACGCATGTCCCTGCGGATCCGCTCGGCCGGCGGCAGGTTGCGCGACATCCAGGACGCCGACTGGGCCGACCTACCGGACCTCGGGTCCGGCTTTCAGGTGGACGCCGCCTGGCGGCACGAGGTGGCCCGGCTCACCGGTCAACCCAGCTGATCGCCGATTTCCTTGCCCGCGTTGACAAGCGCGGCGGCCACGGTCGAGTACCTCGACGTCGGCAGGCGGTTCAGCGGCGCCGCGGCGTTCAACGCAAGCAACAGGCCGGGCACGCGGGTGTGGATCGGCACCGCGACCGACGCGACGCCCTCCTCACTCTCTTCGCGGTTGGTTGCGTAGCCGCGCTCCCGGATACGGGACAACTCGGACTCCAGCTTGGCGCGGCTGACGATCGAGCGCGCCGTGACAGCGTCCAGTTTTTCCCGCGGAATCAATTGTCGCAGTTCGCTTTCCGGAAGTTGCGCCAGCAACGCCTTGCCCGTCGACGTGCAGTGCGCGGGCATGGAGCGCCCCAATCGCGATGCCACCCGGACCGCTTTCGGACCTTCGACCGCGGCGACGAAACGGACATCGGCACCGTCCAGCGTCCCGATGTGGATGGTCTCGCCCAACTGCTCGCTGAGCACACGCATGACGGGCACGGCGGTGCGCTGAATGTCGATGCGCCCGAAGATGGCGAAGGCCACACTCGTCAAGGCCGCTCCGGGCAGATATGCCTTGGACTCTGGATCCTGTCGGACGAAGCCGCGGTAGGTCAGCATCGCCAACAGCCGGTGCGCGGTGGACGAGGCGACGCCGAGGTAGCGGGTCGCCTCGCTCAATCGGATCTGTGGTCGTTCACCGAACAGCAACAGCAGCCGCAGGGCGTTGTCGACCGACTCGATCGGATATTGCGGCGCAAGCGAATCGGAGGCCGGCCCCTGCCGTTTCATGACAGTGACGCTACTCGGCGTGCCCCCGGGAACACCCGGAACGAAGCTTCTAGCCGAAAACCGCATATGGCGCGCAAATGACAGCTACGGTTTCCGCAGCGTCGCGTTGCCCGGTGGTCGGGGAAATCATGGCTGGTAGGCAACGCGGCGCGCTCTTGTGCTGGTCCTCTGGCCGTGACCAGCCAGCTGAAAGGACCAACTCGTGAGCTATTTCGTCTTGCCTCCGGAAATCAATTCGCTGCGGATGTTCGTCGGGGCCGGTTCGGCGCCGATGCTGGAAGCCGCCGCAGCGTGGTCCGGCCTGGCCGACGAGCTGGGCACGGCCGCGGAGTCGTTCGCCTCGGTGACGTCGGGGCTGGTAGAGCAGGCATGGCAGGGACCGGCGGCGCGCGCAATGGGGGCCGCGGCGGCACCGTATACGGGGTGGCTGAGCGCGGCAGCGGCCCGCGCGGCCGGGGCGGCCAATCAGGCTGGGGCGGTGGCGAGCGCATTCGAGGCGGCTCGAGCAGCGACCGTGCTTCCCGAGGTCGTGGCCGCCAACCGCAACGCGTTCGTGCAGCTGGTGCTCTCGAACTTGTTCGGGCAGAACGCGCCGGCCATCGCGGCCGCCGAGAGCATCTACGAAGAATTCTGGGCCGCCGACGTGGCCGCGCTGGTCGGCTACCACAGCGGCGCGCAAGCCGCGGCGTCGCAACTGGCGTCCTGGCAGGACGCACTCAACGGTCTCACGACGCTGAACACCAGCATCGGCAATACGGGCGTGTGGAATCTGGGCATCGGCAACCTGGGCGACCGCAACCTGGGCAGCGGCAACTGGGGCAGCGCCAACTTCGGCAGCGGAAACGACGGCAACGCGAACTTCGGCAGCGGCAACCTGGGCAACGCCAATCTGGGCAGCGGGAACTGGGGTAACGCGAACTTCGGCAGCGGCAACGCCGGCTACACCAACTTCGGCAATGGCAACGTCGGCAATCTCAACTTCGGCAGCGGCAACGGGCACTGGGACCAGTACTCGGGTTTCTCCCACAACGGAAATATCGGTAGCGGAAACTGGGGTGACAACAACCGCGGCTTCGGAAACTTCGGGAACACCAACTTCGGCAGCGGCAACCGGGGCTCTTTCAATCTGGGCAGCGGCAATATAGGCGACAACAACGTCGGCTTCGGCAATATCGGCACGGCCAATTTCGGCTTCGGCAATCACGGCACCAACAACGTCGGCTTCGGCCTCAGCGGCGACAACCAGGTCGGAATTGGCGCACTGAACACCGGATTGGGCAATATCGGATTCGGCAACACCGGCAACAACAACATCGGCTTGTTCAATTCGGGCAACAACAACGTCGGCTTCTTCAATTCAGGCAACGGCAACTTCGGCTTCGGCAACGCGGGTAGCACCAACACCGGCTTCTGGAACGCCGGGTCGGTCAACACCGGTTTTGCGAACGGCGGTGACTACAACTTCGGAAGCGGCAACGCCGGCAGCCAGAATGTGGGGTTCGGTAACGCTCTCTTCGGCAACGTGGGCTTCGGAAATTCGACGTCGGGCAGCACCGGGGCCTTCAACAGCGGTTATTTCGGCGAGTACGACCCCGGGAACCACTTCGACACCGGACTCGGAAACAACACGGGTTTCTTCAACTCGGGTTACTTCAACACAGGCATGTTCAACTCGGGCAGCGTCAATACCGGTCTTTTCAACTCAGGCAACTTCATCACCGGTTCCGGGCACTCGGACACTCCGGTCGGAGTAGTCAATTCGGGATTCGGCACATCGGGAACGTACGTTTCCGGCTTCTTCAATTCCGGCAGCGCCACCTCCGGCTTCTACAACGCCTCCCAGCAGCCGTTCTACGGTTTGACGTCGGGCTTCTTCAATAACGCGACGGACCGGGGCCTCGCCGGTTTCAACAACACCGGCGTGGGTTCTGCCGGGTTCTTCAACTCCGGTGATCACGTCGCAGGGTTCTTCAACCCGGGCATTTACAGCTCGGGTGTGAACGTTTCCGGAGTCGGCAGCTCCGGCGGCTGGAACCAGGGCGACAACCAATCTGGCTTCTTCCACTGACCCGCCGCGAAGGTGCGGGTGGCCGCACACTCAGCGACGTTTCCGCGTGCAAACCCCGTCCGTCAGGCATCCTTTAACCCATGGATGTGGGTGCCCTGCTGCAGACAATCCCGCCGCTCGCGGTGTATCTGGTGGTCGGCGGTGTGGTCGGGCTGGAAAGTCTGGGCATTCCGCTGCCCGGGGAGATCGTGTTGGTCAGCGCCGCGTTGATGTCGTCGCATCACGAGCTGGCGGTCAACCCGGTCGGTGTCGGGGCGGCCGCGGTCATCGGCGCGGTCGTCGGCGACTCGATCGGCTATTCGATCGGTCGCCGGTTCGGGATGCCGTTGTTCGACCGCCTCGGCCGCCGCTTCCCGAAGCACTTCGGCCCCGGTCACGTGGCCCTGGCCGAGCGAACATTCAACCGGTGGGGTGTGCGTGCGGTCTTCTTCGGCCGGTTCATCGCGCTGTTGCGGATCTTCGCCGGGCCGTTGGCGGGCGCGTTGAAAATGCCGTACCGGCGCTTTCTGGCGGCCAACGTCGCCGGCGGCATCTGCTGGGCCGGTGGCACCACCGCGCTGGTCTACAAGGCAGGCGAAGCCGCCGAGAAATACATGTCCCGGTTCTCCTGGATAGCGCTGGTCGTTGCCGTCATCTGCGGTGTCACCGCCTCGATACTGCTGCGCCAACGCACCGCGAAGGCGATCGCCGAACTCGAGGCAGAGCACTACCGCAAGACCGACACGGCCGCCGCGTCCTGAGTCAGCCGACCGCCTCATCCGCCGCTGGACGGTGCTGCTCGATCAGAACGCGGGCCATCGCCTTGGCGCGGTGAGCGGCATCGGGGTCGCCGACCGCGGCGAGGATGATGGCGCCCTTCATCAGGATGTGCCACGACCAGGCGAAGTCCTCGACGTCGAGTAACCCCGCCGCCACGGCGCGTTCCCGCACGATCTGGCGGACGTTGTCGATGTGGGAGATGCTGGCCTGTCCGGCGGGATGCTCGGGACCCAGCTCGAGCAGCACGTTGATGAATGAGCAGCCCTCGTAACCGTCGCGGTTCTGGAACCACTCGTGCAGCACCTCGAAGATGGCCAGCAACTGTTCCTCGGGCGTGCTGCCCAGCTGCGCGGATTTCTGCTCGATCAAACCGTGGGTCCAGACCTCTTCGCGACGCGCCAATACCGCCAGAACCAGGTCGTTCTTGGTGGCGAAGTGACGGTAGAGGGTGGCTTTGGCAACCCCGGCCCGCTCGATGACCTCGTCGGTTCCGACGGCACGTATCCCGCGTCGGCTGAACAGTTGGTATGCGGCGCCCAAGATTCGCTCGCGGGCGGGCACGGTCGGCGCGGTAGGCCCCGTGACGTCGGGCGTTGTCATGG
This sequence comes from Mycobacterium sp. NGS22, assembly GCF_059813095.1. Taxonomy (NCBI): domain Bacteria; kingdom Bacillati; phylum Actinomycetota; class Actinomycetes; order Mycobacteriales; family Mycobacteriaceae; genus Mycobacterium; species Mycobacterium sp. NGS22. The sequence continues at coordinate 25,107 of NZ_JCALDY010000040.1, forward strand.
CCCGCCTTACCATACTCTTAGCCTGCGCCATGTAGACAGACCGCCCTGTCTCGTTATAGAAATGAGACTCACACAAGGCAATAATCTGTCTGTCTTCAGACCGCAGGACGGGCATCCATTCGCGGCGTTCCGACGCCAGTCGATTAGGAGTGCACGATGAGCCTGGTCATTTCAGAGGCGTTTTCCACCCACCTGACGCTCAGTACTCGGCTGGTCTACGAACTCGGCGAACCGCGCAGCACGCTACGCGCGATGACCGACCGCAGTGGCGATGCGGTGATCATCCACGCCGGAGGCGAAATCGACGCGTGCAACGAGCACACCTGGCGTCAGCTGGTGGCCGAGGCTGCCGCCACCGCTACGCCGCCGGGACCTTTCGTCGTCGACGTCGCCGAGGTCGACTTCATGGGGTGCTGCGCGTATGCCGTGCTGGCCGAGGCCGCCGAGCAGTGCCGCGAACGAGGGGTCGAACTGCGCCTGGTCAGTCCCGCCCCGGTCGTCGCGCGCCTGGTGCGCGCGTGCGGGTTCGATGCCCTGTTACCGATTTTCCCGACGGTGGATGACGCGCTGATCTGAGCTGTTATGCCGCGCCGTTGGCGGCCAACTCCCGACCGGCACTCGTCGGCGGCGGCCCCACTTCCAGCACCGATCGCACCGCAGCGCGCAGATAGTCACGCAAAGTGGGCATGCTGTAGTGCCGCCCGCGCAAGCCGATCCACTTCGGCAGGTCGATGATGCAGGTCGCGATCAACTCGACCGCGCCGGAATCGCTGCGCTGCCAAAGACTTTCGGCCAACTGCGACATGACCGCATCGAGTTCGGCCTGCAGGAGTTGCAACTGCTGGGCGATGTCGCCCGGCATGGGCTGGCTCACCACCTCTTCGCGACGCACCGTCATCAGGCAGGCTGACGATCCCGGGAACATCTCGGGGTACAACAACGACGTCTCGGCCGCCGCGTACACCGCGTCCAACGGCTCGCCGTCAAATTCGGCTCGGGCCTCGTCGACCAGACTGGTCAGCAGGTCGAGAAAGCGGCGCTCAGCGCGAGCCCACACCCGGCCGAGCACACCCCCGCGAGATTCGAACGTCCGGTAGATGGCGCCGTTGGAAACACCGGTGGCCTTGGTGAGGGCGCGGATCGTCACCGCTTCGATGCCATCCTGGGCGACCAGGTCCTCCGTCGCATCGAGGACGTCGTCGTGGCCGCGCAACCGGGGACTCACCACTGCTCAATCACTCCTTCGTGGGACTGCATTGCGGCCATTGTCCACAACGGGCCCGATTCCTACAGCGAAATCGCCGACACTCATAAAGTCTTCGGCACGTCGAAGCCCCGAGACTTGCCGCGCCGCGGCGCGGGGGTAGCTTGCGGGAATGAGCCCACAGCGCTCGAACGGCGACCTGCCCACCGTGGGTGTCGAGGAGGAGTTTCTCCTCCTGGACCCGGAGACCGGCGAACCCGCGCCGCGCAACAACGAAGTAGCCATCGAGGCGGGACGCCGGGGCGTCAAGCTGGACCGGGAGCTGAGCAGTTGCCAGGTCGAAGCCACCTCCAGCGTGGCCAGAAACAGCCAGGAGCTGCGCGAAGAACTTGCGGCGCTGCGGCGCACTGCGGTGGAGGCTGCCGACGCCGTCGGGGTCCGGCTGCTGGCGCTGGGCCTGCCCCCGGTGACGCCGCACGAGTTCCCCGTCACCGACTCCGCGCGGTACAAGCAGATCGGTGAGCAGTTCGGGATGGTCGCGCATGAGCAAGGCATCTGCGGGTGCCATGTGCACGTGCAGGTTCCCGATCGGGCGGCCGCGATCCACGCGAGCAACTGGCTGCGGCCGTGGCTGCCGACACTGCTTGCGCTGTCGGCGAATTCGGCGATCTACCGTAATTCCGACACCGGCTACGCGAGCTGGCGCAGCGTGCTGTGGCGGCGTTGGCCGGTTGCGGGTGCACCGCCGTTCTTCGCCTCCCCCGACGAGTACGACCGCACGGTGCGGATGCTGCTCGACACCGGGGTGCTGCTGGATCAGGGCATGGTCTATTGGGATGTGCGGCCGTCGGCGAATTTCCCGACGGTCGAGGTCCGTGTCGCCGACGTGCCGGCGACGGTCGCCGAGACGGTGTTGCAGGCCACGCTGGTGCGGGCGGCGGTGATGACCGCGGTCGACGAACAACCCGACGGTGCCGACCGGCTGCCGCCGGCCGCGTTGCGCGCGGCGTACTGGAAGGCCGCCCACGACGGATTGTCCGGGAACACACTGGATTTGGTGAACGGCCGGGGAGCGGTGCCCGCTCGCGAACAATTGTCCGCACTGGTGGAGCGGGTGCGTCCGGCGTTGGATGCGCTCGGTGAGTACCAGACCGTCGTCGACGAGATCGACCGGGTGACCACGCTGGGCAATGGGGCGATGCGGCAACTGCAGGCGTGGCGGCAGCGCGGTGAGGCGATGGACGTCATCGAGGCGGCGGCCGAGGCCACGCTGGAATGAGCCAGGTTTACAGGGCGAGTAGACGGCACAACCCGATCGAACCGACCACGACGATGGTGGCGCGCAACGCATTCGGCGACAGCCGACGTCCGTAGCGGGCCCCGATCAGACCCCCGACCAGCGATCCCGCAGCGATCAACCCGGCGACCGGCCAGCTGATCCGGTCCCAGGCCACCAGCGTATACCCAACGGCGGCAACGATATTCACCACCGAGGTGAGCAGGTTCTTGGCGGCGTTCATGCGCTGGACGGATTCCGGCAGTAACGCACCCATCACCCCGACCAACAGGATCCCCTGCGCGGCAGTGAAATAGCCGCCGTAGGCGCCGACGGCAAAGGTGCCGAACAGCAGCGTCGCCGTCTTGGCCCTGGAGAGATGTTCGGCTGACTGGCCCGCGTCCTCGGCCCGTCGCCGCGCCCACGATTGAATCCACGGACCCGTCACGACCAGGATCAAGGCCAGCACCAGCAGCACCGGCACGACCCGGGTGAACTCCTTTTCGGGCAGATGCAGCAGCAGGTAGGCGCCCAGTACCCCCCCCGGCCAGCGATGCCGGGATCTGCCAACGCAACCGATCCCATTGCCCGCGCAGTTCGGCGCGGTAGCCCCAGGTGCCCGACACTCCGCCGGCCACCAGCCCGACGGCATTGGACATGGTGGCCGTGACCGGCGGATAGCCGAGCGTCACCAGCATCGGGAACGTGATCAGCGTGCCGGATCCGACGAGGGCGTTGATTGCTCCGGCACCGAGTCCCGCCAGCGCGATGAAGACCATGTGGGACACCGCCACCCTGAGAACCCCACTGGCGTAGTAGCGACACCGGAAAACAGCGGGTGCCCGGGATTCACCCGAGCACCCGCTGCTTCGGTCTGACGGTCGGCGTTACGAACCCAGGTACGGAACGCCCGGCAGGTTGGGGATGTTGTGCCAGTTCGGCAACGGGCCGCCCTGCTGGAACAGCTGGACCGCCGCGTTCTGGCCGTTGGCGTTGGCAACCCATTCGCGGATCGTGAAGTACAGATCCGTACTGGCCCGAGTGGCCAGCTGGGCCGCGACGTCGTACTCGTTCATGTTGGTTCCCGGAACGGGTGTGCCGCCGCGCGGCGTGTGCGGGCCGTCCTTGTTCAGCAGCGTGTGGCACTCCTGGAAGCCGGGCGGCGGACCACCGGCGGGGCAGCCCTCGAGGGGGAACTGCTGCGCGAAATCGATGCTGTAGTAACCGGTGTGCAGGTCGGCGGGGAAGTCGGCCGGGTTGCAGACCGGGAAGATCGGCGGGGCGATCCGGTCCAGTTGGCCGATGGCGATGTTGTCGTCAACCCAGTTGGAATGGGCGTAGAAGTCCTGGAGGGTGTGCAGCAGGGCTCCGAACGCGGCCCGGGCGCCGGGTCCGTCGGCCTCCACGTCGCCGTTGACCACCGACCCGCTCAGGATGATCGGCGAGAAGGTGTCCCAAGCCACCCGGGCCCGGTTGCAGATGTCGACGGGATTGATCGAGTTGTCCAGATGGCGGAACTCGTCGGTGGCGAAGGCGTCACTGCCCAGCGCCCCACCGCCCGGCGGGGGGCCCACCAGGATCTGGTTGACAGCCAGCTGACTGACCTGGTCAGCGGGTAGAGCGTTGCGGGTGATCGTCTCGTGGTACTTGACGTAGAACGCGTGAGCCGTCGGCGTACCGAAGGATACGACGGCAGCGACTGCCGCCAGTATCGCGACGAGGACGCCCAGCGGGTGCCTGCGGGTTAGCGTCATGACAACTCCGTGCTAGTAGGGACTCGGTTTCGTGCGCATTCGTAGACGTTTCCTCATGAACCTTACGAAATCAATAAAGACTCGGCGATATCAGCATCAACGCATCTATTTAGCAAACGCTCTATAGATACGGCAGCGTCGCTGTTCCGTAGGTCTCGGAGGTGTGGGCCAACAGCTCGGCGAACTTGGCTCTCAAGGTCGCCGTGTCGTCGCCGACCGGCTTGTCGCAGAACCTGCACCGCGCAGCGAAGCGGGTCTGCTCGTCCTCGTCCGGCCAGAACCGGCGGGGGCCCACCGCGGCGCCGGGGTCGTACTGGACGGCCTGATGGGCGCTTTCGCGCAGGATCCTGCCGACCGGATGTGCCTGCGGGCATTCGAGTTTCAGCGTTCCGATACCCTCAGAAAAGCTCATCGCCTAGACGTCGCTGGTGAGATAGCGGGTCTTGACCGGCGGCGCGGCAAGCAGCGGCGGCAGCTGCGTGAGCTTGCCCTCCCCCGCCCGGAAGCTGCGGTAAGCCTCGTCGTGATCCACGGACTCCCAGACCTCGTAGATCAGCCAATGCGCTTCGTCTTCTTCGTCCACCCACACGTCGGTCTGCAAATTGCCCTCGAATGCGCGGGTGTCCTGCAGAGCCCGGCCCATCAGCTCTCGGCCCGCTGACACTTCATCGGGCTTGAAGCGCAGTTCGAGAATCACCGTGATCGGCATCGTCGCCTCCCCTGCTGCCGCGTGGCGCGGTCACCAGCGGCATCGTACTTCGCCGGGTGTGGCGCTGGCCCGGGTGCTTGATTCGGCCTACGTCGCAGAGCGGTTACTACCGCCAGCGCGCAAATAACCGATCGGGTTTCGGCCCAGGCGGCCCAGCTCGGCGCAGCATGCTCGGTAGACATTCCCGTGCCTGGTCAGTCCGGGAGTGTTCCAGCGGGACGTTTTCTCTCGCAGAAGAAGCAGGTGACGGTCCGGACGCACCAACCCTGCACAGCCATCGCCGTAACTTGCGCGGGTGACACCCCGACGGCGTGAACAATCGATACAGGCGTGTATCTGTGGTGGTCCCGGCTGGGATCGAACCAGCGACCTTCCGCGTGTGAAGCGGACGCTCTTCCACTGAGCCACGGGACCGGCGCCGAGAGGCGAACGACGTCGAAGATTAGCACGATCCCAACGCGACAGTGCGGGCCGCATACGCCGCGGGGCCGTCCGCGGTGGCCTGGACACGCTCCGTACCAAGGAATTTGTGTGCGCCCGCTCACTGGACTATCGTCGTGCTTCGCACCGGGCGACGATCTCGCTCGTTGCGCGCGGATGTAGCGCAGTTGGTAGCGCATCACCTTGCCAAGGTGAGGGTCGCGGGTTCGAATCCCGTCATCCGCTCGAAGGTGCAAATGGCATCAATCCCAGCGGTGGAGTGGCCGAGTGGTGAGGCAACGGCCTGCAAAGCCGTGCACACGGGTTCGATTCCCGTCTCCACCTCCAAGTTTTGATCCCCCCAGCGCGATTAGCTCAGCGGGAGAGCGCTTCCCTGACACGGAAGAGGTCACTGGTTCAATCCCAGTATCGCGCACCAGGTTTGACCTGCGGTTTATCCCCAAAGCGCGGCCGACACAGCGTTGATCACCTGAAGGACGCCCGTAAGCATCTGCTGCGGTAGAGCTGCATCGCCGGCCCCGTTTCGACCCTCACCCGCAGCATCCGCATGTACCCGCGCATCCACAGCTGCGCGAGCAACTGAGATTGGCCGGCATACGGGTTGCGGTCGCCGGGCTCAGCGAGTGAACCCTGATACAGGGCGAATATGTACTCCGCGCGCTTCGACACCCTGCCAAGCATGCAGGCGTGGGCACCTAGAACGTCGGACCCACGCCGTCGGGGTGGACCAGGACGGAATCACCCGGCGGCGGCCACGCGGCACACGCCGAACGCGTCAGTTCCCATTCCGCTCATCCGGGCACAGTTCCGACACCGCCGCAGAGAACAGCTCCACGTTCTGCGCGTCCGTCAGCACCACTCCCCCGATATGAGGATTGTTCGCTTCCAGAATCGCCGACTTGGGGACGCCGTTGCCGAGGTCCACACAGGTCGCCCGGCCCAGTTGGAGTGCTTTTTCGTCGGTCAGCGGCATCTCCGCGGCGTGCACCCGGTCCAGAAAGCTCACGTCGTCGGCGTGCGCTGTGGCCTGCGCGGGCAAACAGCACAGTGCCGCGACGATCATGGCAACCCTGAACACGGTCATGGCTTGATTGTGTGACGACCGGGTCACCGGTTCAAGCCATCCCGCATCTGTGATTCGCCGGAGCAACCGATCGCAGCAGCCCGGTCGCCGTACACATTCTCGACGGCGACCCGGCACCCGCCGAGACGTGCGGTGTATCCCCAATCTGCCTGCAGGGCCTATGATTTCGCGTCGATGCGCCTAGAGTGCGGCGCGGACCCGAGGTCTCAGGCCGGCACCCCGGCCTTGATCTTCGCGTCCTGCTTGCGCGCGAGTTCGAGGAGGAAGTCCTGTACGTCGCCGATCGTGAATTCAAATTTCGCTGCTGCCAAAGGATTCGATGACCTTCACAAGTTCGCCGGGGGCCTCCCAGTTCAGCGCGTGCCCGGCACCTGGCACGGTAACCAGCCGCGCTTGCGGAATGCCGTCAGCCAGTCGGCGTGAGTGATTCGGCGGCGTGGTGCGGTCGGCCGAGCCGACCATCACGACGGTGGGCACCGTAATCTCCCCCAGCCGCGGGTAGCGGTCCTCGCGGGAGAATCCTTCACGATCGCTACGTGCGGCCCGTGCTGGTCGACGTGCTCCTGGAATCCCTCGACGAACACCTTGGCCATCGCCGGCGAGGGACGGGTGCCGCACTGCGCGGCCCCGAACAGCACCCCGACCGTCTTGATTCTGATCAACCGCTGCATGACACCCCACTCCAGCAGCGGGATCTGCAGCTTGTTCTGCGGCGCCCCGTCCAGCACACGGCCCGCCCAGGTGGCGAACAACACCAGCCCGCGCAACCGCGGAGCCAGGCCGGCGTGCTCCAGTAAGGCGCGGATCGCAACGAACCCGCCCATCGAATGCCCGACGAGGACAGCGCTGCGAACGTCGAAATGCTCCAGCACCGCGGCAATGTCGGCCGCCATCACTTCCGATCCGATGCCGTCTGCACCCAGCGTGGACCATCCATGACCGCGCTGATCGAAGCCAATGACACGAAATCCCTTGGCCAGCAGTTCATCCCAGACGACGTTCCATTCGGACAGGTTGACGCTGTAACCGTGTACGAGGACCACGGTGGGCCCCTGTCCGGCGGACAAGGCGCGCAGCAGTGTCCCGTCCGGGCGCGATATCAGCACCTCTTCGCCCTGCGGTTCGGCCAGAAGTTGTTCGCGCGTAAGCGGATCCGGGTTTTGTCTGATCCATGCAACCAGCGCTTGTAAACCACCCCAACCGGCCAGGCCGGCCAGCGCCGTACCCGCAGCCCACCTTTTACTCACGCCACCTCCGAATCCGACCACCGCCTACGGTATCGACTTCGGAGTGCAGGTCCCGATCGGCACACCGGGCAGCGCGTAACGCCTTACTCCTCGGCGGAGGTCTGATCGCCTTTCGGCTTCGGGTCACCCGTGCCGGAACCACTTTCGGGTTCGTCGACCGATGCGGCCTGCGGCGGTTGCTTGTCGCCTTCCGGCGGCGGCTGTTCAGCAGTAGTCACAATTGTCAGCTACCCCGCCCCACGATGCGCGAAACGCCGTCGCCGTGCAGGATGGCGTCCGTGGTTACCCTGCTGATCGTGGTCGTGGCGGGGCTCGTCGGGCTCTGCTTCATCGCCGCCGTGCTCGTGCTGCTGGTCCGGCTGACGGACTCGTCGAAGTCGCAGTCCTACGTCCCGCAGGGGTGGCAACCGATGACGACGGCTGCCCCTGGCTGGTATCCCGACACCACGGACCCGAATGTGCTGCGCTACTTCGACG
>NZ_JCALDY010000041.1:0-30913 GCF_059813095.1 Mycobacterium sp. NGS22
GCGGTCGCGCTGGCGTTTTTTGCGCCGGCGCACCGCATCGAGGTCGAGGCGGGCCACGATCTTGTCGACCTGCGCCGAGAGCCGCCAGCCGCTCAGGGCGGGCCAGCGGGTGATGTTGGTGGCCACCAACGCATCCACCCGGGCCAGCACCTGGGGGTCCTCGATCAGATCGGTGCGCGAGACCACCGTGGCGAACGCCGAAAAACCGATGTCCCCACGCTCGAACACCGCCGCGGTCTGGGGCAGGCGTTCCCCCATGGCGCGGGCATAGTGGACTTTGCCCGAGGCCCAGGACTGGCTGATCTTCAGGCCCGCGGCCACTTCAGCGGCCACCGCGGCCGTGGTGTCGATCGCCCACGCCTGGGTTTCGGCGCTACGAGAGAGCCGATAGCTAAACAGCTGCCAGATCGCGGCCAACTGGGTGGCCTCGGCCTGGTTGATCAGCCGATCGGCGTTTTGAATATGGCTCATCCACGCCGTGGACGCCGCGGTGGTCTCGCTCAACGCCTCCCGATGGGCGAACACCGCCCCCATCGACTCCTCGAACTGCGCCACCTTCGCCGCGGTGACAGCCTCCGGACCCGATTGTTCGAACATGCGTTCGATACTACCACAATCACGCGTGCTGGGTCAGGTGGCTTCTCCGCCAGTTCCGTCGATGCAGCGGAAAATCCGATTTGCCCTGGGCCACTAGACTGGTGCACCGAGTCGAGAGCCGAGGAGCGTAGTGAACACCCAGCAGAACGGGGCCCAAACCGGTACCGCCCGCGTCAAACGAGGCATGGCCGAAATGCTCAAGGGCGGCGTCATCATGGACGTCGTCACCCCCGAGCAGGCCCGCATCGCCGAAGGCGCCGGCGCCGTCGCGGTGATGGCACTGGAACGGGTGCCCGCCGACATCCGCGCCCAGGGCGGGGTCTCGCGGATGAGCGACCCCGACATGATCGAGGGCATCATCGACGCGGTCACCATCCCGGTGATGGCGAAGGCCCGCATCGGGCACTTCGTCGAGGCGCAGATCCTGCAGAGCCTCGGCGTGGACTACGTCGACGAGTCCGAGGTGCTCACGCCGGCCGACTACACCCACCACATCGACAAGTGGCAGTTCACCGTGCCGTTCGTGTGCGGTGCCACCAATCTCGGTGAGGCGCTGCGGCGCATCACCGAGGGTGCGGCCATGATCCGGTCCAAGGGTGAGGCGGGCACCGGCGACGTCTCCAATGCCACCACGCACATGCGCGCGATCGGCGGCGAGATCCGTCGGCTCACGTCGTTGTCCGAAGACGAATTGTTTGTTGCGGCAAAGGAATTGCAGGCACCGTACGATCTCGTCGTCGAGGTGGCGCGGGCGGGCAAGCTGCCGGTGACCCTGTTCACCGCCGGTGGCATCGCCACGCCGGCCGACGCCGCGATGATGATGCAACTCGGCGCCGAGGGCGTGTTCGTCGGCTCCGGGATCTTCAAGTCCGGCGACCCCGCGCAGCGGGCGGCGGCGATCGTCAAGGCCACCACCTTCTACGACGACCCCGACGTGCTGGCCAAGGTGTCGCGTGGCCTGGGTGAGGCGATGGTCGGCATCAACGTCGAGGAGATCGCGGAGCCGCACCGGCTGGCTCAACGCGGCTGGTAAAAACATCCCGTGGCGATCGAAGAGATCCTCGATCTCGAGCAACTCGAGGTCAACATCTATCGCGGCAGCGTGTTCAGTCCTGAATCCGGTTTCCTGCAGCGCACTTTCGGCGGGCATGTGGCCGGCCAATCGCTGGTGTCGGCGGTGCGCACGGTCGACCCGCGCTACCAGGTCCACTCGCTGCACGGATATTTCCTGCGGCCCGGGGACGCCAAGGAGCGCACGGTGTTCATCGTCGAGCGCACCCGCGACGGTGGATCCTTTGCTACGAGGCGGGTCAACGCCATCCAGCACGGCGAGATCATCTTCAGCATGGGCGCCTCCTTCCAGACCGACCAGGAAGGCATCAACCACCAGGACGCGATGCCGGCGGCGCCGCCCCCGGACGGACTGCCGGGCCTGGATTCGGTCAAGGTGTTCGACGACGCCGGATTCAAGCAGTTCGAAGAGTGGGACGTCTGCATCGTCCCCCGTGACCTGTTGAAGCTGTTGCCGGGCAAGGCATCTCAGCAGCAAGTTTGGTTTCGGCACCGGGACCCGCTGCCCGACGATCCGGTGCTGCACATCTGCGCGCTGGCCTATATGAGCGACCTGACGCTGCTGGGCTCGGCGCAGGTCACGCACATGCAAGAACGCGAGCACCTGCAGGTCTCGTCGTTGGACCACGCGATGTGGTTCATGCGCGCGTTCCGTGCCGACGAATGGTTGCTGTACGACCAGTCCTCACCGTCGGCCGGCGGCGGTCGCTCGCTGTGCCAGGGCAAGATCTTCAACCAGAGCGGCGAGATGGTGGCCGCGGTGATGCAGGAGGGGCTGACCCGCTTCAAGCGCGGTTACCAGCCGTGAGCGCGCCCAGGGTCGGCGTGCTGGCCTTGCAGGGCGACACCCGCGAGCATCTCGCGGCGCTGCGGGAAGCCGGCGCCGAAGCCGGCACGGTACGGCGGCGCGCCGAACTCGAGGCCGTGGACGGATTGGTGATCCCCGGCGGGGAGTCCACCGCGATGAGCCATCTGCTGCGCGACTTCGACCTGCTGGAGCCGCTGCGCGCCCGGCTGGCCGACGGGTTGCCCGCCTACGGGGCGTGTGCCGGGATGATCCTGCTGGCCAGCGAGATCCTGGACGCGGGCGCCGACGGGCGCGCGGCGCTGCCGTTGCGCGGTATCGATATGACGGTGCGGCGCAACGCTTTTGGACGTCAGGTCGACTCGTTCGAAGGTGATATCCCGTTCGACGGGCTGGACGGCCCGGTGCGCGCGGTGTTCATCCGGGCGCCGTGGGTGGAGCGGGTCGGGGACGACGTACAGGTGCTCGCCCGGGCGGCCGGACACATTGTCGCGGTGCGCCAGGGCGCGGTGCTGGCGACGGCGTTTCACCCGGAGGTGACGGGGGATCGCCGCGTGCACCGGTTGTTCGTCGAGATGGTCCAGGGCCGCGGCTAAGTTCGGATCATGGCGTCGGCAAATGCGTTCGATCGGCCCGTCCATTCGTGGCGGGATATTCCCGGCTGGTTCCAGTGGCGTCGTCACCAGGAGGAAGCCGTTGCGCATTTTCCCGATGGGAGCCGGTTTGTCGAGGTGGGGTGCTATCTGGGGCAGAGCATCTGCTCGCTGGGCGAGGTGGTGCGCGAGGCGGGTCGCGACATCGCCATCGTCGGGGTGGACACCGCACGCGGCAGCGGTCCGGAAGGACGCGACAACACCGATGCGCATGGACCCGCGGTCCGGCACGGCGGCGGGACCTTCGCGGGGCTACTACACCGCAACATCATCGACTGCGGGCTTGCCGAGACCATCCAGCTGATCATCAGCGATTCGGTGGCAGCCGCCGAATTCTTCGCAGACGGTTCGGTGGCCTGGGTCCATCTCGATGCCCGACACGACTATGACAGCGTCGTCGCCGATATCGATGCGTGGCAGCCCAAGGTCGCGCCGGGTGGTTGGCTGTCCGGTGACGACTATCACCGTGAGTGGTGGCCCGGTGTGGTGCGCGCCGTCAGCGACAGACTGCCCGACGCGGTTCCGTGGTGGTCGACCCAATGGAGGTGGATCAAGCCCGGTGAATTGGGCGGCACGTAGACTCGTCAGGCGAACTTTTCGAAGCGAAAGAGGTAAGTCACACCGATGAGCGGCCATTCCAAGTGGGCCACCACCAAGCACCAAAAGGCCGTCAAAGACGCCCGCCGCGGCAAAGAGTTTGCCCGGCTGATCAAGAACATTGAGGTCGCGGCCCGTACCGGCGGCGGCGACCCGGCCGGTAACCCGACGTTGTACGACGCCATCCAGAAGGCGAAGAAAACCTCGGTGCCCAACGACAACATCGAACGCGCCCGCAAGCGCGGTGCCGGTGAAGAAGCCGGCGGGGCCGACTACCAGACCATCATGTACGAGGGGTACGGGCCCAACGGCGTCGCTGTGCTGATCGAGTGCCTGACCGACAACCGCAACCGCGCGGCCGGCGAGGTCCGGGTGGCGGTGACCCGCAACGGCGGCACCATGGCCGACCCCGGCTCGGTGTCTTATCTGTTCTCCCGCAAGGGCGTTGTGACGCTGGAGAAGAACGGTCTGACCGAGGACGACGTGCTGACGGCGGTGCTCGACGCCGGGGCTGAGGACGTCAACGACCTGGGCGAGAGCTTCGAGGTGATCTCCGAGCCGACCGACCTGGTCGCGGTGCGCTCCGCGCTGCAAGAGGCGGGCATCGACTACGAATCCGCCGAGGCCAGCTTCCAGCCCTCGGTCAGCGTGCCCGTCGACGCCGACGGCGCCCGCAAGGTGTTCAAGCTGGTCGACGCGCTGGAAGACAGCGACGACGTGCAGAACGTCTGGACCAACGTCGACCTGTCCGACGAGGTATTGGCCGCGCTCGACGCGGAGTGACCCTCACGGATGCCAGCGGCTGGCGGTCCGTACCACGACACCGCCGGACTCCGTCGGGTAGAGATGCCAGGTCTGCCAGCGCCAGCCGGTGCCGTCCGGCTCGGCGGCCAATGCTGTCAGCGCGGCGTCGTCGCCGGGAAACACCCCACCCAGCCAGCCGTCGTCAATCTCGCACCGTTCGCGCAAGTGAGTTGCCAGCGTGCGGAAGGCGGACTCGTCGTACTCGTCGGTGCGTGCTTGCAGCCGGTAGCCGGGCGCAGCGGAACGTTCGGGCAGCTCGCCGCTCGTCAAGCAGGAAACCTGTTCGGAGAACCGGGCCGTGCCGTGCTCGACGACGACGACATGCGAAGCGCCCAGCACTCCGAGCGACAGCGCGCCGCCGTGAGGGTGTTCCAGTCGACAGCTGGCCAGCGGGCGCGGCGCGGCCGCGTTCAGCGCCAACGCCAATCGGGTCCCGGACACGTCGGCCGGCGCAACAGCGAGCTGATGAAGCGGCACCGGGCTCAACCTAGTTCATCGGCGCGTGTCCCTACCCGGCGATGTCGGACCGCCGGGCTAGGCTATCGAACAGCTGTTCGGTAGGAAGTAGGGAGCTGCGGTGCGGGTGATGGGTGTGGATCCCGGCTTGACGCGGTGCGGATTGTCGTTGGTGGAAAGCGGTCGCGGCCGCCAGATCACCGCCTTGGACGTCGACGTGGTGCGGACGCCGTCGGGCGAGCCACTGCACCGCAGGCTGCTGGCCATCAGCGACGCAGTCGATCACTGGCTGGACACCCACCGACCGGACGTGTTGGCCATCGAGCGGGTGTTCTCCCAGCACAACGTGTCGACGGTGATGGGCACCGCCCAGGCCGGCGGCGTGATCGCCCTGGCAGCGGCCAAGCGCGACATCGACGTGCACTTCCACACGCCCAGCGAGGTCAAAGCCGCGGTCACCGGCAACGGTGCCGCCGACAAGGCGCAGGTCACCGCCATGGTCACCAGAATCCTTGCGCTGCAAGCCAAACCGACCCCGGCCGACGCCGCCGACGCACTGGCGTTGGCCATCTGCCACTGTTGGCGTGCGCCGACGCTGGAACGGCTGGCCGCCGCGCAGGCACAGGCGGTGCAGCACCGCAACAAATACCTGGCCAAGCTGAAGGCGGCGCGATGATCGCCTCGGTCCGCGGCGACGTGCTCGAGGTGGCACTCGATCACGCGGTGATAGAGGCCGCCGGCGTCGGGTACCGGGTGAACGCGACCCCCTCGACGCTGGCCACGCTGCGCGCAGGCACCGAAGCGCGGCTGATCACCGCGATGATCGTCCGCGAAGACTCGATGACGCTGTACGGCTTCTGCGACGCCGAGACCCGGGACCTGTTCCAGACGCTGCTGTCGGTGTCCGGGGTGGGTCCGAGGCTGGCGATGGCGACGCTGGCCGTGCACGACGCGGCGGCGCTGCGACAGGCGCTGGCCGACGGCGACGTCGCCGCGCTGACCCGGGTGCCCGGCATCGGCAAGCGCAGCGCTGAGCGGATGGTGCTCGAACTGCGCGACAAGGTCGGTGTGATCGCGGGGACGGGCGCGGCGCCGTCGGTGAACGGCCACGCGGTGCGGGGGCCGGTGGTCGAGGCGTTGGTGGGCCTCGGGTTCGCGGTCAAACAGGCCGAGGAAGCCACCGACAAGGTGCTGGCCGACAACCGGGAGGCGACGACGTCGACTGCGCTGCGGGCCGCGTTGTCGCTGCTGGGCAAGGCCAAATGAGCGACGACGATTTCGACGAGCGCGATGTCTCGCCGTCGCTGGCGGTTGGCGAGGGCGACATCGACGGCAGCCTGCGGCCGCGGTCGCTGCGCGAATTCATCGGCCAGCCCCGGGTCCGCGAGCAGCTGCAGCTGGTCATCGAGGGCGCCAAGAACCGCGGCGGCACCCCGGACCACATCCTGCTGTCCGGGCCACCGGGCCTGGGCAAGACGTCGTTGGCGATGATCATCGCCGCCGAGCTGGGATCCTCGTTGCGGGTGACGTCGGGTCCCGCCCTGGAACGCGCCGGTGACCTGGCCGCGATGCTGTCCAACCTGGTCGAACACGACGTGCTGTTCATCGACGAGATCCACCGGATCGCCCGGCCCGCCGAGGAGATGCTCTACCTGGCGATGGAGGACTTCCGGGTCGACGTCGTCGTCGGGAAGGGGCCCGGGGCGACGTCCATTCCGCTCGAGGTCGCACCCTTCACCCTGGTCGGCGCGACCACCCGTTCCGGCGCGCTGACCGGCCCGCTGCGCGACCGGTTCGGCTTCACCGCGCACATGGACTTCTACGAGCCCGCCGAGTTGGAGCGGGTGCTGGCGCGCTCGGCGGGCATCTTGGGCATCGAGCTCGGCGCCGAGGCCGGCGCGGAGATCGCCAGGCGCTCGCGCGGGACGCCGCGGATCGCCAACCGGTTGCTGCGCCGGGTCCGTGACTACGCCGAGGTGCGCGCCGACGGCATCATCACCCGCGACGTGGCCAAGGCTGCCCTGGAGGTCTACGACGTGGACGAACTCGGCCTCGACCGGCTGGACCGAGCGGTGTTGTCGGCGCTGACCCGCAGCTTCGGCGGCGGTCCGGTAGGGGTGTCGACGCTGGCGGTCGCGGTAGGGGAGGAGGCCGCCACCGTCGAGGAGGTCTGCGAGCCGTTTCTGGTGCGGGCGGGCATGGTAGCCCGTACCCCGCGCGGCCGGGTGGCGACCGCGCTGGCGTGGACACATCTGGGTATGACGCCCCCGGCCGGCGTCTCGCAACCGGGGTTATTCGACTAGGAGAGCGAAATGATCACTGCCGCAATGGTTTTCGCGACGCTGGCTGCGGCGCTGCACGTCTACATCTGGACCATGGAGTCTTTCACGTGGACCTCCAGGCGCACCCGGGCGACGTTCGGCACCACACCCGAGGAAGCCGAGACCACCAGGTTGCTGGCGTTCAACCAGGGGTTCTACAACCTGTTTCTGGCGATCGTGACAGGTATCGGCATCGCGGCGGTATGCACCGGGCACCGGGATGTGGGTGCCGCGCTGGTTTTCGCCGGGGTGGGGTCCATGGCGGCGGCCGCCGTCGTGCTGTTGCTCTCGGCACGGGACAAGGCGCGGGCCGCGGTGACCCAGGGCCTGTTCCCGGTCATCTCCGTCGCCCTGCTGATAGCCGGTTTGGCCACCCGCTGACAACACGACCGTTAAACGAGGCATCGCCCGGGTACCCAAGTCGGTACCTATGAAGGAGATGTCATGACACACGTAGAGGACCGCCCCGCCCGGGGTCGTATCCCGCGCTCGCGTGGCGCGTTGACCGGATTGCTTCTCGTCATTCTGGGGGCGTATGGAGCGTTGATACCGTTCCTCGGCCCGAACTTCGACTTCGCCTACACACCTGGGCAGTCATGGACCGCGGCGCGTGGCTGGCTCGAGGTGCTGCCGGGTGTCATCACGGCGGTCGGCGGTCTGTTGTTGATCATGTCCAGGAGCCGCGCCGGCGGGATGCTCGGCGGGTGGCTGGCCGCTCTCGGTGGCGCTTGGTTCGTCGTCGGCCGCGCGTTCGCGCCCGCGTTGGGTATCGGCTCGGTCGGTGACCCGGTGGCAGTCACCGAACGCAAACGTGCGGTGCTCGAAGTCGCGTACTTCTCCGGCCTGGGCGCGTTGATCGCGTTCCTGGCCGGAGCGGCGTTGGCGCGGGTGGCCGTTCTACTCGCACGCGACGTGCAGCGCGCCGACGCGGTGGATCGGACGTCGGTGCCGCAAGCGACCGTGCCTCAAACGACCGACACTCCGCGCGGCGACGACGTGTCGACTGACGCGATCACTAGGCCGCGCGACGCGCAGGTGGAGCCGTCGAGCGAGCCCGAGCGGCGCCGCGGTGGTCTGTTCCGCCGCCACCGCACCCCGGTCGCGTAGCGGCTGATCAACCGGCCTGGCCGGCGCCGCCCTTGGCGCTGGCCGGGTTGCCGGTCTGGCTGTAGCCGCCCTCCCCACCGCCACCGGCCGTACCTCCGGAGCCGCCAGTCTGGCCGTGGCCGAAGAAGGCCGCGCCCCCGGCTCCGCCGGCGCCGCCGTCGACTCCGGCTGATCCGCTCCAACCATCCAGGATGCCCTGGAAGATCGCGCCGCCACCGCCGCCTCCGCCGCCGGTGCCGCCGGTGATGTCCGGGCTTCCGTCGCCGCCGGATCCGCCCGCGGCACCGGTGCTTCCGACCAGGGCGGCGCCCCCGGAACCGCCATCGCCGGCCGTTCCGCCGGGTCCACCCGACGCACCGCCACCGCCGCCGCCCCCGCCGAAGACGATCGACCCGGCGGTTCCGCCGGCACCGCCGCCACCGCCACCCCCGCCTGCGCCTCCGGCCTCGCCGGCGGCATTCCCGCCGCCGCCGCCCTCACCGCCGGCACCTCCGAAAGCGCCCGTGAGGTCGGAGGTGCTGACGGCAGTGCCGCCATTGCCGCCGTTGCCGCCGTCGCCGCCGTCGCCGCCGCTGGCGCCGCCACCACCACCGGCACCCCCTTGGCCGCCGGCGCCACCGCCCCCGCCGCCGCCCGCCATGGACGGGGAGAGCTGAGCGCCCCTGCTGTTTTCACCACCGAAGCCGCCGTCGCCGCCGTCGCCACCGTCGCCGCCACGGCCGCCCGTCGTGCTGCCGGCACCGGCCACTCCGCCGTCACCGCCTTGTCCTCCGGTGCCGCCCTGGCCGCCACGGGCACTTGCCGTCCCACTGGTGTTGGTGCCGCCCAGGCCGCCGTCACCGCCGTCACCACCCTGGCCACCTTGGCCGCCGGCACCGCCTCCGACTCCGTCGATGCCGGCGCCACCGGTCCCGCCGGTGCCACCGGCCCCGCCCACACCGCCGCTGCTGCCACCGGTGGGTAGGGCGCCGTTCGTGCCGGCCAGCCCGTCGGCGCCGCGGCCGCCCGTGCCGCCGTTCCCGCCGTTGCCGGCGGAGCCGTTGTTGCCGTCGCTGCCGCCGTCGGTACCGCTACCGGCTGTTCCGGCGGTGCCTCCGGTACCGCCCTGCCCGCCTCTGCCGCCGGCTCCGCTGGTGGTGCCGGTGTTGTCGCCACCGATGTTGCCGTTGCCGCCGAGACCGCCGGTGCCGCCGTTGCCGCCGTTGCCGCCGCCCACACCGCCGATGCCGGCGCCGCCGCTGCCGCCGCTACCGCCCGTGCCTCCTTGGCCGCCCTGGCCACCGGCGGTGGGGGAGACACCCGATGTGCCCGCCGCGCCTTTACCGCCTCCGCCGCCGTTCCCGCCGTTACCGCCCGCACCGCCGGTGCCGATGCTGCCGGCGGCGCCCCCGTCGACGACGGCGCCGGCGGATCCGGCCGTGCCGCCGCTGCCACCCTGGCCGCCGTTACCACCGTTCCCGCCGGTGAGCCCGGTGTTGGTGCCGCCATTGCCGCCCCTGCCGCCGGTGCCGCCGACACCGCCCTTGCCGGCGGCTCCGCCGCCATTGCCTGCTCCGTCGCCGGCACCGCCGGTGCCTCCGGTGCCCCCGGCGCCGCCCTGCCCGCCCTGCTGGCCACCGGTGACCGCGTCGCCGGAGGTGCCGTTGGCGCCGACACCGCCGGTGCCGCCGTTACCGCCCAGCCCGCCGGTTCCCCCGGTGCCGATGCTGCCGGCGGCGCCCCCGTCGACGACGGCGCCGGCGGCTCCGGCCGTGCCGCCGCTGCCGCCCTGACCACCGGCACCGCCGTTCCCGCCGGTGAGCCCGGTGTTGACGCCGCCGTTGCCGCCCGTGCCGCCGTTACCGCCGACACCGCCCTTGCCGGCCTGCCCGCCGCCGACCCCGTCGACGCCGGCGCCGCCGCTCCCGCCGGTGCCACCGGCGCCGCCCTGGCCACCTTGGCTGCCCGCGGTGGGGCTGTCGGGGTTGTGGAATCCGTTGATCCCGGTGGCGCCGTTGCCGCCGGTGCCGCCCGTCCCGCCGGTTCCGCCGGTGCCCGCACTGCCGGCCGCTCCGCCGTCGACCCGGGTGCCGGCGACTCCGGCGCTGCCCCCGGTGCCACCGCGCCCGCCCTGGGCGCCCATGCCTCCGCCAGCGGCTCCGGTGCTGGTGGCCCCGGTGTTGGTGCCGCCGTTGCCGCCGGCACCACCCTCGCCGCCGTGGCCGCCGGCGCCGGCTTGTCCGCCGCCGATCCCGTTGATCCCGGCACCAGCGGTGCCGCCGCGACCGCCGGTCCCGCCCTGGCCGCCCTGCCAGCCTGCGCCCGGGGACAGACCCGACGCGCCGTTGCCGCCGGTAGCGCCGTTACCGCCGGTGCCGCCCGTGCCGCCGGTACCGCCAGTCCCGACGCTGCCGGCCGCGCCGCCGTCGACGCCGCTGCCCCCCGCCCCGGCGGTGCCCCCGGTGCCGCCCTGACCGCCCTGGGCGCCCATGCCGCCGCCGGTGGCGCCCGTAGTGGTGGTGCCGGTGGCGTGACCACCGTTGCCGCCGTGCCCGCCTTGACCGCCGGTGCCGCCCTGGCCGCCGGCGCCGCCGCCGACACCGTTGATGCCGGCGCCGCCGTTACCCCCTTGACCGCCCGCGCCGCCCTGCCGGCCTTGCTCGCCCGCCGTGGGTGCCGCTCCGGACGTGCCGCTGCCGCCGACGTCGCCCTTCCCGCCGGTACCTCCCACGCCGCCGGCCCCGCCGGTGCCTGCGTGTCCCGCCGCCCCAGCGGCGCCGAGGTATCCGCCGGCGCCGCCGGCCCCGCCGACTCCCGCCTCACCGCCGTTTCCGCCGGTGCCGCCGTTACCGCCGTCGGCGGCGAACTCGAAACCGGTACCGCCATCCCCGCCGAGACCGCCGGCCCCGCCGGTGCCGCCGACGCCGCCGGCGCCGCCGGCACCGAACAGCCCGTAACTCGAACCGCCCTGCCCAGCTGCCCCGCCGGCCCCACCGGCGAATCCGGTACCGCCTTGGCCACCGACGGGCCCCGCACCCGCGACGCCCGTTGCGCCGGTACCACCCATGCCGCCGACACCGCCGGCGCCCCCGACACCGCCACCGCCGCCGACCAGTGCCCGTCCGACACCGCCGATACCGCCGGTGCCGCCGGCCCCACCGACCCCCGAACCGCCGGCACCCCCGTCGCCGCCCGCACCGCCGGCTCCGCCGATCCCGGCCAGCCAGCCGCCGGCGCCTCCGCCGCCCCCGGTGCCGCCCACGGCCCCCGTCGCTCCAGTTCCGCCGGCGCCACCGGCGCCGCCATTGCCGAACAAGCCGGCATCACCGCCGCGCCCACCACTGAGGCCGGCCGCACCCGAGCCGCCCGCGCCCCCGTTGCCCAACAACAACCCGCCGGCGCCGCCGGCCTGCCCCGTGCCCGGCGCCCCGTTGACGCCGTCTCCGATCAAGGGACGCCCCAACAGCGCGTTGGTGGGCGCATTGACCAATCCCAAGACGCCCTGCTCCAGCATCTGCACCACGTTGGTCGCCTCAGCGCCCGCGTAGGAGCTGGCGCCGGCGGCCAGGGACCGGACGAACTGCTCATGCACCAGCGCCGCCTGCGCGCTGAGCGCCTGGTACGCCTGACCGTAGGTGCCGAACACCCGCGTCACCGCCGCCGACACCTCGTCACCGGCCAGCGGGGCGATAGCTGTCGTCAGCGGTGCCGCAGCCAACGTGGCCGCCCGTAACACCTCACCGATGCCGCGCACATCACCGGCCGCTGCGGCCAACATTTCAGGCGAAGCAATCACAAATGA
The DNA here is from genome assembly GCF_059813095.1 of Mycobacterium sp. NGS22. Taxonomy (NCBI): domain Bacteria; kingdom Bacillati; phylum Actinomycetota; class Actinomycetes; order Mycobacteriales; family Mycobacteriaceae; genus Mycobacterium; species Mycobacterium sp. NGS22. Next base: position 12,193 of record NZ_JCALDY010000041.1, read on the forward strand.
CGACAAATCCGGTCCTCCCAGTTCACAAGATTGACGCTTGCGTAGATTGCGCGAGGAAACGCTACGCGGCCGAAGCGATTGGACGAGCGGAATCGCGTGAATTCATAGCGACGCTAGATGCTTGGGCCGTTGACGTTTGATCGGTGAGGGGAGTGGTAGTTCTACCGGGTCCGCCGGCGCGGACGCCCACTGCGAAGGATCGACAACTTGTGACGGCAGCTTCCAACCCCGCTGAGGAACTGGCGCGAGCGTTCGCCAGCATGTCGGGTGTCCTGCTCAGCGAGGCGACGGTGGCGACCGCGTTGTCGACCGTGACGTCGCTGGCCACCGACACCATCGCCGGAAGCACCGGCTCGGGGGTGAGCCTGCTCGATGCCGACGGGAGACGGGTGACCTCCGCAGCGACGGACCCGTTGGTGAGTCAACTCGACGACCTTCAGTACCAGCTGGACGAGGGACCCTGCCTCACCGCGTGGCGCGAGCGCACCGTCGTGCGTTCTCAGGAGGGGGACGACGAGCGACGCTGGCCGACCTGGATCGAGCGCGCACATCAGCTGGGCATGAAGTCTTTCCTGAGCGCGGCTCTGATCGACGGGACGACCGCGCTGGGGGCGATCAAGGTGTACTCCACCGCCCGTGCGGCGTTCGACGAACGCGACGAAGACGTGCTGCGCCGCTTTGCCATGCAGGCGGCAATCTTCGTGGCGAATGTGCAGACCGTCCAGGCCGCCGAGCGGCTCAGCGACGAACTCAAGGAGACGTTGCGAACCCGGGACCTGATCGCGATCGCCCGCGGCACCGTGATGGCACGGCGAGGCGTCGGTCCCGTCGAAGCCTTCCGCGAACTGGCCGCCGAGGCGCATCGTTCCCGCAGCCTGATCCGGGACGTCGCCGAGCGGATCGTCGCCTCCCCGGACGACGTTTGACGAGCCGATGACCACCTACCGCGAATTGAATGAGAAGTTTCGGGCCGCTTTCGAAGCGGCCGACGTCTCCGTCGACGAACTCTGGCTGCGGTACTTCAGCCTGGGCGGCGAGGTCGGTCGGTTCGAGGTGGACGCCTATCTCAACGGCGCCATGTCGCTGCCGACGCTGCAACACGACATGCTCGCGCACGCCATCAACGAGCGGCTGGACGAGATCGCACCGCCACGTGCCCCCTACAGCGACGAATTCCCGACTCAGTGACCGCGGGTGTCGATAACGCGTTGCGCAATGCTAAGCAGTGTGGTGTTGCTCTCCTGGGAGAGCCGGCGCAGCATGGCGAAGGCCTGGACGTCGTCGACGTGAAAACGTTCCATCACGATGCCCTTGGCCTGACCTATCCGGTCCCTGCTGGCCACCGCGGACCGCAGATTCTCGGTCTGGCTGTGCGCCATGATCGCCGCGGCGGCCTGGGCGGCGAGCACCGTCCCGATGGTCTGCTTCTCGTCGTCCCACTCCGTGGCTTCGAAGCCGAACAGGTTCAACGCGCCGGCGGTGCGTTTCCTGGGTGTAGAGCCGAAAGGAAAGCCCGCTGAGCACGCCGAGCTTGCGGACGGCGGCGGAGTAGGCCGGCCATCGACTTTCGACCCGGAAGTCGTCGCTGCGTACCACCACGTCGTGCAGTGCCGCGTCCATGCACGGGCCTTCCTGCAGGGTTTGCTGCAGTTCGTCCAGCTCGTGCGGCAGGTCGTCGGTGCCCGCCGTGGGACTCGAACTTCCCGCCCTTCTTGATCAGCAGGATTCCCGCTGTGTCGACGCCGGGGATCAGTTCCACGGCGGCTGCGGTGACCTCCGAGAAGATCTCCTCAGCTGTGCGGGGTACGGCGACGGCGCGGGCCAGATCGGCCATTCGCACCGCCAGCTGATGGGTCGACGGCTCCGACATGGCTTTTCGAGTGCCCTGTCCGTCGGCGCTCAAACCAGGCCGAGCAGCTTGAGGTCGCTGATGTACTTCTCGATGATTGCGGGCGTGACGTGCGGAATGTCCTTGTCCGGCCCGATTTTGGCGTCCTGGACCGCGGCGCGGAACCGGTCGGTCGGGGCCATCGACCCGTTGATCGGCTGGTCCGGCTGCTGGTAGTTGTGCAGCAACGGCAGCAGCGAGTACTGACGCTGCCGTTCGGGCAGAGCCCGCAGCGACATTTCGAACCGCCGCAACCACTGGTGGTAGTCGCTGATCCGCTCGATCGGGTACCCGGCGTCCACCAGCCAGTCGATGTACTCGTCGAGCCCGATGCCGTCGTCGTACGGATTCATCACGTGGTAGGTCCGGAACCCGTCCCCAGCATGCGGCCCGAGCGTCGAGATCGCATCGGCGATGAACTCCACCGGCAAGCCGTCGTAGTGGGCGCGCTGCCGATTGCCCTGTGCGTCCAACTCGTAGAAGGACTTAGGTGCGATGCCGGAGGCGACCACGCTCAGCATGGTCCGGGTGAACATGTCCGGCAGGTTCAGCTGGCCGGCGTAGGTGGTGTCGGCCAGGATCATGTCGCAGCGGAACACCGTCACCGGCAGCCCGCACAGGTCATGCGCCTCGCGTAGCAATACCTCGCCGGCCCATTTGCTGTTGCCGTAGCCGTTGGCGTAGCTGTCGTTGATCTGACGGGTCGCGCTCATCACGCGCACGTCGGCGTCCTCGACGAACGTGCCCGGCGTGATCTGGTCACCCACGCCGATCGTCGACACGTAGGCGTATGGCTTCTGCCTGCTGGTCAAGGCGATCCGGATCAGCTCGGCGGTGCCCAGGGCGTTCGGCCCGAACAACTCGCTGTACGGCAGCACGTGGTTGACCAGCGCGGCAGGGTCGACGATCAGGTCGACGGTGTCGGCCAGCCGCTGCCAGGTCGCAGCGTCCAGGCCCAGATTGGCCTCGCCCTTGTCGCCCGCGATGACCTCGAGGTGATCGGCCGCCAGCCCCTGGTAGTGCGCCAGCAGCTTCGGATCACCGCTGTCGAACGTGCGGTCCAGGCGCGCCCGGGCGTCGGCGTCCGACTTTGCCCGAACCAGCGCGATCACCTTGCCGTCGACCAGGTCCATCCGCTCCAGCCAGTCCAGGGCCAGGTAGCGGCCCAGGAATCCGGTGGCGCCGGTCAGCAGCACCGTGCGCACTTCGGTGGCGGGGCCCGGCAGGTTCGGCACGGCGGCCAAGGTGGCCTCGTCGATGAACTTGTCCAGGGTCAGGTCGCCGGCGCGTACCTCGGTCGCGGCCCGGCCGTGCACCGAGGCGAACGACGGGCGCTTGGATCCGGCCCGCTCGGCCTCGATGTAAGCCGCGATGGCCTGCAGGTCGTTGGCCGGGCTGACGATCACGCCGACCGGCACGTCGACATCGAAGATCTCGTTCAGCAGGTTGCCGAATGTCAACGCCGACAACGAGTCTCCGCCCAGATCGGTGAAGTACGCCTCCGGGGACAACTCGGAACTGGCGGTGCCCAGCATGGCGGCCGCAGCGCGGGTGACCGTCTGCAGCACCGGCGCGTCGGCACCGCTGCGACGCAGTTCGCTCAGTTCGTTGGCCTGGCCCGCGGCCAGGTCGGCGTAGAGCTGTTCCAGCCGGTCGCCGTAATGCTGCTTGAGCTTCGGCCACGCCAGCTTGCGGATCCCGGTCAGCAGCCCGTTTTCCAGCGTGAACGGTGTCGTTTCGACGATGAAGTCGCGCGGCACCTCGTAGGACTGCAGGCCGGCGTCTCTGGCGACGGTCTGCAGCGAGTCGGCGATCGCCGGCTTCAAGTCGTCGATTCCTGACAGGGCCTCTTCGGTGGGCACGACGACGGCCAGCAGATACGGGTGCGCGCTGTTACCGTAGACGTAGATCTGGCGTACCAGCGGGCTGTTGCCGAACACCGCTTCCAGCTTGGCGACGGTGACGAACTCGCCCTGGGCCAGCTTCAGCACGTTGTTGCGGCGGTCGACGTAGACGACCCGGTTGGGTCCCACCTCGGCGACGACGTCGCCGGTGCGGTAGTAGCCGTCTTCGTCGAACACGTCGGCGGTGATCTCGGGACGCCGGTAGTAGCCGGGGAACATGTTCTCGGTCTTGAGCAGCAACTCACCGCGCGGATAGGGCCGGTCGGTGGCGAAGTAGCCCAGGTCGGGGACGTCAGCCAGCTTGTAGTCGATCACCGGCGGGCGTTGCACCTCGCCGTCGAACAGGACCATGCCGGCTTCGGTGGAGCCGTAGCCGTCCAACAGGTGCATCTCCAGCAGCGACTCGACCCAGGCTTTGAGTTCGGGGGAGGTGGGCGCGGAGCCCGTCATCGCGAAGATGAAGCGGCCGCCCAGCAGGTTCTGCCGCAGCTCGGTCAGCATTTCGTCCGGGCTGGCGCCGCGGTCGACCTCGCGCTGGAACTCGGCGTAGAGCGTCTCCCAGATGCGCGGCACGAAGTTCAGTTCGGTGGGCCGCACCAGGGCGAGGTCCTCCAACAATGTGGACAGGTCACTCTTGGCGGCGAAGTAGGCGGTGCCGCCGTTGCCGAGCGTGCCGTAGAGGATGCCGCGGCCCATGACGTGGCTCATCGGCATGAAGTTGAGGGTGATCGAGGCCGCGGTCGGGCCGAACCAGTTCTTGGCCGACCGGCGGAACATCTTGCCCACGTTGCGCTGGGGGTACATCGCGCCCTTGGGTGCGCCGGTGCTACCGGAGGTGTAGATCAAAAGCGCCAGCGCGTCCTCGGCCACATCCGCCACCGGACGGGCCGGCAGCGCGGCGCCGCGCTCGATCGCGTCGGCCAACGTCTCGACCGCCACACCGGCATCAGCCAGTTCGGCGTGTGCGGACGCTACGGCTTCGCGCTGGTCGTCGACCTCGGGGTGGTAGTCGAACACCACCAGCTTGGCCGGGGTGAAGCCGGCGCGGATCAGCTCGACCGCCTCGGTGAGCTGGTGGACGCTCGCGGCGACCAGGCGCGGCTCGGTTTCGACGACGATCGGCTGCAGTTGAGCGATGGATGCGCTGGTCTGCAGCGGAACCGACACGGCGCCGATGCTGCCCAGCCCCATGTCGATGGTCGTGTAATCGACGCTGGTAAAGCCCAGCACGCACACCCGGTCGCCGGTCTGCAGGCCGTCGGCGGTCAGGGCGCGTCCGAATGCGGCGATCCGGTCACCCAGCTCGCGATAGGTGATCGTGTCGAACCGGGGCAGCAGGTTCAGCTCGGTGCGGCCGGTGGCGGGATTGACGACGAACTCCGCCGCGCGTTGGCCGACGGCGGGACGGTCGGCATACCCGTTCAGGACGGTCTGCAGAATCTGCGGGAGCCGCAACTCCGGCTGTTGAAGGGCTTCGGCGACGGCCGGGTCCGGCTGGGCGGCGTCGAATTGCGGGTCGTTGGCGACTAGGTCCTGGGTGCGGCGCTCGAGCCGCTCTTCACTGCTGATCGACATGGCAATCCTCGAAAGAACGAAAGTGATTTGAAAACTATGGCGCGACATTGCGCTGACCAGAAGAACGTTAGCAAAACTAACATTATTCCTCAAACGCCGCTGCTGTGGCTCCGCTGTTGCTGGACGCCGACCCGCCCGCACGAACCCTGCTCGCAGAACACCCGGCGGCCGGAGCGGCAAATTTGACGCTTGCGCAGGTTTGGGCACGCGCCGGGCGGGAATTGGACCTCATGATTGGCCCGTCGCGCGAGCGGTGATAATGCCTTGCAGACACTTCGGCCGAGTTGCTGGGTTTTGGAGGGACGTGGCATCGATGTGGCTGATCAGACAGACCATGGCGGGTAGGCGCACGCGATGAGGACTGGAGAGGGCTTCCCCGACGTCGTCGTCACCGGGTTGGTGTCGACGACGGCGCTGGCGCCTGACGCTGAGGAGACCTGGCAACAACTCCTCGAGGGCGGCAGCGGGATCCGCGAGCTTGACAAGCCGTTCGTAGCGGAATTCGACTCGCCGGTGCGCATCGGCGGCACGCTCCGCGAGGATTTCGACGAGCATCTGGAGCGGGTGGAGCTGCGCCGGTTCGCGTTCATGCAGAAGATGGCCGCGGTGCTGAGCCGACGGCTGTGGCAGCAGGCTGGCGCACCCGACGTCGACACCAACCGTCTGATGGTGTCGGTGGGCCTGGGTTTCGGCAGCACCGAGGACATCCCGTACTGGCACGAGATCTGGAAGGTGAAGGGCCTGCGGGCGGTGTCGCCGCTATCGGTGCAGAAGCACATGCCCAACGCACCCGCCGCCGTGGTCGGACTCGACCTGAAGGCGAAGGCCGGGGTCCTGACGCCGATCGTGGCCGACGCATCCGGTACCGCGGCCATTGCTCACGCTTGGCAGCACATCGTGCTCGGAGAGGCAGACGTCGCGGTCTGCGGCGGCGTCGAGACCGGCATCGAGGCGGTGCCCGTCGCCACGTTCTGTCAGCTCGAGATGCTGTCCGCGCACAACGACGACCCGCCCGCGGCCTGCCGCCCGTTCGACAAGAGCCGCAACGGCATGGTGTTCGGCGAAGGCGGCGCGCTGCTTCTCCTCGAGACCGAGCAGCATGCCAGAGCGCGCGGCGCGCCGATCCTGGCCCGGCTACTGGGAGCCGCCGTCACCTCGGATGGATACGACATGGTCGAACCCGACCCGACCGGTGAGCGTGCCGGCGACGCCATCGCGCGGGCCGTGCATCTGGCCGGCCTGACACCGGCCGACATCGACCACGTCAACGCGCACGCGACCGGCACTACGTTCGGAGACCTGGCCGAGGCGCGCGCCATCCGGCGGGCACTGGGCACCCACACGCCGGCGGTGTACGCGCCGAAAGCCGCGCTGGGCAACTCGATGGGGGCCTGCGGCGCGATCGAATCGGTGCTGACCGTGCAGGCACTTCGCGACGGAATCGTCCCGCCCACACTGAATCTCGCCGAGCTCGACCCCGAAATCGACCTCGACGTCGTCGCCGGGGAGCCGCGCCGCGGACAATACCGCTACGCCGTGTCGCAATCGTTCGGTCTCGGCGGGAACAACGCCGTCGTGGTGTTCGGCGCTGCCTGACCTCACAGATCGGCCAGCAGTCCACCCAGGATGTCGACGCCCTCGGTCAGCAGCTCGTCGCTGATGGTCAACGGCGGCAGCAGCCGGATGATGTTGCCCCACATGCCGCAGGTCAACACGATGACCCCGGCCGCATGCGCGGCGGTGGCCAGTTGGGAGGTCAGCTCCGGGTCGGGATCGGCGGTGCCGGACTTCACCAGCTCGATAGCGATCATGGCGCCCCGACCCCGCACGTCGCCGATCCGGTCGTCCCCGGCCTGCAACCGCAGCAGCGGTTCGGTGATCACGCGTTCGATCTGTTGGGCCCGCTCGATCAGCCCGTCGGATTCGATGGTGGCGATGGTGGCCAGCGCTGCCGCACACGCGACCGGATTGCCACCGAACGTGCCGCCCAGGCCGCCAGGATGCGCGGCGTCCATGATCTCGGCGCGGCCGGTGATCGCCGAAAGCGGCAGCCCGTCGGCGATGCCCTTCGCGGTGACGATCACGTCGGGCTCGATGTTCTCGTGCTCGCAAGCGAACATCGCTCCGGTGCGGGCGAAACCGGTCTGCACCTCGTCGGCGATGAACACCACATCGTTCTCCCGGCACCACCGCACGAGCGCGGGCAGGAACCCTTCGGCCGGGACGATGAACCCGCCTTCGCCCTGGATGGGTTCGATGATGACCGCGGCCAGGTTCTTGGCCCCGACCTGCTTCTCGATGATGTTGATGGCGCGGGCGGCCGCCTTCTCGCCGTCGGTGGCGAGTTCCTTGTCCAGCAGCCCGTCCCGATAAGGATAGGAGATCGGCGCCCGGTAGATCTCCGGCGCGAACGGACCGAAACCGCTCTTGTACGGCATCGATTTGGCGGTGAGCGCCATCGCCATGTTGGTGCGACCGTGGTAGGCGTGGTCGAACGCGACCACCGCCGGCTTGCGGGTGTGCGACCGCGCGACCTTGATCGCGTTCTCGACGGCCTCGGCGCCGGAATTGAACAGCACCGAGCGTTTCTCGCCGGCGCCCGGAGTGATCCGGTTGAGCTCCTCGGCGACGGAGACGTAGCCCTCGTACGGGGTCACCATGAAACAGGTGTGGGTGAACTCCTCGACCTGACCGCGCACCGCCTCGACGACCCGCGGCGACGAGTTGCCGATCGTGGTCACCGCGATGCCCGAACCCAGGTCGATGAGCCGGTTGCCGTCGACGTCCTCGACGATGCCGCCACCGGCGCGCGCGACGAACACGGGCAGGGAGACCGCGACGCTGTGCGACACCGCAGCGGTCCGGCGCTTGTTGAGTTCCAACGATGCGGGACCCGGGATTTCGGTGACCAGATGACGGCTTTGCTCGAGGCTGGCCACGGACCCCTCCTTCCGCGGCGCGCCGGTCACGTCGCGGATAAAAGCCTAACCGCCAGCCCGGATTTGCGGAGTTTCGGCTGCTCCCGAGGCCGCCACACGTGGTGGGGTCGGTTTGCGACCTGCGGGAATGGCAGACTGGACCGTTGACGACGTGATCGAGTGCCGGGTCCTACCGGCACCGTCCCCGGATTCCGCGGGAATTTCGAGCACTCCCGATACGAAAGACAGGCGTGTTGATGGATAGTTTTGTTCTGTTCTTGCCGTTCCTGCTCATCATGGGCGGGTTCATGTTCTTCGCCTCGCGCCGCCAGCGCAAGGCGATGCAGGCAACCATCGACCTGCACGAGTCGTTGCAGCCCGGTGACCGGGTGCACACCACGTCCGGTCTGGAGGCCAACGTGGTCGATATCACCGACGACACCGTCGACCTCGAGATCGCACCCGGCGTGGTGACCACCTGGATGAAGCTGGCGATCCGCGACAAGATCCTGCCGGAAGACGACTTCGACGAGGACTCGGCCGTCGCTGTGGAAGCAGAGGCCGAGGACCAGACGCACGTCGCCAAGGATTCCTGACCGAAGGCCACGTAGTCTCTTCGGAGGCTCTCACGGGTCCGGTACCGATTTTCAAGGAGATTCAAGGAACGTGGCATCGTCTTCGGCGCCGGTGCATCCTGCCCGCTACCTGTCGGTGTTCCTGCTCATGCTCGTCGGCGTCTACCTGTTGGTATTTCTCACCGGGGACAAGAAGGCGGCGCCGAAACTGGGCATCGACCTGCAGGGTGGCACCCGGGTGACGTTGACCGCGCGCACCCCGGACGGCAAGCGTCCCAGTCCGGATGCGCTGGCGCAGGCCCAACAGATCATCAGCTCGCGCGTCAACGGGCTGGGGGTGTCCGGCTCCGAGGTGGTCGTCGACGGCGACAACCTGGTCATCACGGTGCCGGGCAACGACGGCAACGAGGCCCGCAACCTGGGCCAGACCGCCCGGCTCTACATCCGGCCGGTCACGAGTTCGTTGCCCGCCCAGAAGCCGCCGCCCGAAGAACCCCGGCCCGTCGAACAGCCGGCACCCGGTGCGCCCGGTGCACCTGCTCCCGCGCCTGGTGCCCCCGGGGCGCCTGCCCCCGAAACGGGTGCGCCGCAATCCGGCGCGCCGGCTCCGGCGCCGCCGCGGGGTCAGCCTCGGCCGTACCCGCAGGATCCGGCACCCAGCCCGGCACCGGCACCCAGCCCGACATCGGAGGCGCCGCCCCCCGAGGCGCCCGCGCCGCCGGATCCGCGCAAGGCGCTCGCCGACCGCATCGCGCAGGAAAAGAAGTGGCGGCAGAACACCAGCCCGTACTTCCAGGAGCTCGCCCTGCAGTTCCAGGCGCTGCGCTGCGACAAAGAAGACATCCTGGCCGGCAACGACGACCCGAATCTGCCGCTGATCACCTGCTCGACCGACCACAAGACCGCATACCTGTTGGCGCCGTCGATCATCAGCGGCGACCAGATCCAGGACGCCACCTCGGGCCAGGACCAGCGCAGTCTGGGCTGGGTCGTCGATCTGCAGTTCAAGGGTCCCGCGGCGAACGTGTGGGCCGACTACACCGCCGCCCACACCGGTACCCAGACGGCGTTCACCCTGGACTCCCAGGTCGTCAGCGCGCCCATGATCAGGGAGGCCATTCCCGGTGGGCGGACCCAGATCAGTGGCGGTGAGCCGCCGTTCAGCGCGGCGACGGCAAAACAGCTCGCCAACGTCCTGAAGTACGGTTCGTTGCCGCTGTCCTTCGAATCCTCGGAGGCGCAGACGGTTTCGGCGACGTTGGGGCTGTCGTCGCTGCGGGCCGGCCTGATAGCCGGCGCGATCGGCCTGCTGCTGGTGCTGCTGTACTCGCTGCTGTACTACCGGGTGCTGGGATTGCTGACGGCCTTGTCGTTGATCGCTTCCGGTGCAATGGTTTTCGCGATCCTGGTGCTGCTGGGCCGATATATCAACTACACCCTGGATCTGGCCGGCATAGCCGGTCTGGTCATCGGTATCGGCACTACCGCCGACTCGTTCGTGGTGTTCTTCGAACGCATCAAAGACGAGATCCGCGAAGGTCGTTCGTACCGTTCGGCGGTTCCGCGTGGTTGGGCGCGGGCCCGCAAGACGATCGTGTCGGGCAACGCGGTCACCTTCCTGGCCGCCGCTGTGTTGTACGCGCTGGCGATCGGCCAGGTGAAGGGTTTCGCGTTCACGTTGGGGCTCACGACGATCCTCGACATCGTGGTGGTGTTCCTGGTCACCTGGCCGCTGGTATATCTCTCGTCCAAATCCGCGAGGCTGGCCAAGCCGGCTTACAACGGGCTGGGTGCTGTTCAGCAGGTCGCGCGCGAACGCCGGACCGCTTCCGCCGGAGCCCGCTCGAGCGCCACCAAGACGGGACGGGGATAACCGATGGCCGCCAAGCCCAAGACCGGTGTCGACATCAAGAAGAAGCCGACCGCCGCCAAGCCGGCCGACGCCAAGGACGCCGACGCCAAGACCACCGACGCCAAGACCACCGAGGTCACCGCAACCCCCCGCGACGACATCAAGACCGACGCTCCGCACCACGGCTTCCTGTCCCGGCTGTACACCGGAACCGGTGCCTTCGAGGTGGTGGGGCGCCGTCGGCTCTGGTACGGGGTGAGCGGCGCGATCATGGCGATCGCCGTCCTGGCCATCCTGATCCGCGGGTTCACCTTCGGCATCGATTTCAAGGGCGGCACCACGGTGTCGCTGCCCGCGCACGGGGCCACCGGCACTGCGCAGGTCGCGCAGGTGCAGGACGTGTACAAGAAGGTGATCGGCGAGGACCCGGAGTCGGTGGTCAGCGTCGGCAAGGGTTCGTCGGCCACGGTGCAGATCCGCTCGGAACATCTGACCAACGAACAGACCGCGAAGCTACGCGACGCCCTGTTCGACGCGTTCCAGCCGATCGGGGCCGAAGGCAAACCGCCCAGTAAGGACGCCATCAGCGACGCGGCGGTCTCCTCGACGTGGGGCGGTCAGATCACCAAGAAAGCGGTGATCGCACTGGTGGTGTTCCTGGTGCTGGTCGGCCTCTACATCACCGTGCGATACGAGCGGTACATGACGTTGTCCGCCCTGGCGGCCATGGTCTTCGACATCACGGTCACCGCGGGCGTGTATGCCCTGGTGGGCTTCGAGGTCACCCCGGCCACCGTGATCGGGTTGCTGACCATCCTCGGCTTCTCGATCTATGACACCGTGATCGTCTTCGACAAGGTCGAGGAGAACACGCAGGGATTCCAGCACACCACCCGGCGCACCTTCGCCGAGCACGCCAACCTGGCGGTCAACCAGACCTTCATGCGCTCAATCAACACCAGCCTGATTTCGGTGCTGCCGGTCGTGGCGCTGATGGTGGTGGCGGTGTGGCTGCTGGGAGTGGGCACGCTGAAAGACCTGGCGCTGGTGCAGCTGATCGGCATCATCGTCGGCACCTACTCGTCGATCTTCTTCGCAACTCCGTTGCTGGTCACGATGCGCGAACGCACCGAGTTGGTGCGCTCGCACACCCGGCGGGTGCTGCGACGGCGCGGCTCGGGAACGACCGGGACGAAGGCAACCGCGGAAAAGACCGGCGACGAGAAGACCGTCTCCGAGGAGGTCGCCGAGGAGCGGGCCGACGGCGGCGAGGACGCGACGGAGGCGGTCACCGAGACCGTGACCCCCAGCAAGCCCGCAGCCACCAACAAACCGGCTCCGGGCGCGCCTCCGGTGCGTCCGACCGGCACCCGGCGTCCCACCGGCAAGCGAAACGTCGGCAAGCGGTAGCCGCATGGCCACCCGGTTTCGTTGGCGAAAAGCCTTGGTGGCCAACGGTGTTGTGGCACTGCTGGCAGCATCGGGCCTTACCGGTTGTTCCGGTAGCGCGGCGGGGCAGATCGACTACGTGGTCGACGGCCCGTTGTCGAGCTACAACACCAACACCACCATCGGTGCCGCCTCGGCCGGCGCCCAGGCCTTCGCCCGCACCCTGACCGGGTTCGGCTACCACGGGCCCGACGGGCAGGTGGTCGCCGACCACGACTTCGGCACCATCTCGGTGGTCGGCGGTGCGCCCCTGGTGCTTGACTACCAGATCGCCGACAACGCCGTCTACTCCGACGGCAAACCGGTGACCTGCGACGATCTGGTGCTGGCCTGGGCCGCGCAGTCCGGGCGGTTCGGTGGTTTCGACGCGGCCACCCAGGCCGGGTACGTCGACATCGCCAACATCGAATGCACCCCCGGCCAGAAGAAGGCCCGGGTGTCGTTCATCCCCGACCGTGGCGTTGCCGACTACACCCAGCTGTTCACCGCCACCTCGATGATGCCGTCGCATGTCATCTCCGACACCCTGGGCGCCGACGTCACCACCGCCCTGCTCACCAACAAGGTGTCGGTGGTGGAACAGGTTGCGCGACTGTGGAATACGACGTGGGACCTGAAACCCGGGGTCGACCTCAAGCGTTTTCCGTCGTCGGGACCGTACAAGATCGAGTCGGTGCTGGACGGCGGCGCCGTGGTGCTGGCGTCCAACGACCGATGGTGGGGCGCCAAGGCGATCACCAAGCGGATCACCGTGCGACCGCAGGGCAGCGACATCCAGGACCGGGTGAACCACCGCCGGGTGGACGTGGTCGACGTGGCGGCCGGATCGTCCGGCGCGCTGGCCACTCCGGACGACTACCAGCGCTCCGATTTCCCGTCGGCCGGGATCGAGCAGCTCATCTTCGCGCCACAGGGGCCGCTCGCCCAGGTTCCGTTGCGCCGCGCGTTCGCATTCTGCACACCCCGGGACGGGATCGCCCGCGACGGCGGCGTGCCGATCGCCAACTCTCGCCTGTCCCCGGCGACCGAGGATGCGCTGGCTGCCACCGACGGTGTCAACGAGGCGCGCCCGTTCGACAAGGCCGATCCCAACGCCGCCCGCGACGCGCTGCGCGGCGTCCCGCTGACCGTGCGGATCGGCTACCGCGGACCCAACGCCCGACTGGCGGCCATTGTCGGGTCGATCGCGGCATCGTGCCAGGCCGCCGGGATCACCGTCACCAATGTGACCCTCGATACCCCGGGACCCCAGGCGCTGCGGGACGGGAAGATCGACGTGTTGCTGGCGAGCACGGGCGGTGCGGCGGGCAGCGGATCCACCGGGTCGTCGGCGATGGACGCCTACACGTTGCACAGCGGCAACGGCAACAACCTGTCGGGGTATGCGAACCCGCAAATCGACGGGATCATCGGCGCGCTCGCGGTTTCCGCCGATCCGACCGAGCGGGCCCGGCTACTCGCCGAAGCCGCGCCGGTGCTGTGGGGAGAGATGCCGACGTTGCCCCTGTACCGGCAGCAGCGGACCTTGTTGATGTCCAAGAAGATGTATGCGGTGAGCAAGAACCCCACCCGGTGGGGAGCGGGCTGGAACATGGACCGATGGGCGCTGGTGCAGTGACGGACGTCGCCGCCGTCATCGATGCGCTGACCCGCAAGGTCGCGGATTTTCCCGAGCCCGGGGTGCAGTTCAAAGACCTCACTCCCGTGTTCGCCGACGCCGACGCGATGGCGGCCATCACCGACGCGCTCGCCGAGGTCTCGGCGGGTGCGGACCTGATGGCGGGCATCGATTCCCGCGGCTTCCTGCTGGCCGCCGCTGTGGCCACCCGGTTGCGGACCGGGGTGCTGGCCATCCGCAAGGGTGGCAAGCTGCCGCCGCCGGTGCTCAGCGAGGACTACGAGCGCGAATACGGCGCCGCCACCGTCGAAATCCCGGCCGACGGGATTGCGTTGGCCGGTCTGCGCGTTGCAATCATCGACGACGTCCTGGCCACCGGCGGCAGCGTCGGCGCTGCGCAAAGGTTGCTGGAGCGCGGCGGCGCGGTCCCGACGATCGCGGCGGTGGTGGTGGAACTCACCGAGTTGGGCGGTCGCGAGGCGGTGGCGCCGCTGCCGGTGCACAGCCTGAGTCGCACCTGACAGACGAGATCCCGCGATATCCTCAAGGTCGGAGGTGACCCACGTGGCGGATGAACACAGCACGCTGCAAGCTGTCGCGCCGCCCGCCGAACCGGGTCCGGCGTCCTCGGGCCCGCCCACCGAGCCGATGCCGATAGCCTCCGTCGAGGCGCCCAAGAGCAGCAGCAGCGCCTCCCGCCGGGTGCGGGCCCGGCTGGCCCGGCGGATGACCGCGCGCAGCAGCGCCATCAACCCCGTGCTCGAACCGCTCGTCGCGGTGCACCGGGAGGTATATCCCAAAGCGGACCTGTCACTGCTGCAGCGGGCCTACGAGGTCGCCGACCGGCGGCACGCCACCCAGCTGCGGCACTCCGGCGATCCCTACATCACCCACCCGCTGGCGGTGGCCAACATCCTGGCCGAATTGGGTATGGACACCACCACTTTGGTGGCCGCCCTGCTGCACGACACCGTCGAGGACACCGGGTACACGCTGGCCGCCCTGTCCGAGGACTTCGGTGAGGAGGTGGGCCATCTCGTCGACGGAGTGACCAAGCTGGACCGCGTCGTGCTCGGCAGCGCCGCCGAGGGCGAGACGATCCGCAAGATGATCACCGCGATGGCCCGCGACCCGCGGGTGCTGGTGATCAAGGTGGCCGACCGGCTGCACAACATGCGCACCATGCGCTTCCTGCCGCCGGAGAAGCAGGCCCGCAAGGCCCGCGAGACACTGGAAGTCATTGCGCCGCTTGCACATCGGCTGGGTATGGCCAGCGTCAAGTGGGAACTCGAGGACCTCTCGTTCGCCATCCTGCATCCCAAGAAATACGAGGAGATCGTCCGGCTGGTGGCCGGGCGCGCGCCGTCGCGCGACACCTACCTGGCCAAGGTGCGTGCCGAGATCACCAACACGCTGAACGCCTCGAAGATCAAGGCGACGGTGGAGGGCCGGCCCAAGCACTACTGGTCGATCTACCAGAAGATGATCGTCAAGGGCCGTGACTTCGACGACATCCACGACCTGGTCGGCATCCGCATCCTGTGCGACGAGATCCGCGACTGCTATGCCGCTGTGGGCGTTGTGCATTCGCTGTGGCAGCCGATGGCCGGACGGTTCAAGGACTACATCGCCCAGCCCAGATTCGGTGTGTACCAGTCGCTGCACACCACGGTCGTCGGGCCGGAAGGCAAGCCGCTGGAGGTGCAGATCCGCACCAACGACATGCACCGCACCGCCGAATTCGGCATCGCCGCGCACTGGCGGTACAAGGAAGCCAAGGGCCGCAACGGGGTTCCGCACCAGCACGCTGCCGCCGAGATCGACGACATGGCGTGGATGCGGCAGTTGCTCGACTGGCAGCGGGAGGCGGCCGACCCGGGCGAGTTCCTGGAGTCGCTGCGTTACGACCTTGCAGTACAAGAGATATTCGTGTTCTCACCCAAAGGTGACGTGTTCACGTTGCCGGCTGGTTCCACGCCGGTCGACTTCGCCTACGCCGTGCACACCGAGGTAGGCCACCGTTGCATCGGTGCCCGGGTCAACGGGCGGCTGGTGGCGCTGGAACGCAAGCTGGACAACGGCGAAGTCGTCGAGGTGTTCACGTCCAAGGCGCTCAACGCCGGTCCGTCGCGGGACTGGCAGCAGTTCGTGGTGTCCCCGCGCGCTAAGACGAAGATCCGCCAGTGGTTCGCCAAGGAGCGGCGTGAAGAAGCGCTGGAATCCGGCAAGGAGGCGATGGCTCGCGAAGTGCGTCGCGCCGGACTTCCCCTGCAGCGCTTGGTGAATGGCGAGTCGATGGCCGCGGTGGCCCGGGAGCTGCACTACACCGACGTCTCGGCGATGTACACCGCGATCGGCGAGGGCCACGTCTCGGCCCGGCACGTCGTGCAGCGGCTGTTGGCCGAACTCGGCGGTATCGACCAGGCCGAGGACGACGTTGCCGAACGATCCACCCCGGCGACCATGCAACCGCGACGCCCGCGCAGCACCGAAGACGTCGGCGTGTCGGTGCCCGGCGCTCCCGGGGTGCTGTCCAAGCTGGCCAAATGCTGCACACCGGTGCCGGGTGACCAGATCATGGGGTTCGTCACCCGCGGCGGCGGCGTCAGCGTGCACCGCACCGACTGCACCAACGCCGCGTCCCTGCAGCAGCAGTCCGAGCGCATCATCGAGGTGCTGTGGGCGCCGTCGCCGTCGTCGGTGTTCCTGGTCGCGATTCAGGTCGAAGCTCTCGACCGGCACCGGTTGCTGTCGGACGTGACGCGCGTGCTGGCCGACGAGAAGGTCAACATCCTGTCCGCGTCGGTGACCACGTCGGGGGACCGGGTGGCGATCAGCCGGTTCACCTTCGAGATGGGCGACCCGAAACATCTGGGCCATCTGCTGAACGTGGTGCGCAACGTCGAGGGCGTCTACGACGTGTATCGGGTGACGTCGGCTTCCTGAGGTCTTTGAGTGTGAGGCTGCGGCTTTGAGTGTGAGGCTACGGCTTTGAGGGTGAGGCTACGGCGGCACAATCACCTTGTCGGCCACCGTGGGCTCACAATGAAAACCCTGAGTTCACACTGAAGTCCGCACGCTCACACTGAAATCCGCACGCTCACCCGTCGAGACGCACCGAAGTGATGGTCAGCGGAGTGACGGGCGTCCCGTCGTCCTCGCCGCCGACGACACCGGCCCTGGCGATCCGGTCGACTGCCGCAAGGCCCTGCTGGTCGATAGAGCCGAACACCGTGGACTGCGGCGCCAACTCGGAGTCGTCGAAGAACACATAGAACTGGCTGCCATTGGTGTCGGTCGCCATCGCCAGGGTGCCGCGCGGGTAGACGACCGGCTGTCCCAACTTGGGGTCGCCGCGCGGGTACTGGTCAGCCGGGTACTCGTCGTCGAATTCGTAGCCGGGTCCGCCGGACCCGTCGCCTTGCGGATCGCCGCACTGCAACGCGCCCATTTTCGCCGACTTGAACAGCTGACGACACTGGGTGTTGTCGAAGAATCCCTGCTGCGCCAGGCTGACGAAGCTGTTCACGGTGCAGGGGGACTCGTTGTTGGCCAGGCGCAGACCGATGGTGCCCTCGCTGGTGACCATGGTGGCCGAAACCTCGGCCGGTGTGGTGGGCACCCGGCCGCTGCGCGGAGGTTGCACCGGTTTGCCGGCCGCCGTCGGCGTCGGCGAATACTGACAGTTGGCGCCCCGGTCTGGCAGCACGGCGACGGCCGGCAATGGCGGCGTGGCGGCCGCCGTCGCTTCGGGAGCCTCGCTTTTCTGCGACTCGTTGTTGCTGGTGGTCGTGTTGGACGACGTCGTGGTGTTCGAGGCGCGGTCGTCGTCGCCGAGGAGGAACGCGACGAGGGCGGCCACCAAGACCAGTGCCAGTCCCGAACCGGCCACGGTCGCAACCAGCACTTTGCGGCTGCTTCCCGATCTGCTCGGAGTGGGCGGGTCGGCGATGCCTTCGGAATCCACTCTCCGCAGCCCGGTACGCGGTTCGGCCGGTGGCGGCGGGGGGAGGGTTGGAGCGGCACCGGTCAACGCCGCGCGGGCGGCGTCGGCGAGTTCGGTCACCGTCTGGTACCGGACTTGCGGGTCCTTTGCCATTGCGCGCGCGACGACAGCGTCGAAGGTCGGGGAGATGCCTGGTGCGATCGCCGTGGGACGTGGCGGCGGGGAGTGGAGGTGGCCGGAGATCTGCTCTGCGAACGTCTCGCCGGGATAGGGCCGGGCGCCGGTCAGGCACTCGTAGAGCACACACCCCAGCGAGTACACATCGGCACGGGAATCCGTTGTGCCACTGAATCTTTCAGGGGCCAGGTAGGCGAGGGTGCCCATCGTGGTGCCGGACCCGGTCAACACGGTGTCGGTGGTGGCACGGGCCAGCCCGAAGTCGATCAGGTAGACGAAGTCGCGGGCTTGGGCAACCAGGATGTTCGACGGTTTGACGTCGCGATGCACCAGCCCGGCCCGGTGGGCACTGTCCAGCGCAGCCGCAACCTGGTCGACGATCGCCACCGTCTGCGCCGGGGTCAGTCGGCCGCCGTTCTCGGCGATGAACTTCACCAAATCCCGGCCCTCGACCAGACGCATGTCGACATACAGTCGGCCGTCGATCTCACCGAAGCCGTGGATGGGCACGACGTGCGGATCGTTGAGGCTGGCCGCGATGCGCGCCTCCCGGCGGAAGCGGTGCTCGAACTCTTTGTCCTCGGCCAGATGCGGCGGCAGCAATTTGATGGCGACGACGCGGTCGGTCTGGGTGTCGTAAGCCCGGTAGACCTGGCCCATGCCACCGCGACCCAGCAGACCCTGCAGTTGGTAGCGACCAAAGCTCTCGGCCACGAGTCTCCTCCCGGTCAGCGGCGGCCGTCCCGGGTGTTCAGGTTAGCCGAGTGAGACCGAGGTGATGGTCACATCGCGGGGTCGGGCCCCGCCGTGATGGCTAGT
>NZ_JCALDY010000042.1:0-30393 GCF_059813095.1 Mycobacterium sp. NGS22
GTCCACGGCGCAAAAGTGCGAGAACGACGCACCCTCAGCGCAGACTCAACGCAATCCCGACCCCCGCCGCCCGTTGACTCTGCGTCCACGGCGCAAAAGTGCGAGAACGACGCACCCGCAGCGCAGACTCAACGCACTCCCGACCCCGCCGCCCGTTGACTCTGCGTTCAGGGCACAAAAGTGCGAGAAGGCGGCACCCTCAGCGCAGACTCAACGCACTCCCGACCCCGCCGTCCGCTGACTCTGCGTCCACGGCGCAAAAGTGCGAGAAGGCGGCGTCCTCAGCGCAGACTCAACGCAACGAGCACGCGTCCCAGGCACAATGCATTCGGCGAATGATATCTGCGGCCCGGTGCCGACTGACCACCCTGACGACGGTCCACCCGACCTCGTTGATGTACTCCTGGCGTTCCACGTCCCACGCGTACTGTTCCGGGTTGGTCCAGTGCTGCTCGCCGTCGTATTCGGCCGCCAACATCATGTCTTCCCAGCCCATGTCAAGGAAGTACCGGGGCAATCCGTCTGGCCCCAGCACCGGTATCTGCGTGCGAGGCTTCGGGAAACCCGCATCGATCAACAGCAGCCGCAGCCAGGTTTCCTTTGGTGATTGAGCCCCGCCGTCCACCAGACCCAGCGCGGCTTCCAGTTGGCGCAAGCCGCGGGTATGCCTATGACCGGCAGCCAACTCCTCGACATCGCATACTTTGAAGTCGGTGGCCGCAGCAAGGGCATCGAGTCTGGCAACGGCGCGACCGAGGGGTCCGCGGCGGCCGATGTCGAAGGCGGTGCGCTCGGGCGTCGTCACCGGCATTCCCTGCAGCCGTTGGAACTCGCCATCTAACAACAACTCATCGCGCGTCACGACGCGCGGAGGTGTCCTCGCGTTGCGCCAGATCAACTCGACTGGCGCGTCGTGGTCAACCCATTTGGCGCCGAGCATCGCCGATGCAGCGGCACCGGCAATTACCGCCTCTCGACGCGACCAGAGCCACGCGGCAACAGTGCGTTGTCGCAACGATGGCTCGACTCCTTTGTCCAGGTAGACGTTCGGCATGATCGCGCGGTAATACTTGCGAAGCTCGTACTTACTCAGCTCGCCCGCGGCAAGCGCCTCACTGCCGATGAATAGTCCACCTGCGTAGTTCATGACGGAATGGTGCCAGCGCGCACCGACACCTCAGTTGACTCTGCGCTCAGGGCGACAAAGTGCGAGTAACCCACGCCCTCAACGCAGACTCAACGCGAGAGCACAGCGTCAAAAGAGAAAGCCGGCACGCGATGGCGTGCCGGCTTTGCCCGTCGAGGGGATCGACTAGTCGTTCTGGAAATAACTCAGCAGGCGCAGGATCTCGGTGTACAGCCAGACCAGCGTCACGGTCAGGCCCAGCGCGATTCCCCACGCCGCCTTCTCCGGCGCCCCGGCGCGAATCATCTGGTCGGCGGCGTCGAAGTCGATCAGGAAGCTGAAGGCGGCGATGCCGATGCAGATCAGCGAGAAGATGATCGCGATAGTCCCTCCGTTACGCAGCGGGCCGGCACCGTCGGTGAAGAAGCTCATGATCAGGTTGCCGATCGACAGCACAACCGCACCGATCAACGCAGCGAAAAGCATCCGGGCGAACTTTGGCGTGACGCGAATTGCGCCCGTCTTGTAGACGACAAGCATGCCGAAGAACACGCCGAGCGTGCCCAGGATGGCTTGGCCGATCATCACCCCGGCATTCGGCGACTGACCGCCGATATTCACATTGAAGGTCAGCAGGAATGAAAAAGCGCCGAGGAACAGACCTTCCAACGCGGCGTAGCTCAGGACAAGCGCCGGCTTGTCCTGCCTACCCGTGAAGATCGTGAACATCAACAATCCGAAGCCGCCCAAGCCGCCGACCAGGACAAACGGAAACGCCAGCATTTTGTTAGCGGCCACCATGAAGTACGACACCGCCGCGACAGCCGACAGGGCGGCCAGCGTCAGGCCGGTCTTGGTGACGACGTCATCGATGGTGAGCGGGCGCGAAGGCCTCACCTGCGGCTGGTAAGGAGCGTAGGGGTCACCCTGGTACCCGGGCGCCAGACCGGGACCGAATTGCGCATACCCGCCCTGCTGCTTCGGCAGCGAGCGGAATACCGGGTTGCTTGTCTCCCGCACCGTCGGATCCTCTCTGAGATTCATGTGGCTGTTAGCCGACGAACAACTGCTCAACGATTGGTGGTCCGCTCGGGTTCCCCAGCGGAGCTGCTGTGTCTAGTTCGTCCGGGACTCCTGTACCCAGTCCGGATGAAGGTCCGGATAGCCCTCAACCTTAGCCCCGCGGGCATCGGCGAGCGAGTAACGATCTAGATTGCTGGTCAAACTCATGGTCGACGTGGCCGCGGTAGGCCAGGTATTCCGACGAGGGGAGACGAGCGGGTGACTGGGGCCGTAACTGGGGAGTCCGACGAGGTTCTGACCCGAGTAGACGGCGGGGTCGGCTTCGTCACCCTCAACCGGCCGAAGGCGATCAACTCGCTGAGCCAGAACATGGTCGAGTTGCTGGCCACGGTCCTGACCCGGTGGGAGCGCGACGAGGCGGTGCGCGCGGTGGTGCTCACCGGCGCCGGCGAGCGCGGGTTGTGCGCCGGCGGCGACGTGGTGGCGCTTTATCACAGCGCCCGCAAAGACGGCGTCGAGGCGCGACGGTTCTGGCGCGACGAGTATCTGCTCAACGGACAGATCGGCCGGTTTCCCAAGCCCTACGTGGCGGTGATGGACGGCATCGTGATGGGCGGCGGCGTCGGGGTCAGCGCCCACGCGAATACCCGGGTGGCGACCGACACCTCCAAGATCGCGATGCCCGAGGTCGGCATCGGCTTCATCCCCGACGTCGGCGGCACCTACCTGCTGGCCCGGGCGCCGGGCAAGCTGGGCCTGCACGCCGCGCTGACCGGGGCACCGTTCGACGGTGCCGACGCCATCGCGCTGGGATTCGCCGACCATTACGTGCCACACAGCGACCTGGACGCGTTCACCGCGGCGGTCGCCACCGACGGCGTCGAAGGCGCGCTCGCCCACCACGCCGTCGAACCTCCACCGAGTGGTCTTGCGGCACAACGTGAATGGATCGACGAGTGCTATTCGGCCGACACCGTCGCAGACATCGTCGCCGCGCTGCGAAGCCACGACGCGGCAGAGGCCAACAAGGCCGCGGACCTGATCGCCACCCGCTCCCCGATCGCGCTGTCGGTGACGTTCGAAGCGGTTCGCCGCGCCGGTGAACTGGAAACGCTGGAAGACGTTCTGGTGCAGGACTATCGGGTGTCCTCGGCGTCGCTGCGTTCGCACGATTTCGTCGAAGGCATCCGCGCACAACTGGTCGACAAGGACCGCAACCCGAAGTGGTCGCCGGCGAGGTTGGACGAGGTGACGGTCGCCGACGTCGCGGCCTATTTCGCGCCCCTGGACGACGACCTGAGTTTTTAGAGAGGCAATGATGACGTACGAAACCATCCTCGTCGACCGCGACGAACGCGTCGGCATCATCACCCTGAACCGGCCCAAGGCACTGAACGCGCTCAACAGCCAGGTGATGGGCGAAGTCACCAGTGCCGCAGCCGAATTGGATGCCGACCCGGGCATCGGTGCGATCGTCATAACCGGTTCGGCCAAGGCGTTCGCCGCGGGCGCCGACATCAAGGAGATGGCCAATCTGTCCTTCGCCGACGCGTTCGGGGCCGACTTCTTCGCCCCCTGGGGCAAGCTGGCCGCCGTGCGCACCCCGACGATCGCCGCGGTGGCCGGATATGCCCTCGGCGGCGGTTGCGAGCTGGCGATGATGTGCGACCTGCTGATCGCCGCCGACACCGCGAAATTCGGCCAGCCGGAGATCAAGCTGGGTGTCATCCCGGGCATGGGTGGCTCGCAGCGGTTGACCCGCGCGATCGGCAAGGCCAAGGCGATGGACCTCATCTTGACCGGAAGGACCATCGACGCCGCCGAAGCCGAGCGCAGCGGACTGGTCTCGCGAGTGGTTCCCGCCGACGACTTGCTGACCGAGGCCAAGGCCGTCGCCACGACCATCTCGCAGATGTCGCTGCCGTCCGCGCAGATGGCCAAAGAGGCCGTCAACCGGGCGTTCGAATCGACGCTGGCCGAGGGACTTCTCAACGAGCGCAGGCTTTTTCACTCGCTGTTCGCCACCGACGACCAGTCCGAGGGCATGGCGGCCTTCATCGAGAAGCGCCCGCCCGATTTCACCCACCGATGAGCGGTACCGCCACCGTCGCGACCGACGACGAGCCAAGCGACCTCGATAGGGACCTGGCGCCGCCGCTGGTGCACGGACGGTGGTGGGTCCGCAACTACACCTACACCGGGACCCTGCTGGGCCTGATCTTCCTGTGGTTGTCGCTGACGCCGTCGCTGCTGCCCCGCGGTCCGCTGTTCCAGGGCGTGGTCAGCGGCGTCTCCGGCGCAATCGGTTACGGGCTGGGCGTTTTCACCGTCTGGCTGATCCGCTACATGCGTTCGCAGAACACCACCGCCCCGGCCCCGGGCTGGGCGTGGCCGCCGCTGCTCGTGGTCGGTGCGATCGGAGTGGTCGTGATGGCCATCCGGTTCCACGTGTGGCAGGACGACGTGCGGGACCTGATGGGAGTACCGCACCTGAAATGGTACGAGTACCCCTACACCGCCGCACTGTCGATGATCGTGCTGTTCACCCTGGTGGAAATCGGCAAGCTCATTCGATGGCTGGTCAGAGGTCTTGTGGCACAAGTGGATCGGATCGCGCCGTTTCGCGTGTCGGCGGCCATCGTGACCATCGGACTCACGGTGCTGACCATCAGCCTGCTCAACGGCGTGGTCCTCAAGTTCGCGATGAGATCCATGAACGGCACCTTCTCGTCGGTCAACAACGAGATGGATCCCGACACCGCTCCCCCGCGAACCAACCTGCGCTCCGGCGGTCCGGGCTCGCTGGTTTCGTGGGAGTCGTTGGGACATCAGGGCCGGCTCTTCGTCCAGGGCGGACCGTCGACGAGAAAGCTCGCCGCATTCAACGGCGCTCCGGCCACTGTGCCGATCCGGGCCTACGCGGGCCTGAAATCCGCGGACGGCATCGACGCGACCGCGGATCTGGCGGCGCGCGAGCTGATGCGCACCGGCGGCCTGCAACGCGCCGTCGTCGCGGTGGCCACCACCACCGGCACCGGATGGATCAACGAGGCGGAGGCTTCGGCGCTGGAGTACATGTATAACGGCAACACCGCGATCGTCAGCATGCAGTACTCGTTCCTGCCGAGCTGGTTGTCGTTCCTGGTGGACAAGGAGAACGCCCGGCACGCCGGGCAGGCACTGTTCGAGGCCGTCGACAAGCTGATCAAGCAGCTGCCGGAGTTCAAGCGCCCCAAACTCGTCGTGTTCGGTGAGAGCCTCGGATCATTCGGCGGTGAGGCGCCGTTCATGAGCCTCAACAACGTCCTGGCCCGCACCGACGGCGCCCTGTTCAGCGGACCGACGTTCCAGAACACGATCTGGACCCAGCTGACCGCGACCCGGGATCGCGGTTCGCCGCAATGGTTACCGATATACGACGACGGTCACAATGTGAGATTCGTTGCGCAGCAACAGGATCTGGACCGGCCCAAAGCCGAGTGGGGCCGACCGCGGGTTGTCTATCTGCAGCACGCCTCCGATCCCATCGCCTGGTGGACCCCCAACCTGTTGTTCAAAGAACCGGACTGGCTGAAGGAAACACCCGGCTCCGACGTGCTGCCCGCCATGCGCTGGATCCCGTTCATCACGTTCTTGCAGGTATCCGCCGACATGGCGGTTGCGGTCGACGTTCCCGACGGGCATGGCCACCGCTACGTCGCCAACTGCGCCGACGGTTGGGCCGCGGTGTTGTCGCCGCCGGGATGGACGCAGGACAAGACCGAACGGCTGCGACCGCTGCTGCACGCCAATGTGACGCTGGAAGGGCCGTCCGGCGACAACTAGCCGGCTGCGAGGTCCAGCACGCCGGCGGCGACCAGCGCGTGATAGCCGCCCGCCACGTCGGTCGCGCGATGCAGACCCAGGTCCAGCAGTGCGGCGGCCGCCAAGCTCGAGGTGTAGCCCTCCGAGCACAGGATCACCCACTCGACGTCGTCGCCGACGGCCTGCGGCAGGCGGGCGTCGCTGGTCGGGTCGCAGCGCCATTCCAGGACGTTGCGTTCGATCACCAGCGCGCCGGGCACCTCGCCTTCGCGGGCGCGCTGGGCGGCCGGCCGGATGTCGACGAGCACCGCGCCGCGCCGCAACGCCTCGGGCAGCTCATCGGCGGGCAGTCGGCGATACCGTTGGCGGGCCGCGTCCAGTACCCGGTCGATCCGGCTCATCCCGGCCCTTCGGGCTGATCGGTCAGTTCGGTGCGCTGCCGGCGCAGCGTATTGCGTTCGGTCACTTCGTAATACGACATGGCGGTCAGTGGCGGGGAATATGCGTGCACGCTCAAGGTCGGCTCCAGCGGAGGCGACGACGCGGCCGGTCGCGGCGCCCACACCACGTCGTGCACCCAGCCCAGCGGGAAACCGGCCTGATCGCCGGCGTCGAGCCGCCGACGACGCAATTTTCTACCGTCCCAACGGAACTCGTTGAGCGACCCGGCAAGCACCGTCAGCGCGCCGAGCGAACCGCCGTGGTCGTGCAGTTCGGTCGCATGTCCGGGAACCCAGCTGATCAGCCAGAGGTCGAGTTCCTCGTCACCGTGAATGCGGACGAACCAACGGTCGTTCTCGGGCACGCCGCCCTCGGGCAACAGGTGGTCGCAGCGCCCACTGAGCACGTCGTCCGCGGCCTGATCGGTGGCATGCAGCAGATCCGGCACCCGAAGCCGGGTGGGCCCGGGGTAGGGAACGGCCAGCGCGGCAGCGGGGGCGGAGAAGGGACGGGAAAGAGACTGCGAAAGAGGCAGAGCCATGGGACAGAACTCCGGAGTGGGAAACGGCTGGGGCAAGCGGCGGCGTCAGGGCCGACAACACTCGCAAAGTCCGAACCGCTCCAACACGGGGAAAGTGTTGCATAGATTGGGTGTCGTGTGCCGACGCAGACACCTTTCACCGCGGTCGGTAGCGCTGTGCGCAGTGTTCGTCGTTTCGGTGATCGTGGCCGGCTGCTCGGGCGGCGGCAGCGGCGGCAATGCCGGTTCTTCGTCGGCGCCGTCGTCGCCCGCGTCCAGTTCGCTGCCCGCCGGAGCTATCGGCGTCTCCCCCGCCGGTGTGACGACCCGGGTCGACGCGCCCGCGGAATCCACCGAAGAGGAATATTTCCAGGCCTGCCATGCCGCCAAGGTGTGGATGGACGCCCAGGGCAGTACCGGCGAGGCCGCCATCGAGCCGTACCTGGAGATGGTCCAGAGGTCCGCGTCCGGCGTTGCCGGCAGCTGGAACAAGCGGTGGGCGGACCTCGGCTCCGCACGGCAGGCCGCTGTGATCGTCGCGGCCCAGGCGGGCGCCCGCGGCGAATGCGGTTGAGGCTGACTTTCGAATTCCGATCAGGGGTGCAAGAAACCCGTGGCCGGTTCTGCCGGTGCGGGCCGCGCCAAGCAGAATGAGGCCATGGCCGGTCCGAATTCCGTTCGTCCGCGCGGATCGTCCGGCGCTCGCGTCGCGTTGGCGCTGGGCAGCGGCGGCGCCCGCGGTTACGCCCACATCGGGGTGATCCAGGCGCTGGAAGAACGCGGCTACGAAATAGTCGGGATCGCCGGCTCGTCGATGGGCGCCGTGGTCGGCGGCGTTCAGGCGGCCGGACGGCTCGACGAACTCGCCGACTGGGCCAAGTCCCTCACCCAGCGCACGATTCTGCGCCTGCTCGACCCGTCGTTGACGGCGGCCGGGGTGCTGCGGGCCGAGAAGATCCTGGACGCGGTGCGCGACATCCTGGGCCCGGTCACCATTCAGGAATTGGACGTCCCCTACACCGCGGTTGCCACCGACCTACTGACCGGCAAGTCGGTGTGGTTTCAGCGTGGTCCCGTCGACGAGGCCATCCGGGCGTCCATCGCGATACCGGGTGTGATTGCGCCGCACGAGATCGACGGCCGTCTGCTCGCCGACGGCGGCATCCTGGACCCGTTGCCGATGGCGCCGATCGCTGCCATCAACTCCGACCTGACCATCGCGGTGAGCCTCAACGGCAGCGAGCCGGGCGCCACCCGCGACGCCGAACCGGGCGTGACCGCCGAGTGGCTGAACCGCATGCTGCGCAGCACCACCGCGTTGTTCGACACCAGCGCCGCCAAGGCCCTGCTGGACCGTCCCACCGCGCGCGCGATGCTGAGCCGGTTCGGGGCGACCGTCCCGGATCTGGAGGACGAAGCCGACGCGGTCGACCAATGCGACGACGACGATGTCGATGAGCCGGAGATCCCGAAGCTGGGCGGTTTCGACGTGATGAACCGGACGATAGACATCGCCCAGTCCGCACTGGCCCGCCACACGTTGGCGGCCTATCCGCCCGACCTGCTGATCGAGGTACCGCGTACCACCTGCCGCAGCCTGGAGTTCCACCGTGCCGTCGAGGTGATCGACGCTGGTCGCGCGCTGGCGACCCGCGCGCTGGATGCGTTCGAGAACTCCGGCGACGACGAGCAGGATCGGAGCGCGGTCGAGACCCGCTGACTATTCGACGACGCCGAGGAAACGCGCGACCGCTCCGGCCTCGCGGCGTCCCTGTTCGCGCCCGGCCCGCGCCGACCCGATCCGGCAGCGCGGATCGAGCGGGTTGGGCCCGAATGCCGTCAGGGATTCCTCGTCGGCGAACACACTCAGCGCCGTGCCGGGGAACGCGGCGATCTCGGCGGCGGGTCCCGGACCGAACGGTGACGGAGCGTCCGCGCCGGCGGGCACCAGCACCACTATCGCGTCGCAGTCGTCGGCGACACCGACGTTGACCGTGCTGTTGACGCCGCCGTCGATGTAGCGCCGGCCGTCGATCGTCACCGGCGGCCACGCCCCGGGCACCGCACAGCTGGACGCCACCGCGTCCACCAACTCGACTCCGGAGTCGCGGTCGAAAATCACCAGGGCCCCGGTTTCGGTGTCGATCGCGGTGATCCGCACGTCGCGCTGCGGCCATTGGTGCGACGGCAGCCGGTGCGCGATCACCTCCCGGCGCACGGCCTCGGGCACGGTCCGGGTGGCCAGCGCCACCGTGCCGATCCGCTGCAGCCGTTGCGCCTTGGAGGCACCCGGCTCGCGCAGCGCGTCCAGGAACAGCGCGGTGATCGAGTCGATGTCGACTCCGGGGTCGATCTCGGCCGACGTCTCCGCCACTTGCCGGTCGAACAGCTCGGCCAGCGTGCTCCCGCTGCTGATCTGAGCTGCCACCGTCGACCCCGCCGACGTGCCGACCAACACGTCGGATTCCAGCAACAGCCGCGCCGCGTCCGGCGATTCGTCGGCGATGCCGCACAGAACGCCTGTCTCCCAGGCGATTCCCGCTACTCCACCACCGGCCAGGACAAGTGCGCGTCGGGATGACATTGCAACTACTCTGCCAGCCGGGGTTAGGGAAGGTGCCGCGTGCCCGGCATCGCGTGCTGGGCGCGGAAGACCGGCTGAGTGAGATCGTCCCTGCGCACCAGGTGTCGGGGCGGATCCGGGAACACCAGATTGCGGGTGATCTGCAGGTCGGTGTCGACGTAGACCAGCTCACCCGGGTCGAGCAGGCACCAGCGGTCGTCGTCGTCCATCGGTTCGGTGGCGAACACCACCGCCGAAGTCTGGGTGAGCGTCTCGCTGCGGGCGTGGATCCTGCTGGTGGACATGTCGAAATCGGGGCCGCCGTCGTGGCGCCGGTCCAGCATGAACAGCTGGTGGGTCTGCGGGTACCGCAATGCCCACATCTGGGTGCCCATGCACAGCAGGACGTTGAGCGCATAGATCGGCACGTTCGTCGCCAGCCAGCCCACGGCGTCGACCAAACCGCTTGTCACGTCGCCTTTTTGGGCTCGGATGTATCCGGTGATCAAGGCGAACACCCGCTCGGAGTCGGTCTGGCCCAGCACCAGGTCGTGGGTGCCGAGTTCCCGCAGCCGTTCGTCGACGACGTCGAGACCCTCGATCATGCCGTTGTGCGCGAAGATCCGGCCGTCCTGCAGGAACGGGTGGGTGTTGCGCACGTCCAGGGATCCCGTCGTCGCATAGCGGACGTGGGCGATGAACGTGGTACCGGACAGACTATGCGCCTCGGTGGCGAAATCCCTGTCCTGCCAGGCCGCTATCGGTTCCTTGTGCAGCTGCGGCCGGCCGCGCTCGTCGAACAGTCCCAGTCCCGTGCCGTCGGGGTTCTTGCGGCTCTGCGCCTCGAGACTGTCGGGTGCGTCGAGTAACCAGAAGGTCGCCGTCACAACCTCTGTGCCCGCATGCAGGCCGAAGAGTCGACACATGAGTTCAATGCACCAGCTGCGCGGACAGCTTTTCTAAGACCACGCGCGCGTAGCCCTTCCACATCTTGCCGAACAGCGGTAGCAGCGGCGCCGTCGCCGACGATTTCGGGTGCAGCGTCCATTGCCAGCTCACCCGCGTTCCGGTGCCCGCCGGCGCGAACGACCATTTGCCGTCGACCGAACTGACCAGGGCCGCCAACGGACCGCTGACTCGCGACAGTGTGTAGCCGAACGAATGCGGCGGGTCGACGCTGGTCAACTCCTCGTGGACGCGACCGCCACCGACCATCAAGATGGTGCGGGTCTGTCCGACCGAGTCCCAGTCGCCGGTTTGGTCGCGCACCGCTTTGATGGGCGGGATCGCCCCGTACCACTGGGAACAGACGTGCGGCAGCGAGATCGGCATCGTGCCGGCGAAGGCATCTTCAACCGAGACGGGTATCGCTCGGGACTGCTCGACGGTAACGGGCTGGGTCATATCCCCCTCTTTCCGGCGACGAGCAGACACAGAATCGCACTGTCGAGCACGAAATTGTGCGAGTCTGCGTCTGCTCGCGGTGTCTAGTCGCGCACCTCGGTCACATCGTAGGCGCCCTCGGCGTAGCGCGACCGGATGGTCTTCTTGTCGTACTTGCCGACGCTGGTGCGGGGAATCTTTTCGGCAAAGTTCCACCGTTCGGGCAGCCACCAACGAACCACCTTGTCCGACAGGAATTTTCGCAGTTCACCCGCGGTGAGGTCGGCCCCCTCCCGGGCGACGACGACGGCCAGCGGACGTTCCTGCCAGCGTTCGTCGGGAACTCCGACGACGGCGGCCTCCACCACGTCGGGGTGCGCGATCAGACAATTCTCCAGTTCGACCGACGAGATCCATTCGCCACCGGATTTGATGACATCCTTGGCACGGTCGGTCAGGGTGATGAAGCCCTGCTCGTCGATGCGCCCGACGTCGCCGGTGCGCAACCATCCGGAGTCGAACTTGGACTCATCCTGGTTCAGGTAGTACGAGCCGGTGATCCACGGCCCGCGAACTTCCAACTCCCCCACCGCTTTACCGTCATGGGGCAGCGCCCGACCGTCGTCGTCGACGATGCGGGTTTCCACGCCACACACCGGTTGGCCCTGAGTGACCCGGAAGGCCCAGTGCTCCTCGTCCGGCGTCGCGGGCGGCGGCCAGGCCATCGACGCCAGCGGCGACGTTTCGGTCATTCCCCACAGCTGCCGGATCTGCACGTTGTGCTTGTCCTCGAAAGTGCGCATCAGCGATTCCGGGACGGCCGATCCGCCGCAGGCGACCAGGCGCAACGAGGACATGTCATGGCCGGGGTTGCGCTCGAGATGATGCATGACGTCGTTCCAGATGGTCGGCACCGCACCGGCCAGCGTCGGGCGCAGGTGTTCGACCATGTGGACCAACGACGGGGCGTCGAGGTGCCGATCGGGCAGCACCAGATCGGCGCCGGCTGCCAGCGCCGCATACGGCAGACCCCATGCATTGGCGTGGAACATCGGCACGACCGGCAGCAGCCGGTCACTGGACCCCACCCCGATGCCGTTGGTGGTGCACGTCGCCATGGTGTGCAGGAAGCTCGAACGATGGCTGTAGACAACCCCTTTGGGGTGTCCGGTGGTGCCGCTGGTGTAGCACATGGCGGCCGCGGAGTTCTCGTCGAGCGACGGCCAGTCGAATTCCGTTGACTCGCCGTCGATCACGTCGGCATAGCGCACCACCGTTTTGCCGGACTCTTCCAGCACCGCGGTGTCACCGTCGCCCACCGCGATGACGGTGTGCACGGTGTCGAGTTCGGACAGCACCGGCGCCAACAACTCGGCCAGCGACAGGTCGACCAACAGCACGCGGTCCTCGGCTTCGCCGGCCACGTAGATGATCTGCTCGGCGAACAGCCGGATGTTCAGCGTGTGCAGCACCGCCCCCATCGAGGGCACCGCGAGGTACGCCGTGAGATGTTCGGCGTTGTTCCACATGAAGGTGGCTACCCGCTGGTCGCCGGTAATGCCGATGCGGCGCAACGCGTTTGCCAGCCGGGCCGCCTGCCGGCCCAGTTCGCGGTAGGTGGTGCTGCGGTAACCCTCACCGGTGGCCGTGATGACTTCCCGCGATCCGTGGACTCCGCACCCGTGCCGCATGATCGCGGTGATCGTCAGCGGGAAATCCTGCATCGTGCTGTACATCGATGTACCGCCTCACGCGTCGCGGCGCAGCACCGCCTCATCTCCTGCGCGAATGCTATCGCCGCGCCGCGCGACGAGAAACCTCGGCCCGAGGGCCGTCAGACCAGCGCGGCGTCGTAGCGCAGCACGTCGGGGACGAACAGATCCGTCGAGTGCCCACTTTCCAGCGCGGCCTGCTCGAAGCCGGCCTCCGAGGCGATCGGCGCCACCAGCACCGAGCCGGAGTAGTCGGCGACATACAGGTACCGACCGTCCGGGCTTTCCACCACGCAGGACGGCTCAGCCGCGACCTTCAGCGATTCGACGACGTCCTGGGTGAGCGTGCACAGGACGGTGACGCTGTCGTCGCTGACCAAGTAGGCCCGTTCGCCGTCACCGCTGAGGGTGAGTCGGGTGAGGATGCCGCTGACCTCGGCCACCTTGCGGGTGCCGGTGATCTTGTTGGTGCGGGTGTCGACGACGTCGACGACGGCGAACTCCGGACCGCTGCTGGCGACGTAGGCCAGCGCGCCGTTGGGGCTGACGGCGACGTCGCGCACGGCCAGCCCGATTTCGATGGTGGCGATCACCGCCGGCTCGCTGTTGCGGCGGGATTTGGTCCCGCGGCGCCACCGCGAACGCCGACCGGATTCTTCCAGTTCTGCGCCGGTGTCGATGACGACCAGTTGCCCCCCGGACGGGCCGTTGACGCCGACGTACACGCGCGTCCCGTCCGGACTGACCCGGACGCATTCGGTGGTGGTGCCCGGGGTGGTCGCGATGTCGATCACCTGCACGTGCCCGGTGGCGGTGTCCATGACGGCGACGTCGGCGTTGCGGGCGCCGTTTCGGCCGATGTAGAGGTGCTTGCCGTCCGCGCCGGCCGCGAGGTCACTGACACTGAGGGCCACCGGGTGGGTGGCGACCACGTCGCCGGTGAGCACATCGATGACCTGGATCGCGTCGTAGGCGTTCGCCACGCTGGACACGTAGGCGCGGTCAGCGGCATCCACGGCCAGGGCAAACGGCTCGTCGACGCCGCGGATGGTCTGCACCACGCGGTAATGGCCGGTGTCGATGACCGAGACGCTGGCGCCGCCGTAGTTGGTCACCAGCAGCCTGCTGCCGTCGGGGCTGGCGGCGATGCCGCTGATGGGGCCGTTGTTCACCGGGATCTGGACGGTCACCGGCTCAGCGGCCGCCGCGTGCTGAATCAATTCGCCGTTCCTGCTGCTCACGAAACTCACGTTGGCACCGCCTTACTGTCGTTCGTCGGACCTCGAGGCCGGCGTGCGTCGCGCCCACCTGGGTGACACCGGCTTCCGGTTGATGCGCATGACGGCATCATGGGTTTAATGCGTTAATCAGCCATTCTAGTAGTCGAATTTCTGCCGAATAGAATGCAAATTGGGGGCTGTTATCTGGGTCACACTGCCAGGCTTAGCATTTGCTCAGGTGAGCCTAAAACGGGGTCCGGACCCTACGTGCCCAGCAAACAACAAAACGTCTGCACAACAAGCTTCCGCCTGCTTATGGCTAATAATTTATCGACACGCGTGCTGATCGTTAAATAAGAAGTTCTTAATTATTGCCGCCGAAAAGAGGCGTATATCACAGTGTCGAATAGCGTGTCGCGGTGAATTCGTAGACACGGTGGCTCAGCTGCGCCGCTAGCGCTTCTTGTCCCGCACCTTGTACGTCGAGGGCCACGACTTTCGGGACTCGTCGCCGGTCAGTGGCGTGCCCATCCCGCCGACTTTGACGTTGTAGGCCTCCTTGCCGGGGCCGACCTCCCGGTTGGCGTGCTCCTGGGCCAGGTAGTAGAGCTCGTCGATGGTGGCCTCGTCGTAGGCCACGAAGGACGTTTCCCGGGCGATGTCGTCGATCCCGGCCAGCATCCGTTCCGGCAGGAAACGCGATGCCAACGCCGCCGCGCCCAGCAACACGAACGGGACGACCCAGTAGAAGGTGAACGACAGCGTGGTCTTGGTGTCCAGGATCGTCGCGTCGTCCTGCACGATCGGCGGGATCGCCGACGACACCGTCATCCCGGCGAACGCGGCGACCCAGACCCAGGTCAGGATGGTGGTGATCCGCCGGAACAGCGCGGTGTTCACCACGTCGGGGGGCTGCTCGGCCGCGGCGAACTCGCGCACGAACGGCTTGCCGATCAGCACACCGACCAGCGTCACCAGGAAGATGCCGGCGTTGCTGAGCGGTTGAATCCAGCGCTCCATGAAGGTGTCGCCAACCGTGACGGCCAGCACCACCAACACCACAAACGTTGCGACGGCACCGATTTCGAGCGATTGACCGGGTTTGCCGGTGGCCCGCCCGACCGCGAGAACCGCGACGGCCATCAGCAGCGCGATCGACACCGCGGTGATGAATGGGACGTTACCGACCAGGACCCAATAAACGATCCACGGCGTAAAGCCGAAAAGCATGCCCACGAAGGGTCAGTCTATGGGTGGGTCAGATGGCGTCGCGGCACGGGCGGCGGCAGGTATAGCCTACGGACCGACAACCTCCGTTGTCGCGAACTTTTCGTCGAGGAGGGGCCAATGGCCAGCGCACTGACCGGCATCCGGCAGAAGCTGCAGCACATCAGCGAAGCCGGACGGGCGGTCAAACGACTCACCGATACCGGCATCATCGACCTGAAAGACCTGAATTCGACGATTCAGGGCGGCAAGCTGTCGCGCGTCTACGGTCCGCAGGCCACCATGACCATCCTGGGTGGCCGCAGGTATCCGACCCTGCCGGCGATTGTCGACGAACGCGGGACGCTGACCTACCAGGAGGTCGACGACCAGTCCTGGGCTCTGGCGCACGGTCTGCAGTCGCTCGGTGTCGCCGCCGGCTCGGTCGTCGGGTTGCTGTGTCGCGATCACCGCGGCTTGATCATCACGATGGCGGCCTGCGGGAAGATCGGCGCCCGCATGGTGCTGATGAACACCGGCTTCGCCAAACCGCAATTCGCCGAGGTCTGCCAGCGCGAGGGCGTCAGCGTGGTGCTGCACGACAGCGAATTCCTCGGTCTGCTCGACGCCCTGCCCCCCGAGCTGCCGCGCGTGCTGACCTGGGTTGACGAGGGCGCGGAGTTGCCCGCGGCGGCACACACGCTGGACGACATCGTCGCCGCGAATTCCACCGACCCGCTGCCGCCGCCGACCAAATCGGGCGGCTCGGTCATCTTGACCAGCGGCACGACCGGCCTGCCCAAGGGCGCACCGCGTGACACGGTGAATCCGCTGGCGACCGCCCAGATCGTGGACCGAATCCCGTTCCCGCGCAAGGGAACCATGGTCATCGTCTCGCCGATCTTCCACAGCACCGGTTGGGCCACCTACACGGTCGGTGCGGCATTGGGCAACAAAGTGGTGACCCCGCGGCGGTTCAAGGCCGAAGCCACCCTGAAGCTCATCGCCGATCACCGAGCCGACATGTTGGTGGCGGTCCCGACGATGCTGCACCGGATGGTGGAGGTGGGTCCCGACGTCCTCGGGAAATACGACACCTCGTCGCTGAAAGTGATCCTGATCGCCGGGTCGGCGCTGAGTCCCGAGTTGTCCACCCGCGTGCAGGACACCTTCGGCGACGTTCTCTACAACATGTACGGCTCCACCGAGTGCGCCATCGCGAGCGTGGCCACCCCCGCAGAACTCCGTGCCGCACCCGGCACTGCCGGTCGCGCGCCGCTGACGTGCGAGGTGGTGTTGTACGACGAAAACGACCGCCGGATCGAGGGTTCGAACCGTCGCGGCCGCATCTTTGTCCGCAACGGCGCACCCTTCTCGGGCTACACCGACGGCCGCAACAAGCAGATCATCGACGGCTACATGTCCAGCGGTGACATGGGCCACATCGACGAGAACGGGTTGCTGTTCGTCGACGGCCGCGACGACGACATGATCGTGTCCGGCGGTGAGAATGTCTTCCCGCAGGAAGTGGAGAATCTGCTCGAGGAACGCCCCGACGTCGCCGAGGTGGCGGTGGTCGGTGTCGACGACGTCGAGTTCGGAAAGCGGTTGCGCGCCTTCATCGTTTCCGAGCCGGGTGCCAGCCAGGACCCGACGGAGATCAAGCAGTATGTGAAGAACAACCTGGCTCGCCACAAGGTGCCGCGCGATGTGGTGTTCATCGAGGAGCTACCCCGCAACGCGACCGGAAAACTGCTGCGGCGGGTGTTGACCGAGATGGACGTCGAGGAACCGGCCTAGCCAACGACGCCGCGGACGCTCAAATACCTGCCACTGCGCGTCGGATCGGCTAGCCTAGCTCACTCGAAGACAACTTCGAATTGGTAAGCGGCAGCGGGGAGCCGACCAACAGTGGCGACGATCTCATGCTCCACGCGGGTGGGGGCCGGGTCCGCTGCTCCGGCGTCGACGCGCTCGCGTCCGGGCAAGCTGCCCGGGATCGACGGCATGCGGGCTCTCGCGGTCAGTGCGGTCGTGCTGTATCACGTCAATTCGGCATGGCTGCCCGGCGGCTATCTCGGCGTCGATGTGTTCTTCGTGATCAGCGGGTTTCTGATCACTCGGCTACTGCTCGCCGAGCGCGCGGACACCGGTCGAATCAGCCTGCGCCAGTTCTGGATTCGGCGGGCCCGCCGGATTCTGTCGCCGCTGTTGCCGATGCTGTTCGTCGTCGTCGGCGTGACCGCGCTGGTCGACCGCTCGTTGTTGCACGCGCTGCGCACCGAGGTCTCGGGTGCGCTGACCTTCACCAGCAACTGGGTGCAGATCAGCGAACACCAGTCGTACTTCGCCAAGTTCGGGCCGCCCTCGTTGCTGCAGCACCTGTGGTCGCTGGCGGTGGAGGAACAGTTCTACTTGGTCTGGCCCGCGATCGTCGTGGCGGTGCTGTGCTGGTATCGCCGAAGACCCGGCGCCCGGGCGGTCGCGGTGGTCGCCGGACTGGGTGCGGTTGCCTCCGCGACAGCAATGGCTCTGCTGTATCAGCCCGCCACCGATCCCTCGCCGATCTACTACAGCACGGCCACTCACAGCGCCGGGCTGTTCGGCGGCGCCGTGTTGGCCGCCGTCTGGCCGGCGGCGTCAGGGGTGCACTGGTCGGCGCGCCGGACGGCGCTCACCGGCGCATCGGCCCGGCTCGGCCTGGCCGTGATAGCCCTGGCCTACTGGTTGCTGGACGAGAACGGTTCGCTGACCTACCAGGGCGGTATCGTCGCCGTCTCGGCAGCCAGTGCGCTGCTCATCGTCGGGGCGGGACACGGCCGCACCCTGATCGGCCGGTTGCTGTCGCGACCCTCGGTGTGCTGGCTCGGTGCCCGGTCCTATGGCTTGTACGTGTGGCATTGGCCGGTCTTCGTGCTCGGGGACCGCATCTGCGGGCAGCGGACGCTTCTGGTCGCCGGGGTAGAGGTGACCGTCGCGACGCTGTTGGCCGCTGGTTCGTACCGCTGGATCGAAAAGCCCGTCCTGCGCCTCGGGTACCGCGGCGCGGTGCAGGCCGGCTGGCGCAGGGTGCCCGGGGGGCGTACCGGCAGCAGGCTGGTGGCAGCCGCGCTGGCCGCCGCGTCGGTGTTCGTAGCGTCCGCGCTCGTGTGGGCGCCCACCCCAGCGCCGGACGGGCTGGACAAGCAGCTGGCCGACGCCCTTGCGGCGCAGGAGGCGTCGGCATCGGTTGCGGATCCCGGTACGTCTATGCCCCCCACGCCAGCGCCCGTCGCCGACGCACCAGCCGCACCCGAGGCGCGCCCGTCGTCACCGCCGGAACCGGCCGGTCCCCCGCCCGGCGACCAGATCACTGCGGTGGGCGACTCGGTGATGCTGGCCTCGTCTTTTGCGCTGCGTGAGCGGCTGCCCGGCATCCGGATCGACGCGGCCACCAACCGCGCCATGCAGGCGGCTCCGGGCATCATCGGCTCCCTCGCCGCCAACGGTTCGCTGCGCCCGGTGGTCCTGCTGGGATTGGGCACCAACGGCCCCTTCCCGCCCGACCTGTTGGAAGCGCTCCTGGAAACCATCGGCCCGGACCGCAAGGTCTTCCTGGTCAACCTGTATCTGCACGACCGGTCCTGGACCGACCAGGTCAACCAGATCCTGACCGACGCGACGTTCACCCACCGCGCGAACGTCCACCTGATCGATTGGCAGAGCGCCATCAGTGGCCACGAGGACCTGCTCTACGCAGACCACATCCACCCGCAACCCCGGGAAGGCGCCGACCTCTACGCGGAGACGGTCGTCGCGGCGATGATCGAGGCGGAGAAGCCCGCGCCGCCCGCAGCACCGGATCCCGTGGCCGACGGACTCCGCGACGCCCCGGTAGGCGCGGCCTTGTCCACCCCGGCCTCACCCACGCGACCGCCTTCGGTCCCGCCGACCCGCGATCGCACCGCAGAGTACGGCTTCGTCCTCGTGGCGCTGCTCGTTCTGTTCGCACTGCCGGTCACGATCACGATCGCCGGCTTCGCTGCCGGCCGTATCGCATGCGCGCCTGCACCGGTGGCCGTGCAGGTCAGGACCCCCCTCCCCCGGGCGTGCGCTCTGCTCGCGCTGTCGTCGCCGGCGCGCTCGCCACCCGCCGCACCGACCGGTGCCAGGTCGAAACAACGACCACACAGCAGACGCGGGCCCGTTCCGAGAGGAACTCGGAGCCCGCGTCTTGTTGTGTGGACCGGCGGAATGCTCACGCTGGATTGCCGGGCGGTGCTGCCCCGGCCGCGTCCTGCAGCACTTGCCGGAGTTTGTCGAGGGGATCGCCGTTGCCCGGGTCGAGTCGGCGCGGCGGGATCTCGCTGCCGTCGGGGGCGAATACCGGCGGTGGTGCGGCAGGCGGCGCCAACGGCACCGCCGGCGGGGGCGGCGGGGCGGGCGCCGGTGGTGCCGACAGTCCAGTCCGCTTGGCCGCCAATCGATTCGCGGCGTCGTTGCGGATGTCTCGCCGCTGCTTGTTCGGATCGGTATTGCCCGCGAAGCAGGCTTCCGGCGCATCGCCGACGACGGTCAGCGCGCTTGCGTAACGTTCGTCGGCGCGGCTGCGGTCACCGGCCGCCGCAGCCCGGTCGCCCTGCGTCTCGCGGACCAGTTCGAGGTTGACCCGCACCGGGCAAGAGCGGGCGGCGTCCGTGCGAGCCAGCGCGGACGTGAAGTGGTTGTCGGCGTCGTCGAGCCGACCCTCCAGTACGGCGGCGACGCCCGCGGCGAACGGCGCTTTAGCCGGCTCGACGACGTTGACGATGCCCAGGACCGCCGCGTCGTTGCGCAGCGTGCCGCCGTCGCCGTCGGCGAAAGCGGAGACGGCCGAATTCCCTGCGAAGACGAGGGATAGCAGCTTCACGGCCACCGCCAGCGCGACGACGCTCAGCGGTGCCGAGTAGATCAACAGCCGCCGTCGCAACCGCAGCCGGGCCGGTCGCGGCGTCACCGGGTCACGTCCCTTCGCGCGATGCGGCCGCGCCGGAACTCCCGGATCGACAGGTAGATCTCGGCGAGCAGCAGCGCGGCCGCGAGCAACGCCGGTAACCAGTACAACTCGATCCGTTCAGCCGACTGGGCCCGGACGCGGGCGTCGTCGGCAGAGTCGGGCAGCTCCGGACGGAACGGCTGCGCAGGATCCCGGTGCTGGTACGGCACGGCGAGCTGCCTTGCGATTTCCCGCAATTCGGCTTCGTCGACCGCCTCGGCGCGGCCGTAGCCCAGCACCGTCCCGCCGTCCACCACATTGTGTGTCACGTCGAAGTCACCTTGAGGGGTACGCGAACCGGGCGCGCCGGAACCGAGATACAGCACCACATTTCGTGAACCCGGGTACTGCTGCGCTGCCTGGATCAGCTGATACTTCAACACATTGCCGGCCGCCGCGGCGTTGACGTCCGAGTCGAGACCCCGACCGTAGGGGTAGAGAGCCGCGATGGTCGGACGCAGACTCCAAACGTCCTGCGACAGCGGCCAGTCCAGCGCAGCGCGGGAAGCGAAACTGACCAGTGCGTAGCGCGCCGCCGGGTACTTGTCGATCATGGCCGTGATGTCGTTGCGCATCAACGTGATTCGCGACTCGTCGACGGAGCGGTCGACGATCAGGAACACGTTGAGATGCTCGCCGGCCGCCGCTGTGCCCTGCCGATCCTTGCCCTGGACCCCCGGACGGGTGACCGCGGCGAGAAGCAACAGCACCGCCAGGCTCACCCCGGCCCAGCGCAGCACGGCGCGGCGTGGCCGTCCGGCCGACCACAGCACCTGCCGCAGCGCCACCAGCCGGGCCAGCACGAGCGCGCCGATGACGACCGCAAGGATCGCCCAGGGCAGCAGGGGCTGAAACGTCATCGGCGCAACACCAACAGCGCGACCGACAGCACCGCCGCCGAGAGCAGCCCGATGGCCAGCGGGATGACCGGCGCATCCTGTAGATCCGATGCCACCACCGTGCCGTCGGCCAGACGCGCCGGCGGGGTGTGCCCCCGTATGTCGTTGAGGGCCCGGGTCACCGGGGCCGGTCCCGGCACGCGGTACCGGCCACCGGTCTGCTCGGTGAGCGCGAGCAGTGATCCGCTCGCGGGCGAGGGGGCCGTGTCGATCACGTTGAGTTGGATCGCGGCCCGCTGCGCCAGGTCCCGCACACTGCCGGCGTTGAACAGAGCGGCGCGCTGCTCCCCGGCTGCACGGAGATCCGACGGGCCCAGGTAGATCACCGAGCGTCGGCTGGTGCCGCGCTGATCGGCGGTAGGGAATCCTGAGATACACAGCGCCAGAACATCGTCCACGCTCGCGGCGTAATCCGTGTAGATCACCTGCGGGGCGAACGACCGGGCCTGTTGAGCGCGGGTGAAGTCACCGAACCGCGCCACGGCGTACGCGTGATCCCGTGTCAACGGCACCAGGCGGCGGTTGGTCGAAGTCAGCCCGATGCGGTGGGCCGGAGCCGAATCGACGTCTTGGCGGGCAAAGTAATCGAGGAACTCGACCGTGACGGCGTCGGTCACCGGCTGTCCGACGCACAGCATGATGTCCTCGGGATGAGCGGCGTCGAATTCCCTGCTGGACGCGGTGGGACGGGCCCCTGCCCAGGCGGCGGCGCCGAACATAACCGTCAGCACCACCAGGGTCACCACCGTCGACAGCGAACGCAACCGGGCCACCCGCGCGTACTCGGGCAACCGGGTGAGCCGCACCACGTTGGCCAACGGGCGCAACCGCTTTCGAGCGGCAGTCATCGGCAGCAAGGCCGCCAACAGCACGGCGGCGACGAAGCAAACCGACCCGATGGCCGCCACCGGCCACCACTTCAGGTCCACGAGCGGATCAACTCCTGCGCGTCGGCACTCACCTCGGCGACGTCAACGAGGGTTTCGACGTTGAACTGCCCGTCGCCGAGCCGGGTGAGTAGCGGTGCGGCCCCAGCCAATTCGCTTTCCGGTAGCGCCCCGACATGTAAGTACTGCGCCGGCGTACCGGTCGCTTGATGCAAGAAGCTGCGCACCGTCCTGCTGATCGCCGCGCACGCTTCCGGAGCCGCTTTCTGGCCGGCGACGTGTTGGTCGGCGATGCGCTGCACGCGCCGGGCGAAGCGGTGACGGATCAACCGGGCGTGCAGCCGTCGCACCGCGGGGATGCGCCGTAACCGGTGCGACGGCAGCGTCCACACGAAAACACCTGCGTACCAACATAAGACGCCCAGGATCAGGAGGACGCCCCAGAACAGCCACCATGACGAGTACGGCTGTGGCCCGAAGACGTGGCGCAGTAGATCATCCGGCACGGGCAGCCACCTCGGTCATGTTGACCAGTTCGCGCCGGATGTCGCCGCTGGTTGCGATGGTCGCGTGCGGAATCGCATGACGGGTCAGGAACGCATGGAGGCGGTCGCGACGGGTCTGCTCGGCGCGGCGGTAGGCGGCGACGACCCGCGGTCCGAGATCAGCTCCGTTCAGGACGAATCGGCCGGTGGCGACGTCGTATCCGTCGATGTCGCTGCGGCCCACCGCGGGCATGTCGGAAACCATGGCCCACATGACGTCGTGGCGTCCGGTCACGCTGGTGAGCACTGCGTCGAGTCGGTCGTCCGGCTCGGGTTCGTCGGACACCACCACGATCAGCATGGTGTGCCGGTAATGCGTTGCGACATAATCGAGTTGGGCGGCGACGTCGCTGCGACCGGGGTCGTTCATGGTGTGCTGATACCAGCGGTGCAGCAATCCCTCGATGTGCGTCTCACCGCGCCGCTGCGGGACGTTCACCGAACCGCGTCGATCACCGTAGACCATCCCGATCTGATCCGAGCGCCGCAGCCCGATCAGACCGATCGCGCCCATGACGTGCGCGGCGACGTCACGTTTGTACTCTCCGCCCGGGGCGAGCGCGGACATGTTGCGTCCGGCGTCGGCGACGAGCAGGATCTTGTGGTGCTTTTCGGAGACGAACCGTTTGATCAGCACGCTGCCCGACCGCGCCGAGGCTTTCCAGTCGATGTCGCGCACGTCGTCGCCGGGGACATACGGGCGAAGGTCGTCGAATTCCATGCTGCGCGTATGCAATAACGCGTAGCGCCCACCCTCGAGCAGGCCGCGGGTGTCGGTACCGAAGTGCGCCTTCGCCCGATTCAGGTGCTTTCCCAAGACGACCTCAGGGCACGCGCACGACGCGCAGCGCGGCGTCGATCACGACCTCGGGTGTGATGTCGGCGCTGGCGGCTTCGAAGCCGAGGATGAGCCGGTGTCGCAGCACCCGGTGCGCGAGCTTCTCGACGTCCTCGGGCAGCACGTGCGCACGCCCGAACAGGACCGCACGCGCCCGCGCCGCCTTGCAGAACGCGATCGTGGCGCGCGGGCTGGCGCCGTACTCGACCAGGCGCGCGATCTGTTTGGGCAACTTCTGGGCGGGATGGCGAGTGACGTCGACCAGCTGGCTGGCATAGAGCATCAACGCACGATCCATGTAGACGTGGCGCACCACGTCCTGCAGGCGCAGCACGTCGTCGAGGCTGATCACCGGTGCGGCGGGTTGCTCCTTATCGTAGACACCCGCGTCGATGCGCGACATCACTTCCACTTCCTCTTCCGGGGAGGGGTAGCGCACGATCTCCTTGAGCATGAAGCGGTCGGTCTGCGCCTCGGAGAGCGGATAGGTCCCTTCCTGGTCGACGGGGTTCTGGGTGGCGATGACCAGGAACGGCTCCGCGATGGGATGAACCTGCCCGGCAATCGTGGCCTGCCGCTCCTCCATCGCCTCGAGCATCGCGCTCTGGGTCTTCGCACTGGAGCGGTTGATCTCGTCGAGCAACACGATGTTGGCGTGCACCGGACCGAGTTGGGTGACGAACGAATTGGTCGCCGAATCGTAGATCTGGGTGCCGATGATGTCGCTGGGCAGCAGGTCAGGCGTGCACTGGATGCGCTGGAAGCGACCGTGGATGGACTCGGCGAGCACCTTGGCCGCGGTGGTCTTGGCCAGACCCGGCACGCTTTCGAGCAGGATGTGGCCGCCCGCGAGCAGGCCGATCAGCAGCGATTCCCGTAGGTCGCGCTGCCCGACGATCTTGGCGGCGAACGCCCGGGAGATCGCGTCAACTGTCCGTCGGATGCTGTCGAGCTCGCGCTGGTCCGGCTGGCTACGTGCGGTAGTCATACGCCCGCCTTTATACCCGGGAGGCGGCTTTCCACACCGCCGGCACGGCTAGACGGCCCGTTGGTGCGGGGATTTCGGGCGGACGATGTCGTCGATAGGGGCCGGCTGTCCGAACAGGTGTCCTTGTGCGAAGCGACAGCCGGCGGCCTGGATGATCTCGCTTTGAGCGGTCGACTCGATACCTTCGGCAATCACCTCGAGACCCAGCTCTGCGCAGAGCCCGATGACCGAGCGGTAGAGAGCCAGGTCGCGTGCCGGGTCCACACCCACCGCCAGACCACGGTCGAGCTTGACGACGTGCACCGGCAGGGCGTGCAGGTAGGTCAGCGAGTTGTATCCGGCGCCGAAATCGTCGAGCGCCACCCGCACACCGGTCGCGTTGAGCCGGGTGATCTGCGCCGCCGCGTCGGCGAGGTCGACGATCGGCACCGTCTCGGTGATCTCCACGACGAGGCGGCCCGGCGCGATTCGGTGGCGTTTGAGTGTCCGGTCCACGTGCTCTTCGAAGTCGGTGTTGCCCAGGCGCGCCGCGCCGATGTTGACG
The DNA here is from genome assembly GCF_059813095.1 of Mycobacterium sp. NGS22. NCBI lineage: Bacteria > Bacillati > Actinomycetota > Actinomycetes > Mycobacteriales > Mycobacteriaceae > Mycobacterium > Mycobacterium sp. NGS22. Next base: position 24,714 of record NZ_JCALDY010000042.1, read on the forward strand.
TGGATGTCGACGTCCATCCCGGCCGCCTCGACTTCGGTGCACGCCAGTTCCAGCACCATCGCATCCAGGGCGGCACCGAGTCCCGCGGCTTCGGCGGCCGTGACGAACGTTTCGGGGGCGATGTCCATGCCGTTGGGTGCGGTCCACCTGGCCAGGGCCTCGACGGCAACCGCCGTTGCCTCCGGGAGCCGCACGATCGGCTGGTAGACGAGGCTGAATCCAGCGGGCACGCCCCCTTTGGCCTTGCGCAGTGCCGTCGGGAAATCCCCCGGTATGCCGGTCAACGGTTGGTAGATCACCGCGGTGTTCTTGCCGAGCCGTTTACCGGCGTACATCGAGATGTCCGCTTGCCGCAACAGGTCGTCGGACGTCTGAGGTCCGTGCTCGGTACCCGGGCGGACGAGACCCATGCTGGCTCGGACGCGGACCGAGGAACCGTGCAGGGGGAAGGGATCGCGCAGCGCGACCCGCAGTCGATGCCGTACGGTTTCGAGCTCCTCCACGCCTTCGTGGATCAATATCGCGAACTCGTCCCCGCCCACCCGGGCCAACGTGTCGCTGTCGGTGACACAGCGTTTGAGTCGCTCGCCCACCGCGCACAGCAGTTCGTCACCGGCAGCATGTCCGAACCGGTCGTTGATCTCCTTGAAGTCGTCGAGGTCGACGAAAATCAGGACGAAACCGCCGCTGCGCATCGCCTCGTCGAGGCGGCGGGCGAACAAGAGCCGGTTGGGCAGTCCGGTCAGTGCGTCGTGATCCACCTGGTAGGCGAGCCGGTGTTGCGCGACGTACAGGTGTTGAGTCAGTAGCCACTGCGCGCGCATCGCGATCACCTGACGGATGGCGACCAGCAGAACCATGAGCACCGTTACGCAGACCGCGAATGCGTCCAACCAGTGTCCGATGAGCACGTGGTAGGCGAAAAGCACGGCGATTCCGAGAAATCCGACGTAAGGCAGGATCAGCTTCGCCCAGTCAGTCCCCCGAACGACCTGATCAGCGTCCGGCAGTGGCGGATACTCGAGCATCGCGAACGCGATCATCACCGGGCCGAGGATCAACCCGATGGCGCCGAACAACTCGCCGCCCTCCGCGCCGACCGACCGGAAATAGGCGGTGACGCGATCCGAGGTCGCCATGGACACGACGCCGCCGGCCAGCAGCAGGTAGTTCACCCGATACGGGCGGTCGGGGTCATACACCATGGCGATCACCACCACTGCGCCCACGACCACCACCTCGGCCAACGCGAACCCCATCTCGACAGTCGCGCTGTCCGACCGGGCCAGTGCAGCCGACGACCCGGCACCGAAGCCGCCCATCGTGGCCAGGATCAAGAACGACAGACCGGCCACCACGCCGTCGATCAGGCTCGTGGCGGGAGGGTGGCGCAGCAGCCCGTCGCGCCCGAACACCCTGCCGCTGTCGTATACCAGCAGGACAATCCCGGTGATCGCGAACACCGGCAGCAGCAAATGGGCGAGTATCCCCGGCGCCGGCGCGATGCGGCTCGACAGGGTGTTACCCGTCCACCAGAGGACCTGACCGAACAGCCACAATCCCACCCCGACGGCGTAGAGCAGTCGCCACCAGCGCGACAAGCCACTTGTGCGCGCCGCAGTTACGAGACCAGCGACGATCGCGGCCAGCCCCGTGCTCAGCTGAAGAAATGTCTCGCCGCGATGGGCGGCCCGGTCCGCCCCACAGCGCCAAGGCGTTGACGACCGACAACAGCGTGACCGCGCCGAAGATGTAGAGGCGCAGTCGTGGATGTTCGGTCGACACCGGCCTCCCCTCCCTGTGACCTGCACCACGTTAAGCCATGGTATTTCCGGACATGAAGGTAGCTAATCGGCTGCGCGGATGGCACCGACTGCCGGTTACCGATCTTGGGTCAGGGCAAGAGTGACGGTCGGCCGGGTATGGGTGACGGTCGCGCCGGGTATGGGTGACGACGTGGCCGTCCACTATCTGCGTGGCAGATCGGCGCTGGCCGCTGTCCTGGTGGGCGTCATGCTGACCGCCGGATGCTCGGCCGAGTCCCCGCCGTCCGCGACCGGGCCCGCGCCGCCTGCACCGGCATCCGCAAAGCTGATCTCTGCTCCCGTCGGCGTTCCCGCCTCTTTGGCGCAGGCACCGTTCGACCAACCGCGGCAGGCTCTGATCCCGGAGGGCTGGACGATCTCGGTATGGGCGCGGATCCCCAAAGCGCGGCTGGAAACCTGGACTCCCGACGGCGCTCTGCTGGTGTCGGTTCCGTCCAGCGGGCAGATCATCAAGCTGACACCGGGTGCGGCGCCGCAACAATCGACGCTGCTCGACGGTCTCGACCAACCACATGGGATGGCGTTCGCGGGCTCAACGCTGTATGTCGCCGAAAGCGACCAGATCGATGCGTACGACTACATCGACGGACGGGCCGGCGACGGACGTACGGTGGTCAACGGCCTTCCCGACGCGCGCAGTCCCGATCTGCACGGCGCCTACGCGCACGCGCTGAAGAGCGTGGTCGTCGGTCGCGACGGTGCGGTCTACTTCTCGATCGGCTCGACGGCCAACATCTCCGTGCAGGACCGCACGGCGACACCGCCCAGGGCGACGATCATGCGGATCCCGCCGGACGGCGGCACTGCGCAGCCGTTCGCGACCGGGGTGCGCAACGGAACCGGTCTTGCTTTCGCGCCGGACGGTTCGTTGTGGACCGCTGTTAACAATCGCGACAACGCACCGGATCCGAATGGCAATGTCGATGTCGAGTACGTCAACGACCATCCACCGGAGTCGCTGGCACGCTTGACGCCCGGACGCGAATTGGGTTGGCCCTATTGCAATCCCGATGGAGGTCCCGCGAATTTGCGGTTCGTCCGCGACATGTCGACCAACAGGGACGGATCCGCGATGGACTGTTCGGTCTTGGCGCCGATCGAGCAGAGCATGGGTGCTCATTCGGCGCCGCTCGGGCTGGCGTTCACCAGCGGTGTTCTGCCGCAACCGTATTCGGATGGCGCCCTGGTCGGCATCCATGGCTCCTGGAACCGGCAGCCTCCGCGCGCACCCGAGGTTTCGTTCTTTCCCTGGCGCAATGGCACTCTCGGTGACCAGCAGACCCTGGTCGGTGGTTTCCAAGCGGGTGACGGTTCCCGATGGGGGCGTCCGGTCGCCGCGGTAGTCGGACCGGACGGAGCCGTGTACGTCACGGACGACGCCGCGGGTGCGGTTTATCGGGTGGCCCCGCCGGGGCGGTAGGGATGTCTCGGTTACGGAGCCGCACTGACGAGCGACGCCAGCCGTGGATAGAGGATCGCCGGACCGAGCCACCGCGCAACGAACCGTCGTAGTGCGATCTCGTCACCCTGACGCTGCCCCGGATCGGTGAGCAGCGATTGCACAGTGCGCAGGGTCATTTCGGCAAGTTCACGCAGCGCGGCCGCGTCGAAGCCGTGCAGTTTCCAATCGACGTCCAGGCGGTCAAAGAGTGACAAGCAGAATGCGATCGCGGTATCGGAGCTCAGCGAGGTGACGGCTTCGCCCTCTTGCCGTCGGGTCAACAGGTTCTCCAGCTGCGGATCCCCGGCGAGGTTCCCGACCCCGAACGAAATGCATTCGACCAGCGCCGTGACCGGGTCGTTGAGCCCTCTGGCGTGTTCTGCGACCTGATCGATGAAGCCGTTGACCGCGCGCATCGAACTGGCGATGAGCAGCGCGTCGGCATTGGGAAAGTACCGGTACACCGTCTGGCGAGTGACACCGAGCCGGCGGGCGACGTCGGCAAGGCGTAGCGCCGATCCGTTCTCGGCGACCTCTTCGTCCACCGCAGTCAGAATTCGGGAGATCGCTTCCTCGTCCGAAGTGGGTGTCAAACCCGCCCAGCCACGACTACGCATCCGCGGTCACAAGCCTTTCACTGGTGAATTCGATCGGAAGTGTTGTGGGACCGGTCATTCCCAGCAGGGGTTTCCACGGTGCCGGTCCGGCGCGATGAACGACGGAGAGGCGGCGGGTGAGGACTATGAGCGCTTCCGCCAGTTCCCGGCGTGCGAGGTTCGCCCCGAGGCAGTAGTGCGCGCCACCGCCGAAGGTCAGGATCGCAGGTACGTCCTTGCGCGCGATGTCGAAGCGGTCCGCATCGGTATAGATCGCTGGATCTCGGTTGGCCGCAAAGGTATTCACAAGTATGAAGGTTCCTGCCGGAAACATGTACCCGCCGAATTCGGCATCGCAAGTCGCGGCCCGCGGGACGATACTTCCCGCCGGTGAGTGGCGCATGCTCTCCTCGACCGCCTGCATCGCGAGTTCTGGCTGGTCGCGCAGCTTCGCCCACTGATCTGGATGCTCGCAGAGCACCTGCACGGACGCAGCCAGTTGGTTCCGCGTCGTGTCGGTTCCCGCCATCAGGAAACCCGCCACCATACCTCGCAGTTCGTCCAGATTGAGGCGGTCGCCGTCGCTTTCGGCGCGTATGAGTTCGGAGAGCAGATCATCGGTCAGATTGTGTCGGCGGGCCGCCACCATGTCGTCGACGTAGGCGTCGAGTTCATTCCATGCGCGCATGATCGCGGCTTGATCGAAGGTGGCGTCCGGCTGGAAGTTGAGGGCCTTGAAGACCTCTTCGGTCCAGTCCGCGAACAGGTGCCAATCCTCGCGGGGCGCTCCGATCAGCGCACACATGATCGGAGTGGGGTATGGACGGGCGATGTCGGTCACCACGTCACATCGCCCGGCGTCCACCACCCGGTCGATCAACCCGTTCACCACTTCATGGATCGTGTCCTGAAGACGTGATGTCGCGCGCGGGGTGAACGCCTTGGAAACCAGTTTGCGTAACCGGACATGTGGTGGGCCGTCCAGGCCGAGCAGGCTGTTGGCCATCTTGTCGTACAGCGGACCTGACGTGATGCCCTGGGACGCCAGCGTAATGCCGGGCGGCAGCCGAAATCTGTTGTCGCGCATGATGTCGCGAGCCAGTTTGTAGGACAGGATTTCCGGGCCGAGGGGTCCGATAGCGATGGGTGCACGCGATTGCGCCGATCGAACATCCTCGAGGATGTCGTGCGGAGTGGCATCGAGGGTGTAATCGAATGTCGGGAGACCGGCTTCGAAGACATTGGGAGCGGTGCTCTGCATGGATGTCTCCCTTCCGCTGGACGGACATGTTTCGCTTGAATGTATGACCAGTGTGCTGGTGCGGTCAATAGTAGTCGCTGAATTGGCTGCTTGTGGGCGGTGCTGCCCGCTTTGGTCATACGCGATACGCAGCAACGTCTGGATGCCTTGGCGGCGATAAGTCCGACTTATAAGTCCTAACTCGGACTAGCGCTATAGTTAGTCCGAGTTAGGAGAGGGTGATGGCAGATCCATGGCCACGACACACCGCACAGCGACGTCCGTGGGCACAGACTCAACGAGGCGGCACCCGCGAGGACAGGACACTTCGTTACGTCGAGGTGTCACTTCCCCCCTTCATCGCCGACCTCGAGGCCGGCATCAACGCAGATATCGCTGTCGAGCTCGAGATTGCGATGGTCGAAATTTCTCGGCTCGACAGCGCGCACGGAGCCGACCTAGCAGCGCTGAACACTCTCCTACTACGAACGGAATCGGTAGCGTCCTCCAAAATTGAACGCGTCGAGGCAAGTTTGGACGACTACGCGCGCGCACTCCACGGCAGCAGAGGCAACGC